>NZ_CASQFS010000001.1:0-331900 GCF_949428155.1 Alistipes sp. UBA6068 | reverse complement strand
GGCGCCTCGGCAAAAGCAAGCTTGTTTGCTTTTGCCCTCGGCTTGCACTATCTTTACAGAATATAGGCGGCGCCTCGGCAAAAGCAAGCTTGTTTGCTTTTGCCCTCGGCTTGCACTATCTTTGCAACTATGAAGGATGCTATCGGACTTTTTTCCGCTTTGGGCGAACGGCTCCGCGATTTCGGCAACACAGCGCAGACACAGCACGTTATCGACGGCGCCTGCCGGGCGAACGGGTGGTTTTCGCCCCAAGAAATCAGCCGTGCCGCAGCGGCCATCGCCGACCGGATGCTCCGGCGCGAAACGCTCGAACCATGGCTCGCCGCCTATCCCGTTCCCCCCGCCGCACCGCGCCGCGTGCTCGTCATCATGGCCGGAAATATCCCGTTGGTAGGGTTCTTCGACCTGCTGTGCGTCGTCGCCAGCGGCCATCGGTGCATCGTCAAGCCGTCGGCCAAAGACACCGTGCTGATGCAGTATGTCGTTGAGCAGCTGCGCGCCATCGACCCCGACGTTCCCATCGAGTTCTACGACGGCCACCAGGAAACCGACGCCGTCATCGCCACAGGCAGCGACAACGCCCGCCGTTATTTTCAGGCGCACTACGCCGGGAAGCCCGCTCTGCTGCGGGGCCATCGTCAGTCGGTCGCCGTACTCTCGGGCCGCGAAACTCCCGAACAGCTGGCCGGGCTCGCCGACGACATCTGGGCTTATTCCGGACTGGGCTGCCGCAGCGTCTCCCGGCTCTTCCTGCCCGAGGGCTGCGAGCTTCGGCTCGCCATGCCCTCCATGAACCGCAAATACCGCAACAACTACCTGCGCTCGCGTGCTTTGCTGACCATGACCGGCCGCCCGTTCATCGACCTGGGGTGCGCCGTCGCCGTCGAGCAGACCGGGTTTCCGGCGTCGTTGAGCCAAATCGCCTATACCCGTTACCGCAACCTTGCCGAAGTCGAAACATGGCTCGCCGACCACGACGGCGAGTTGCAGTGCGTCGTTTCGGAATGCGTCGGCCACAGCCGCCGCACGGGTTTCGGGTGCGCGCAGTCGCCCGGACTGACCGATTACCCCGACGACCTCGACGTGATGGCCTGGCTGACCGAAACCGTACAATAGCCGAACATTCGCAAACTTATAGCAAACTACGACCCTATGTCAATGATCTTCCGTTTCCGCATGCTGAGCGACGAAAACGACCGTTTCGTCCGCGACTACGAGGTGCAGTACGACACTACGCTGCTCGATTTCCACCGTTTCATCCTCTCCTCGCTCGAATACGAGGAGTGCATGGCGTCGTTCTTCACCGCCGACGACCGTTGGGAGAAGCAGCGCGAATTCACCTGCATGGATATGGGCGAGGGGGAGGGTGCTCCCGAATCCATGGAGCGGGTGACCCTCGGACAGATTATCCACAACAGCCGCGACCGGCTGATCTATCTGTTCGATTTGTTCGGCGACCGGGCTTATTATCTGGAACTCACCGGGACTTACGAGGCCGAAAAGGGGGCTTCCTATCCTCGTGAAATCTTCGCCCAGGCCGAGGTTCCCGACCAGTACGACCCCTCCCGAAACCGTGTCGACGACGAGGGTTCCATCTTCGACGACATGATGAGCGATTTCAGCGATTTCGAGGGCGACGACAATTACGACGACGAATATTAGCGTCCATCCCGGCCCGCAAGTAAACACCCCGCGACAGCCAACGCCTGCCCGGCCTGCAAGCAAACACCCATAGTCCCTCGCCGGCCTGTCCCGCCACCGTCATATTCCCGCAGGCTGACGCCCCCCCCGGCCCGGGCGCAAAGTTTTGCGAAGTCGCGTTTTTTTGCTACTTTTGCCGTCGCTTCCCGTTTCGGGACGCGGTCGCTCGGATGGTGGAATAGGTAGACACGCCGGACTTAAAATCCTGTGACCAGCAATGGTCGTACGGGTTCGATTCCCGTTCCGAGTACAACAGCAAGGTTGCCCGCCACCACGGCAGGCAACCTTGTTCTTTTATGTAAGGAAGTCATTTCCGGCCCTGCGCCGCTACGGCCGCCATCGCCGCGGCCACTTTCCCGGGGTCGCCCAGAAAGTAGTCGCCCACGCAGTTCAGCCCCTCGTCGAATTCAAATACATAGGGCATGGCCGTCGGCAGGTTCAGCTCCGCTATGGCGTCGTCCGAAATCCCTTTCAGGTGTTTCACGATTCCCCGCAGGCTGTTGCCGTGGGCCACTACCAGCAGCGCGTCGCAGCGCGCCAGCTCCGGCAGTATCTCGCATTGCCAGTAGGGCAGTGTCCGTTTCACGGTCTGCGACAGCGATTCGGTCAGCGGCAGTTCGGCTTCGGGTATCCCCTTGTAGCGCAGGTCGAAGCGTGGGTTGCGCGGGTCGTTCGCCGCCAGCGGTTCCGGCGCCACATCATAGCTGCGGCGCCATTCGTACACCCGTTCTTCGCCGTATTTTTCGGCCGTCTCGCGTTTGTTCAGTCCTTGCAGCGCACCGTAGTGTTTTTCGTTCAGCCGCCAGCTTTTCGCCACTTCTATCCAGTCCTGGTCCAGCGCGCCGAGTACCAGGTCCAGCGTCTTCACCGCCCGTTTCAGATACGACGTGTAGGCTTTTCCGAAGCGGAATCCCTCGTTCCGGAGCAGTTCTCCGGCTTCGGTCGCTTCGGTCCGGCCGCGGTCGCTCAAGTCCACGTCGGTCCAGCCCGTAAATCGGTTTTCGCGGTTCCATTGGCTCTCGCCGTGGCGGAGCAGTACGATTCTTTTCATAAGTTGCCGTCGTTACGCCATGCCCGCCACCGGGTCGGGGCATACTATGTTGGTCAGTTTCTTGCCTGCGTCGAATTCCAGCATGTTTTGCAGGGTCACATGCGCTATGTTGTCGAGCGCCTCACGCGTGAAAAACGCTTGGTGAGAGGTGACTATCACGTTGTTGAACGACAGCAGGCGTGCCAGCACGTCGTCGTCCATAATCCGGTCCGAGGTGTCCTCGTAGAAATAGGCCGCTTCTTCTTCGTAGACGTCCAGCCCCGCCGCGCCGATTTTCTTCTCTTTCAGACCGTCGATCAGCGCTTCCGTGTGAATGAGTTGGCCGCGGCCCGTGTTGATGATCATCACCCCCGGTTTCATCCGCCCGATGGCTACGTCGCCTATCATGTAGCGCGTCCCGTCCGTCAGCGGGCAGTGGAGCGAAATCACGTCCGAGCGTTCGTAGAGTTCGTCCAGCGCCACATACGAGATGCCCGCTTCCCACGCGAAGCGTTCGTCGGGATGGGGGTCGTTGGCCAGCACTTCCATCCCGAATCCCTTCAGTATCCGAATCAGTTCGCGGGCTATCCGGCCCGTGCCTACGATTCCCGCCGTCTTGCCGTACATGTCGAATCCCAGCAGGCCGTGCAGCGAGAAGTTACCGTCGCGCGTGCGCCAGTAGGCACGGTGGATTTTGCGGTTCAGCGACAGCATCAGCGCCACCGCGTGTTCCGCCACCGCGTGGGGAGAGTAGGCGGGCACCCTCACCACCGACACCCCGTGGCGTACGGCCGCCGTCAGGTCCACATTGTTGAATCCCGCGCAGCGCAGCGCTATCAGTTTCACGCCCATTTCGGCCAGCTGGCGGATGGTTTCGGCGTCGGCCGTGTCGTTCACGAATATGCACACCGCATCGGCCCCCGACGCCAGCGCTACGTTCTGCGCGTTCAGGTGGCTCCGATGATAGCATATCTCGAATCCGTAGGCGGCGCCGGCCCGGTCGAACGCTTCGCGGTCATAGGGCTGTACGCCGAAAAAGGTGACTTTCATAGCGGAGACTTTTTTCCCGTCTCCTTTGCAAATTCCGGGCCCTTACTCCTTCGCGTGGCGGTATTCGGTAGGGGAGTAGCCCGTGTGGTGCTTGAAGTAGCGGCCCAGGTACGACTGGTCCGGGAACCGCAGGCGGTAGGCGATTTCCTGCACCGACAGGTCGGTCGACTGCAGCAGCATCTTGATTTCCAGCACCACCGCCCGGTCGATGAATTCCTTCACCGAGCTGTGGACCATCCGGCGCACGATGCCCGACAGGTAGCGCGTCGTGATGCACAGACGGTCAGCATAGAACGCCACTTCGCGGTGGGTCGTGCAGTATTCGTGGGTCAGGTCCACAAAACGGTGGAACAGGTCCGTCTGCCGCGACCGTTTGTCCGGCGCCGTCCGGCGCTGCGTGCCGAATCGCAGGTACTTGTCATAGCTTCCCAGCAGCATGTTTTGCAGGCGGTTGCGGATAATCGTGTTGCGGTATGTGTTTTCCTTGTCGCGATAGGTGTATTCCATCATCCGGAACCACGCTTCGGCCCCTTCGGCCATTCCGTCGGTCATCGTACCGAGCGGGCATTCGCGCAGGGCCTGGAAAAAGGCCGGTTCAAGACGGAACGCCGCTTCGGCAAACATCTCTTTCGAGAATGCGCAGTAGTTCATCCGGAAGTCTTCCGTGCAGTCGGTCAGCATCAGCACCCACCCGGGCAGCAGAAACAGCCACGTGTTGCGTTCCAGCGTTCCCCGGTGTTGGTTGACCGTCGCTTCCGCGCGGCCTCCCGTGCACCACGCCACCGCAAAGCTCCGGCAGCGCGACGCATAGTTGCCGTAAAACGCAAAGTCGGAGTTCCCGACCGCAAATTGTTCTTCGGGGGTGGTCACCAGCGGGTCGGCGGATGAAAACATAGGCTATTTATTTGAGCGTTCGTATACTACGAACGTTTCTTCCGGCGTTAGTCCTTTCGGAAAGCAGGCTTCGCCGAAAGGTTGCCGGTGCAAAACGTTATTCTTTTTTCGGACAAAAATAGCGTTTTTTCGTTCGCCAAGCCGAAAATCATTCCGAAAATGAACAACACTTTTCGCAATATCCACTTCGCAGCTTCGCAAATTTAGCCTATTTTTGCATCCTTGATATATATATAACGTAGAAAGAAAGATGATTATGAAGCAGAAATTCGTAAAAGCGGCCCTCGCAGCCTGCTGCGCCGCGGCCGTCGGCTGTGCCGAAGCTCCCGTCGCCGCGGGTCCCGAGCACTACGCCGTCCAGACCGTCGCCACTTCCGACCGGGAGATTCCCGTTTATTATTCGGCTACCGTCCGCGGGCGGCAGGACATAGATATCTATCCCCAGATTTCGGGCACCGTTTCCGAGCTTTGCATCACCGAGGGCCAGCAGGTCGACGAGGGGCAGACGCTCTTCATCATCGACCAGGTGCCTTACAAGGCCGCGCTTCAGACCGCCGAAGCCAACGTCGCCGCCGCCAAGGCCGGGGTTTCCACCGCCAAGCTGGTCCGCGACAGCAAGAAGCAGCTTTTCAGGCGCAAGGTCGTTTCGCAGTTCGACCTCTCCTCCGCCCAGAACCAGCTCCTCACCGCCGAGGCTCAGCTCGCGCAGGCCGAGGCCCAGCGGGTCAGCGCCGCCAACAACCTCTCCTATACGGTCGTCAAGGCTCCGTCCAAGGGCGTTGTCGGGACTTTGCCGTTCCGCGTCGGCGCTTTGGTCGGTCCGTCCGCCAAGCTCACCACCGTTTCCGACAATTCCGAGATGTACATCTACTTCTCGATGACCGAGAACCAGCTGCTCAACCTCACCCGTCGTTACGGCTCCACGGCCGCTACCTTGCAGAACATGCCCGACGTGCAGCTGCAGCTCAGCGACGGGTCGCTCTACGACCACTCCGGGCGCGTCGAGTCCATCAGCGGCGTCATCGACGCTTCGACCGGCAGCGTCCAGCTGCGTGCCGCATTCCCCAACAAGAACGGGCTGTTGCACAGCGGCGGGTCGGGCAACATCATCCTGCCCTCCGTCTATAAAGATTGCATCGTCATTCCCCAGACCGCTACGTTCGAGATCCAGGACAAGGTCTATGTCTATAAGGTCATCGACGGCAAGGCTTCATCGGCCATGATCGACGTCGAGAAGGTTACCAACGGCCGCGAGTACATCGTCCGTTCGGGTCTCGAGCCCGGCGAGACCATCGTCGCCGAGGGCGTCGGTCTCCTGCGCGAGGGTACGCCCATCGTCCCCAAACAGCCGCAGGCCGAAGCCGAAGCCGAAGCTGAGGCAGAAGCCGTGGCCGAAACCGTTCCCGATGCCCAAACCGCCAAGGAGGAATAGCCCATGACACTCAGACACTTCATCGAGCGCCCCGTGCTGGCGTCCGTCATCTCCATCGTCATCGTCATCGCCGGTCTGATCGGTCTGGCCACGCTGCCCATCGAGCAGTATCCCGACATCGCGCCGCCTACGGTCATGGTCCACGCGTCCTATCCCGGCGCCAGCGCCGAGACCATCCAGAAGTCGGTCATCGTGCCCCTCGAGGAGGCCATCAACGGCGTCGAGGACATGATCTACATCCAGTCCAGCGCCACCAACGCCGGTTCGGCTTCCGTCACCGTCTACTTCAAGCAGGGCACCGACGCCGACATGGCTACGGTCAACGTGCAGAACCGCGTCGCCACCGCCACCGGGTCGCTGCCCGCCGAGGTCACCCGCATCGGCGTCACCACCATGAAGCGGCAGACTTCCATGCTGCGCGTCTTCGCCTTGAACAGCCCCGACGATTCCTACGACGAGGTCTTCCTCGCCAATTACATGAACATCAACATCAAGCCGCGCATCCAGCGTATCCAGGGCGTGGGCGAGTTCATGGCCCTGGGCGACGATTACGCCATGCGTATCTGGCTCAGACCCGACGTCATGGCGCAGTACGGGCTCGTTCCGTCCGACGTCACCTACGCGCTTTCCGAGCAGAACATCGAGTCGGCGGTGGGGCAGTTGGGCGAGAATTCCGACAACGCGTTCCAGTATACCATGAAGTACCGCGGCCGCAGGATGACGCCCGAGGAGTTCGGCAATATCGTCATCCGCTCCACCCCCGACGGGCAGGTGCTGCGGCTCAGCGAAATCGCCGACATCGAGCTCGGCGGCGAGTCCTATGCCTATAAAGGCTACGCCAACGGCCACCCCGGCATCGCCGCCATGGTCTTCCAGACCGCCGGGTCCAACGCCACGCAGGTCGTCGAGGACATCGAGGACCTGCTCGACGAAATCCGCGCCGAGCTGCCCAAGGGCATCGAAATCGTCAGCCTTCAGAACGTCAACGACTTTCTCTACGCTTCCATCAACGAGGTCGTCAAAACCCTCTTCGAGGCCATCATCCTCGTCGTGCTGGTCGTCTACGTCTTCTTGCAGGACATCCGGTCCACGTTGATTCCCACGGTTTCGATTCTCGTCGCACTCATCGGTACCTTCGCGTTCCTCTCCGTCGCCGGGTTCTCCATCAACCTCCTGACGCTGTTCGCCCTCGTGCTCGCCATCGGCACCGTCGTCGACGACGCCATCATCGTCGTCGAGGCCGTGCAGGCGCGTTTCGACGCCGGGTACAAGTCTTCTTACATGGCCACCATCGACGCCATGTCGGGCATCACTTCGGCTATCGTCACTTCTACGTTGGTCTTCATGGCCGTCTTCATCCCCGTCGCCATGATGGGCGGTACGTCGGGCGTCTTCTACACGCAGTTCGGTCTGACCATGGCCGTCGCCGTCGGCATCTCCGCGCTCAACGCCCTTACGCTGTCGCCCGCGCTCTGCGCCATCATCATGAAGCCCTATATGGACGAGAACGGCGAGATGCGCGACAACTTCGCCGCCCGCTTCCGCAAGGCGTTCAATACGGCGTTCAGCGCCATCGTCGGCAAATACAAGCACGGCGTCATGTTCTTCATCAAGCACAAGTGGCTCATGTGGGCTACGCTCGGACTGTCGTTCGCTGCTTTGGTCGTGTTGATGAATTCCACCAAGACGGGTCTCGTCCCCGACGAGGACCAAGGCACCGTCATGGTCAACGTCACCACCGCTCCCGGCACTTCGCTCGCCGAGACCGACAAGGTCATGCAGGAGGTCGGGCGCCGGTTGCAGGGGATTCCCCAGGTCCGCGACTTCAACCAGGTCGCAGGTTACGGCATGATCGCCGGGCAGGGCAATTCCTACGGCATGTGTATCGTCAAGCTCAAGAATTGGGAGGAGCGCCCCGACAAGCAGGACGCTGTCGATGCCGTCATCGGGCAGATCTACGCCCGCACCGCCGACATCAAGAACGCGCAGGTCTTCGCCGTCGCACCGCCCATGATTTCGGGTTACGGTACTTCCACCGGGTTCAACATGTTCTTGCAGGACCGCACCGGGGGCGACATCCGCGATTTCTATAATGTCTACCTCCGGTTCGTCGGCGCCCTGAACCAGCGTCCCGAAATCGGCCGCGCCTATTCGACCTTCGACATCAGTTTCCCGCAGTACGTCGTCGACATCGACGCCGCCAAGGCCAAGCGCGCCGGGGTTTCGCCCACGGAGATCCTCTCCGTGCTCTCGGGTTACTACGGCGGGCAGTACATCTCCAACATCAACCGTTTTTCCAAGGTCTACCGCGTCACCATGCAGGCCGACCCCAAGTACCGTCTGGATACCGAATCGCTCAACAACATCTTCGTGCGGATGCAGTCCGGCGAGATGGCTCCCGTCAGCCAGTT
Organism: Alistipes sp. UBA6068; assembly: GCF_949428155.1. Classification (NCBI taxonomy): domain Bacteria; kingdom Pseudomonadati; phylum Bacteroidota; class Bacteroidia; order Bacteroidales; family Rikenellaceae; genus Alistipes; species Alistipes sp. UBA6068. The sequence continues at coordinate 323,382 of NZ_CASQFS010000001.1, read as the reverse complement.
CGTCGAGCTCACCAAGGTCTACGGCCCCGAGGTGCTCAACCGCTTCAACCTCTACAATTCCATCGCCGTCACCGGTACTTCGGCCGACGGTTATTCGTCGGGCGACGCCATCCGGGCCATCCGCGAGACGGCCGCCGAGGTGCTGCCCAAGGGCTACGGATTCGAGTTCGGCGGCATCACGCGCGAGGAGGCGCAGACCGGCAGCAACACCGTCATCATCTTCGGCATCTGTATCCTACTCATCTACCTTATCCTCAGCGCTTTGTACGAGAGTTTCATCATCCCGTTCGCCGTCATCCTCTCCGTGCCGTGCGGTCTGATGGGTTCGTTCCTCTTCGCCAAGTTGATGGGGTTGGAGAACAACATCTATTTGCAGACGGGTCTCATCATGCTCATCGGTCTGTTGGCCAAGACGGCCATCCTCCTCACCGAGTACGCCGGCGACCGCCGACGCGCTGGCATGAGCCTCACGCAGGCCGCTGTTTCGGCCGCCAAGGTCCGCCTGCGTCCCATTCTGATGACCGTCCTGACGATGGTCTTCGGTATGATTCCGCTCGTCCTCGCCAGCGGCGTGGGCGCCAACGGCAACTCTACGCTCGGCACAGGCGTCGTCGGCGGCATGATCGTCGGTACGCTCGCCCTGCTGTTCCTCGTCCCGACGCTTTTCATCGTGTTCCAGGCGTTGCAGGAGAAAATCAAGCCGTTGGAGTTCGACCCCGCCCCGCAGTGGTCCGTCCGCGCCGAGGTCGAAGCATGCAGAAACCAGAAAGAAGAAGAGCTCTGATCATGAAAAAGTTCATCATCCTGTGCCTGGCGGCCGCATCGGTCGGCTGCGGCATCTACAAGCCCTATACCCGCCCCGAGATTTCGACCGACGGGCTCTACGGCTCGGCCGAGAGCGCCGACACCGCCACCTTCGGCAACGTCCGTTGGCAGGAGGTCTTCACCGACCCGCACTTGCAGTCGCTCATCGAGGAGGCCCTGGCCAACAACACCGACCTGCAGTCGGCCCATTGGCGCGTCAAGGAGACCGAAGCGTCGCTCAAGTCGGCGCGGCTCGCTTACCTGCCGTCGTTCAACTTCGCGCCGCAGGGGAACATCAGCAGTTTCGACAACGGCCCCGCCGTCAAAACTTACAGCGTCCCCATCACCGCCAGTTGGCAGTTCGACATCTTCAACGCGCTCACCAATACCAAGCGCAAGTCCAAGGCGCTCTACCTCCAAAGTATCGAGTACCGCCAGGCCGTGCGCACGCAGTTGATCGCCAGCGTCGCCAACCTTTATTATACGTTGCTGATGCTCGACAGCCAGCAGCAGGTCACCCGCGAAACGGCCGACCGTTGGAAAAAGAGCGTCGAGACCATGCGTTCCATGAAGGAGGCCGGCATGACCACCGAGGCCGGGGTCGCTCAGTACGAGGGTAATTACTACGCCATCGAATCCTCGCTCCGCGACCTCGACCACCAGCTACGCCAGGTCGAGAACAGCCTTTGTTCGCTCCTCGGGCGTACTCCGCAGGCCGTCGGGCGCGGGTCGTTCTCCAGCCGCCACCTGCCCCGCGAAATCACCGTCGGCGTTCCCGTCCAGCTTCTTTCCAACCGGCCCGACGTCCGTGCTTCCGAGTTCGCCTTGATGCAGGCTTATTACGCCACGGCCGAAGCCCGGTCGGCGCTCTATCCCTCCATCACCCTCAGCGGGGCGGCAGGGTGGACCAACAGCGCCGGGTCGATCATCGTCAATCCCGGTAAATTGTTGCTCAACGCCGCGGCTTCGCTCTTGCAGCCCATCTTCAACGCCGGGGCCAACCGCGCGCGCGTCAAAATCATGAAGGCCCAGCAGGAGGAGGCCAAGCTCTCGTTCCGGCAGACCCTGCTCAACGCCGGGGCCGAGGTCAACAACGCCTTGTCGCAGTACCAGACGGCCCGCGCCAAAAGCGAGCTGCGGGCCAAGCAGATCAAGGCCATGAAGCGGGCCGTCGAGAGCACCGAGTTGTTGATGGAGCATTCGTCCACCACTTACCTGGAGGTCCTCACCGCCCAGCAGTCGCTCCTCTCGGCCCAGTTGTCGCAAATCGCCGATCGCTTCGACGAGATACAGGGCGTAATCAACCTCTACCAGGCCCTCGGCGGCGGCCGCGACACCGAGCCCGAGCCGAAGAAAAAGTAACGCCCCTTCCGGCCAAACGAAAAATCCCGGACTTGCCAAGCAAGTCCGGGATTTTTTGCTCTTTCCCGAGTTCTATTCGTCTTTCACACAGCGTACCTGCATGCCGTTGGCGCGGCCCATCGGGCGGCCGTTGCGTACATCGCTCGCCGCCACGTCGTCCGCCTTGTACCAGAAGCAGAAAGCAGGGGAGAGCGCTCCCACCTCGCCGGCGGTCCAGTAGTAGCCTACCCACGGCTGCATCTCCACCGCCCGCGCAGGCAGCGATTCGTCGAAATAGTTCTGCACGCTCGCATCGCGCCAGCTCCGGCGTCCGGCGCCCGCAAAGTACGATTCGGCCGTTCCGTCGCCCAGCGTCCAGCCGTACTGCGACGCGTAGTCGGCGTCCGCGGCCAGGTCGTCCTTTATCGACAGGTTGTCGAAAGCCGACACAGGGGCCACCCGCCACCCGTGCGGGCAGGGGTCATAGAGCGTTTTCTCCTCCTCCGACCAGCGCACCGTCGTGCCGCCTTGCAGCCAGTCGGCATCCTTTTCGGCCGCCGTGATGAATTCCAGCGGGTGTTCCACCGCATAGGCCATCGTGCCCGTCTCGGCCGTCGACGCCGTCGCTTTCAGCGATACGCCCGTTCCCGAGCCGTCGTACATCTTCGCCGAGACGCCGCCCGACGCAGCATTGTAGGTCAGCGGGCCGATAAACGGTTCCTTGCGGCCCCATTGGTAATAGAGTCCGTAGGAAGCCAGCTTCTCCGCCGCCGTCGCATGGCTTTCGGTCCGGGCGCCGAGGTTGCGGGCCATCAGCGTGCGGCCGTTCAGCACCAGCGGCTGTGCCTCCGGGTCGAAGTCCGCCACCCATATGTGCCAACTCCACAGCAGTTTGTCGTGTGCATCGTAGGCGCCTATCAGTGCGTTGCCCTCCTTGATGCGGGTCGCATCGTCTTTGTCGGCACCTATATAGAACGAGCCTTTCTGCCCGTCGAAATGCAGGTGCTGCACCAGCTCCGACGCCGACTGCCAGATGATTCCCAGCCGGGCCGTGGCCAGTTCTTCCTCGCCCTCGCCTTTGTGCAGGGCGTCGAACAGGTATTCCGTCTCTTTCTTGTTCGCCAGATAGCTGTTGGCAGGGTAGGCGCTCAGGTCTTCCGTTCCCGCAATGCTCACGAACAGGGTTCCCGAAGCCACCGAGCCGCCACCGCCCGGCACGCCGGTCAGCACCACCGAGCCCGACGACGCCGTCTCGCCCTCTATGGCGGCAGGGGCCGTCACCGTCAGGGTCTTCTCCGCCGCGTTCACTTCGATTTGTTCCCAGCCCGTCGGACGGGAGGTCACCGAAAGGGTCCGCAGGTCGATGTTGTCGGTCGTGAAAGCCACCGTCGCCGTGCGGCCCTGCGACAGATAGAGCGCCGGGCGGTCGAAACGAATGTCGCCCGTCTCCTTCTCCTTGCCGCACGCCGTCAGCAGCGCCGCAGCCATCGCAGCCGCGGCCGCCAGTCTTGCCAATGATTTCATATCGTTCAATTTATCGTCTTCCGAAAGTACAAAGATACGAATTTTGACAAACCAGCAAAATCATGGCAGAAAATACAACGCAGCGCCAAGTCATCTTAGACTTCGATTTGAATACGTCGGGTGCCTTGAAGCCGGGATATAAGAAACCCCGTTCTGCGGGAACGGGGGCGGGAGAAATGGTCATATCTTTTTTCTTAAATCCGGCCACCGTTTCTCACGTTGCCGACGTGCGGATCGTCGGGCGAAAGCATCCAACCCTACGATTAGCGCTGTAAAAAGCAGACTTGCAATTACACAGAATAATCGGTCCATCGCAAATGATGTTATAGTAACAATGCAAATATACTAATAAAAGGTAAAATTAAATCTCATCCGGCGGCACGAACAGTTCCGTTGGGAACAATTATTGCCGTCCGCTTTACAAACGTACCGTTCAACCCTGCAAGTATGTCCGCACACAAAACTCCCACGGATTCCGACCCGGCCGCTGGCCGGGTCTCCGTCACCGTCACCGAAAAAGGGCCTTACTTGGTCTACGGGCGGCCGCCTTTCTGCGAGCAGTTCATCATGCCTGACCCCGACAACGAAAGTTGGTATTTCCAGGAGGGGCGCCATTTCTCCACCGAAGCGGAGCCTACAGCGCTCTGCCGGTGCGGGGCTTCGCAGCGCAAGCCTTACTGCGACGGGGCCCACGTCCGCGCCGACTGGGACCCGCAGCTCACCGCTTCCCGGCGGCCGCTGCTCGACGGGGCCGACAAGACCGAGGGCGCCACGCTCACCATGACCGACAACCCCCAATATTGCGTCTTCGCCCGCTTCTGCCACCCTTTCGGCGGGGCCTGGACGCTGACCGAGCTCTCCTCCGATCCCGAAGCAAGGCGGCTGGCCGTCCGCGAGGCTTCGATGTGTCCCAGCGCGCGGCTCACAGCTTGGGACAAGGCTTCGGGCACTCCCTACGAGTTCCGTTTCGAGCCCAGCCTGGGCCTTATCGAGGACCCCGCCATCGGCGCCAGCGGCGGGCTGTGGATTCGCGGCGGCATTCCCATGCGCCGCGAAAACGGCGAGTTCTTCGAGCTCCGCAACCGGGTGGTGGTGTGCCGCTGCGGGCAGTCGGCCAACAAGCCCTATTGCGACGGCACCCACGCCGCCGTCAAGTGGCGCGACGGGCTCCAGGGCGACCCCGTGGGCGAGACCCTGCCCGAGGAGGTGTATTAAAACGAAATGGCCGGCCCCGAGGGTCGGCCATTTCGTTTCCGGCGTCTGCCGTTTATTTCTTCTCCGGCCGGGCGATGGATTCGCGCATGGTCGTGTCGGCCATCATGTTCTTCATCCTGTAATAGTCCATGATGCCCAGATTGCCGTTGCGGAACGCCTCGGCCATCGCCATCGGCACCTCCGCTTCGGCCAGAATCACCTTCGCGCGCGCATCCTGCGCCTTGGCCTTGTTTTCCTGTTCCAGCGCCACGGCCATCGCGCGCCGTTCTTCGGCCTTGGCCTGCGCGATGTTCTTGTCGGCCTGCGCCTGGTCCATCTGAAGCTGTGCGCCGATGTTCTTGCCCACGTCGATGTCGGCAATGTCGATCGAAAGTATCTCGAACGCCGTTCCCGCGTCGAGCCCCTTTTCGAGCACCACCCGCGAAATCGAATCGGGGTTCTCCAGCACGATTTTGTGCGAGGCGGCCGAGCCTATCGACGAGACGATTCCTTCGCCCACACGCGCCAGCACCGTCTCCTCGCCCGCGCCGCCGACCAGCTGCTTGATATTGGCGCGCACCGTCACCCGGGCCTTGGCTATCAGCTGGATGCCGTCCTTGGCCACCGCGGCTACGGGCGGCGTGTTGATGACCTTGGGGTTCACCGACATCTGCACCGCCTCGAACACGTCGCGGCCCGCCAGGTCGATGGCCGTCGCCATCTTGAAGTCGAGCAGGATGTTGGCTTTCTGGGCCGAAACCAGCGCATGCACCACGTTCGAGACGTTGCCGCCCGCCAGGTAGTGGGCTTCCAGTTCGTTGGGATTGAGTTTCAGCCCCGCCTTCGTGCTTTCGATCATCGACGCCACGATGGTCGAGGGCGGAACCTTGCGCCAGCGCATCAGAATCAGTTGCAGCAGGCTGATGCGCACGCCCGAAACCAGCGCCGAGAACCACAGCCCCACCGGCACGAAATAGAATACGAGCCAGATGGCGAACAGGCTCACGAAGACAATCAATGCAATCAATGCGGGTTCCAACATAATCTTATGGTTTTTTAGTCGGTTGTTTTCACGATGACGCTGAAGTTCTCGAAGCCCGTCACTTCCACTTCTCTGTGCGGGTCGACATAGGGACCCTGCGACTTGGCTTCATAGATGCGGCCCCCGATTTCCACCTTGCCCATGGGCGACAGGCGCGAAAGGGTGGTGCCGCGGTCGCCCACGCGGAGTTCTTCCTCAGGGCGGGGCATCGACGACGAGCGTATTTCCTGCTTGAGCGAGAAGCGCTGCCATGTCTTGGCCCGCAGCGACACGACGGTCGCCACCAGCGACAGCAGCCCGATGGCCAATATCGCCGCAACGCCCGCCAGCGGGCCTAAATTACGGAACGCCAGGTAAATGGCGCTTCCGTAGCATACCAGCGACAGCACGGCACCCACCGACACGCCCGGCAGGAAAACCAGCTCGGCCACCAGAAACAGCACCCCGAAGAGCACCAGCAGAACAACATAGAACATATCCATAACCGCAGGTTTTGATGAATACGTTATAAAGGTAGCGAAATTTTCCGGTTATTCGGCCGTTTCCGCAATTTTTATTTCCAGGTCGGGGTCGGCGCGCCGCACGGCCTGGGCCACCTGTTCGGCCACGGCCCGGTCGTCGAACATCCCCACGATGAATTTCTGCCCCGCGCGCGACAGCCCCGCACCGCGGGCCGTGCGGGCGATGGCCTGCTTCACTTCATCGGACAGCGGCCCCGGGGCGGCGATTTCCACCCGGTACGTTTCCGCCGCCGCATCGCCGTCGAGCGAGACGTTGCGGTACTCACCGTCGTGCCACACCACGATTTCGGGCCGCGCAAAGCCGCGTTTCTTCAGCCGGGCCTGCGCTTCCTCGGCTTCGCGGCGGGTGGCGAATCCGCCCGCATAGTAGCACCACTTGCCGTCGCCGTCGATCAGATACGACAGCGGCGCGGCCCCCCGGAACGTCGACACCGGGCGCTTGGTGCTGAAACGGCCCAGCAGGATGCGGTAAATCGTTCCCCGCGAGTAAATCCGGCACTCGGGAATCGGGTGGCGGGTGTCGTAGGGCGACACCGACGGAAAGGCAATGTCGTCGTAGACCAGGAAATAGCGTTCTTCGACCTCGCACCGCGGCAGCCGGTAGTCGACCGTGCAGAGCTGCATGGAGACATTGCGCAGCGAATCGGCCGCCCGGGCCAGTCCCAGCACATGGGCCACCGTCACCTCGTAGTCCACCAGCACCTGCTTGCGCAGTACGTAGTCCACCACCTCGTCCGACGCCGTGGTGCCTTGCAGTTCGGCAAACGTGCGGGCCGTTTCGGCCAGAGCATCTTCCTGCACGGCAAGCAGTTCGGTGTGGCCCAGCTTGTCGAGCATGTAGTCGTAGGCATAGCTCTTGTTGTCGAAAATGTAGTTCCACGCCCCCGACAGCGAATCGGCCAGCGTGCGGTTCAGCCCGTCGAGCGTCTGATAGCTGGCGTAGATTTCCAGCGCCTCGGCTTCGGCCGTCGCCGCACGGTAGGCGTCGGCCAGCTGGCCGAGGGTCGTATGATTGGCGCAGTAGCGGCGCATCCACTCGGCCGCCCGGCATTCGAGCTGCTGGGCCCGCTGCAAGGCGGCATAGTCCTGCGCAGGCAGTTCGTCGCGGAAACAGCGGTTGTCCGTCAGGTTGCGCACCCCCTCCGTCCGCACGGCAGGTGCGGGCGGCGCCGCGGGTTCGGGTTCGGCCGTCGCCTTGTTCAGATTGGCCAGCACCCATTCCTGTTCGATGGTGTTGATGCGGTCGATGATCCGCCCTTTGGCCGTGCGTATCTCGAAAATGCGGTTTTCCAGCTCCAATATTTCGTCGGCCAGCGCCGCACGGTCGGCTTCGCGGTCGTCGCGCAGGCGCCGCCGCAGCCCCTCGACCGCATGGCCCACCGAATCCTCGCGCTCCTGCAGCCGGGCGTCCTCTTCCAGCAGCGACATGTATTCGCCGTTGCCCTCCAGTCCCGCGATGCGGGCTTCGACAGGAGGCTGCGAAGCACCCGTACCCACGGTTCCGAACAAAAGCGCCCCGAGCAGGCCAATATTGCGCAATAACTTGGTCATCGCCACCATTTGATGAAAAAGAGCTGAATAAGTCCGAATATCTCCAGACGCCCGAAGAGCATCAGAAACGAATCGAAGAGTTTGAGGGCCGCCGGAAGTTCGGCGTAGGTGTTCATCGAACCCACCTGCCCGAATCCGGGCCCCACGTTGCCCAGCATCGCCACCGAACCCGTGAAAGCCGTGGTCAGGTCGGTGCCGCAGAGCGCCGCAAAGACCGTTCCGGCGGCTATGAGCATGAAGTAGGCTACGATGAAGGTCATCACCGTGTGCAAAAATTCGGTCTCCTGCACCACGCCGTCGAGCCGGATGCGCAGGACCGCATTGGGGTGCTGTTGCTGCCGGAGCCGCGCCCGCATCATCTTCACCGCCAGCACCAAGCGGTTGATCTTGATGCCGCCCGACGTCGAACCCGCCGACGCGCACACGATGGAACCGGCAATGAGCAGCACCACCGCCAGCGGAGGCCACAGATTGGTGTCGGCCGTCGCGAATCCCGTGGTCGAGACCAGCGACACGAACTGGAACAGCGCATAGCGCAGCGAGGTCCCGAGCGTAGGGTAGAGCCCCGCCGCATAGAGCGTCACGGCGATGACCGCCGCGCCCGCCAGCAGCAGACCCACGTACCAACGGGTCACCTCCGAACGGAATATGTTGTTGCGCTTGCCCGTCACGGTGGCGTATATCAGCCCGAAGTGGATACCGGCCAGCGTCATGACCAATACCAGAATCGCGTCTATCGAGGGGCTGTTGTAGTAGGCGATGCTCGCGTTGCGGGTCGAGAATCCGCTCGTGGCGCACGCCGACATCCCGTGGCACACCGCATCGAACCAGTCCATGCCCGCCAACTTGAGCAACAGCGACGAGAGCACCGTCAGTCCCACGTAGACCACCAGCAGGATGCGCACGATGATTTGCGTGCGATAGCGATAATTGTCCTTGGCCAGCGTCGAGAGCTCCACGTTGGAAAGGGTCATCTTGCTGCGGCCTATCGAGGGCAGGATTACCAGCGCGAACATCACCACGCCCATGCCGCCTATCCACGTCGTCGAGATGCGCCAGAACTGCATGCCGCGGGGCAGAACCTCTATGTCGGTCAGCACGGTGGCGCCCGTCGTCGTGAAGCCCGAGACGCTCTCGAACAGCGCGTTGACGAGGCTGAATTCGCCGCCCCATATCAGATAGGGGAAGGTCCCGACCACGCAGGCCACCAGCCACGAAGCCACCACCACGCAGAATCCCTCCTTGTTGGTGAGCTGCTCCTTCTTCTCCACGAAAATCAGCGGGAAAGCGCCCAGCAGCGCCGTCAGCAACGCCGCGAGAAGCAGTGCATAGAACGACGAATCCATGCCGCCGAGCCACGAAATGCCGGCCGACAGCAGCATGAATCCGGCGATGAACAGCATCACCATGCCTACGTACCTCATTACGACATCTACCCGCATCGCCCCTCTACGCTTTGTTCTGCTTCAGAAGCGCTATCAGCGCGTCGATTTTCTCACGCAGTTCGAGCACCTCGTCCTTCAGGTCGCCCTTCACCGCAAACGGCACCCGGAACGTCAGCCAGTCGCCCAGCCCCTTGTTCATCTGGACGATGGGATTGACGCAATATATCGACATGAAGTAAAAGAGCATCAGCACGATGGCTATCATCACCGACAGCGAGATCAGCACCGGCGTCACCGCGCGGTAGGCGTTCTTCTTCATCTGCTCGGTGCGGGGGGCCAGCGAACTCTGCGTCGAGGTCATGTAGCTCTTGATAGCCGCCGTGAGCCGTTCGTAGACCGCTTCGTACTGGTCGTTGTACCACCGGGCTCCCACCGGGTCGGCGTAGCCTGCCGCCGCGGGTTTCGACGCAGGGCGTTCCGACACGCCGAACGCCAGATAGTTGTCCGTCAGCAGGCGCAGTTCGGTCGCCGCAAAGGCCAGCGAATCGAGAAACGATTTTTCCAGCGCTTCGTGCTGGGCCGCCTGCAAGCTGCTTTCGAGCCGTTCGAGGCTGGCCATGCACAGGCTGTCATACTGCCGTTCGCCGAACACCGCCAGCCGGATAAGCGCCACGTTGTGGCCGTGCGCCGCGTCGAGCATCGTCTTCGCCAACTCGATGTTGCGCTGGTTGGTCCGCAATATGCCGTCCGTGTCGCGGCTCAGGCGGCTCAGTTCCACCAGCGAGACCATCCCCGAAAAGAAGAGCAGGCAGACGATACTCAGGAATCCGATCGTCACCCTTCTGCGCATACCCGTCATATAGCTTTCTCTAATTATTGTATAAGCCTGCAAATATACTTATTATTCCCGGATTTCTCCCCACAAATCGTGCGAATCGTCCATCGCGCCCAGCCGGACCCGGCACACGGCGTTGATGCGCGCAGGGTCGTAGGGGGCTTTCACGCGGCGGTATTCGCCCGTGTAGCCGAACATCAGCCCGCCGCGCATCGTGCTCTCGAACAACACTTCGGCTTCGGTCCCCGTGCCGCGGGCGCAGAATTCGCCGTGCAGCCGTTCGCACAACTCTTCCAGTTCGCCCGCACGCCGCGTCGCCACCGATGCCTGCACCTTGTCCGGCAAATCCACTGCCGGAGTGCCCGCACGTTCCGAAAAGGGGAAAATATGCAGGAACGCAGGTTGCAGTCCGGCCAGAAAGTCGTAGGTCGACCGGAAGTCGGCTTCCGTTTCGCCCGGGAATCCCACGATAACGTCGATTCCGATGAACGCATCGGGCATCGCGCGCCGCACGGCCGCCACCCGCTCGGCAAACCGGGCCGTGGTGTAGCGGCGGCGCATCAGCCCCAGTATGCGGTCCGAGCCGCTTTGCAGCGGGATGTGGAAATGGTGCTGGAACTTGGGCGACGAGGCGCAGAACGCGATGATTTCGTCGGTCAGCAGGTTGGGCTCGATGGACGAAATGCGGTAGCGGTCGATCCCCTCCACGGCGTCGAGCGCCCGCAGCAGGTCGATGAACTTCTCGCCCGTCGTGCGGCCGAAGTCGCCCGTGTTGACCCCCGTGATGACGATCTCGCGCTGGCCCGCCGCCGCTATCTGCCGCGCTTCGTCGACCAGGTCGGCGATGGGCATGTTGCGGCTCGCTCCGCGGGCGTAGTGGATCGTGCAGTAGGAGCAGCAGTAGTCGCAGCCGTCCTGGACTTTCAGAAAAGCCCGCGTGCGGTCGCCGCTCGAAAAGGCCGCGAAGAACGAGGTCAGCGAATCGGTGTCGCAGCTGAAAACCTGTGCCCGGCACTTGCCCCCGAGCGCGGCGACCCGGCGGTACAGCTCGCCCTTGTCGTTGTTGCTCAGCACCAGGTCCACCCCCTCGATGGCGGCGATTTCCTGCGGCTTGAGCTGCGCGTAGCACCCCGTCACGGCAATGATGGCCTGCGGGTTGCGGCGGTGGAGCTTGCGAATCAGGTTGCGGCATTTCTTGTCGGCGTGTTCGGTCACCGAACAGCTGTTTATCACACAGATGTCGGCCGGAGCGTCCGCCGCCACGCGCTCGAAACCGCCGCGCGCGAACTCGCGGGCCAGCGTCGAGGTCTCCGAAAAGTTGAGTTTGCAGCCTAAGGTATGGAAATTGACTTTGCGAGGAAACATATATCCAAGGTGAAAGGTGAAAAGTTAAAGGTCGACTTTGCGGTTCAGCGAGGGCAGAGACTGCTTGCAGGCTATGCCGGAAAGTCTGAAAAGTCCGCCGTTGCTTTCCGGTTGCGAAATTACGAAAAGCGGCCGGAAAAAAGCGGCATTTCCCGGAAAAAAGCGTAAATTTGCGCGCATTCGGCTAACACGGTATGGAATTCTTCGGCGACCTCTTCCAATACGGCTATCTGTCCAACGCGCTGGCGGCCTGCATCCTCTCGGGCATAACCTGCGGGATAGCAGGCACCTACGTCGTGTGCCGGCGGATGGTCTTCCTCGCCGGAGGCATCACCCACGCCTCGTTCGGCGGGCTGGGCATCGCATTCTACTTAGGCACCGACCCCATCGCAGGCGCCATGCTTTTCGCCGTACTCTCGGCCTTGGGCATCGAATGGGCCGGGAGCCGCGGCCGCATCCGCGAGGATTCGGCCATCGGCATCATCTGGTCGGTCGGCATGGCTGTCGGAGCGCTCTTCATGAGCCTGCGGCCGGGCTACACGTCGGGCGACCTGTCGGCCTACCTCTTCGGAAGCATCATCACCGTCACGCGCGGCGACGTGGCCGGACTGGCCGTGCTCACATTCCTGCTGCTTATCGGCGCGGCACTGTGGCTCCGGCCCGTCATGTACGTGGCTTTCGACCGCGAATTCGCCCGCAGCCGCGGCATCCGCACCCGCACGATTTCTTACCTGACGGCCGCCCTCGTGGCCGTGACCATCGTACTCTCGATACGCATCATGGGCATCGTGCTGCTCATTTCGCTGCTCACGCTGCCCGTGGTCATCGTCAACGCCTTTTCGCGTTCCTACCGCACGCTGACCCTGTGGGCCCCCGTCGTCGCCGTGGCCGGCAACGTCGCCGGGCTCGCCGCCAGCTACCACCTCGAAGTCCCGCCCGGCGCGGCCATCATATTTACGCTCACCCTGACGCTCGTTGCGGTAAAACTGCTAACTTTGCGTCGCAGAAAAACGGTAACGGCCGCATGAAAACCATCCACAAACTCGTTCTGAAAGCCTACCTCGGGCCGATGATCCTCACGTTCTTCATCGTCATGTTCGTGCTGATGATGAACTTCGTGTGGCGCTACATCGACGAGCTGGTGGGCAAGGGGCTGAGCGCCGGCATCGTCATCGAACTGATGACCTACGCCATGGCCAACATGCTGCCGCTGGGGCTGCCGCTGGCCGTGCTGCTGGCCGCCATCATGACGATGGGCAACCTGGGCGAGAACTACGAACTGCTGGCCATGAAGTCCGCCGGGCTCTCGCTCGTGCGCATCACCCAGCCGCTGCTCATCTTCGTCAGTCTGATTGCCGTGGGGAGCTTCTTCATCGGCAACAACCTGGTGCCCTACGCCAACAAGAAGATGTACAGCATCATCTCCGACATCCGCCAGCAGCGCCAGACGCTCGAATTCCGCGACGGGCTCTTCTTCAACGGACTGGACGACATGTCCATCCGCGTAGGCCACCAGGACCCCGACACCCACCTGCTCTACGACGTGCTCATCTACGACAACCGCCCGACCAACCGCGGCAACATGAACACCATCGTGGCCGATTCGGGCTACATCCGCCTCTCGGACGACCGCCGCTCGCTGCTCGTAACCCTCTACAACGGCGAGACCTACGAGCAGACCCGCAACGGCCAGTGGTACACCAAGAGCGCCCTGCGCCACCATACGTTCGACCTTCAGAAGCAGGAGATTCCGATGGACGGCTTCGTCATGGAACGCAGCGACAACAACATATCCAACAGCCAGACGAAGAACATCAACGAACTGCAAAACGACATCGACTCGCTCGAAATCAAGGTCAACGCCGCCACGACCAGCTCCTACGAACCCTTGCTCAAGGAACAGATTTTCGTCCGCGACCACAGCGTCCTGCCGCTTCCCGACAGCCTGCGCATCGACAAGCGCGGCTTCCGCGACATGCAGACCGCCGACTCCATCGCCCGGCTGCCCCTGCGCGAAAAGGAGCGCATCTGGAGCCAGGCCCGGTCGCTGGCCAAGAACTCGCGCAACATGTTCTCGTTCGACGAGACGACGGCCAAGCAGACGCTCAGCCAGCTCTACCGCTCGAAAGTGGAGTGGCACAAAAAGGTGTCGCTGCCCGCGTCGATCATCATCTTCTTCCTCATCGGCGCACCGCTGGGCGCCATCATCCGCAAAGGCGGACTGGGACTTCCGGTGGTGGTGTCGGTCATCTTCTTCGTGGTCTACTACATCATCAGCCTGTCGGGCGAAAAACAGGTCAAGGAGGGCAACTGGGAGGCCGTGTGGGGCATGTGGATCTCATCGTTCATCCTCACCCCCATAGCCGTCTATCTGACCTACAAGGCTACCAACGATTCGGCTTTGCTCGACACCGACTGGTACGCGGGCAAGTTCAAGGCGCTGCGCGAGAAGATGGAGCCGCGGCTGCTGAAATTCAAGAACGCGATAAAATTCAAACTTCATGGCAAACCAAACGACGCTCAATAGCGTAGAGGAGGTCATCGACGACTTCCGCGCGGGCAAGGTCGTCATAGTCGTCGACGACGAGGACCGCGAGAACGAAGGCGACTTCATCGTGGCGGCCGAAAAAATCACGCCCGAAATCGTCAACTTCATGCTCAAGGAGGGACGCGGCGTGCTGTGCGCCCCGTTGAGCGAGGAGCGGTGCGAGCAGTTGGGGCTCAACATGATGGAGGAGAACAACACCTCGCTCTTGGGCACGCCGTTCACCGTGACGGTCGACCTCCTGGGCGGCGGCTGCACCACGGGCGTGTCGATCCACGACCGCGCCGCTACCATCCGCGCGCTTGCCGACCCCGCCACGCGTCCCGCCGACCTGGGCCGTCCGGGCCATATCAATCCGCTGCGGGCCCGCGAGAAAGGGGTGCTGCGCCGTCCGGGCCACACCGAAGCGGCCGTCGACCTGGCACGGCTGGCCGGCCTGCAACCCGCCGGAGCGCTCATCGAAATCATGAACGAGGACGGCTCCATGGCACGGATGCCGCAGCTGCGCGAAATCGCCCGGAAATTCGGGCTGAAAATCATCTCGATAGCTTCGCTTATCGCTTACCGCCTGCGCGAAGAATCGCTCATCGAAAAAGGGGTCACCGTACCGCTGCCCACCGAGTGGGGCGACTTCAAGATTACGCCGTTCCGCCAGAAATCCAACGGCGTGGAGCACGTGGCGCTGACCAAGGGCGAATGGGCCGACGATGAACCGGTCCTTATCCGCGTCCATTCGTCGTGCGCCACGGGCGACATCTTCGGCTCCTACCGCTGCGACTGCGGCGACCAGCTCCACCGGGCCATGCAGATGATCGACAAGGAGGGCAAGGGAGCCATCGTCTATCTCAACCAGGAGGGGCGCGGCATCGGCCTGTGCAACAAGATTCACGCCTACAAACTCCAGGACGAGGGGCTCGACACCGTCGACGCCAATCTGCGCCTGGGCTTCAAGGCCGACGAACGCGACTACGGCGTGGGGGCGGGCATCATCCGCGAGCTGGGCATCCGGCGCATGCGGCTGATGACCAACAACCCTCTCAAGCGGGCCGGGCTGGAGGGCTACGGGCTCCAAATCGACGAAATCGTACCCATCGTCATCGCGCCCAACAAGTACAACGAACACTATCTGGAGACCAAGCAGGAGCGCATGCAGCACACGCTGGGGCTCAACAAGAAATAGCATGGATTCCAAGCAGATACGAATCGTTTTCATGGGCACGCCCGAATTCGCCGTACCGTCGCTGAGGGCGCTGGTCGAAGGAGGCTACAACGTAGTGGGGGTGGTGACGACGCCTGACAAACCCGCCGGACGCGGACAGAAACTGCACGAAAGCGAAGTGAAGATCGCCGCCCGCGAACTGGGGCTGCCGATTCTGCAACCCGAAAAACTGCGCGCGCCCGAATTCCTCGAAGCGCTCCAGGCCTGGCAACCCGAGCTGGGAATCGTCATCGCGTTCCGGATGCTGCCCGAAAGCGTGTGGGCGCTGCCCCGGCTGGGCACGTTCAACCTCCACGCGTCGCTGCTGCCGCAATACCGCGGCGCGGCACCCATCAACCGGGCCATCATGAACGGCGAAACGGAGACGGGCGTGACGACCTTTCTGCTCAACCACGAAATCGACAAGGGGGCCATCCTCGCGCAGGAACGGATGCCGATTCTGCCCGACGACAACGTGGGCACGCTCTACGACAAACTGATGCACGCCGGGACGAAGCTCGTCACCGACACGGTGGACCGCATCGCCGCGGGCGACGTCACACCCATCGAACAGCAGCACATCGACGAATCGACGCTGCGGCCCGCCCCGAAGATATTCAAGGAGGACTGCCGCATAGACTGGACGCAGCAGGGCAGTGCAATCGTCAACCTCATACGCGGGCTATCGCCCTATCCGGCGGCGTGGACCACGCTGCGGCGGGAAGACGGCGGAGAGGAAACTACCGCCAAGATATTCAAGGCCCGGTTCGAGCCAACGGCCCACGGCGCAGCCCCCGGAACCGTGGAGAGCGACTGCCGCACTTTTGTGCGCGCAGCGTGCGCCGACGGCTGGATAGCGCTGGAAGAATTGCAGATAGCAGGCAAGAAACGCCTGCCCGTCCGCGACCTGCTTTTAGGCTGGCGCGACGTACTGCAATACCGCTTCGGCGAATAAGCCGCACATAAATTCTTCGCTGCGCTCAGAATGACAATTCACAACGAAAAAAGCCCGTTCCAGCAAAGGAACGGGCTTTTCGGTAGGGCGAACATCCCATTATTTACGCTTTTTCGTAGGCCTTGGACTTCTCCTTGTCCGCCTTGTCCATCGCCAGGGGCTTGGTACAGAAATACCAATCGTAACACTTCATCCCCTCGGCCGACTTGTCGGTCCCGTCGTAGGTGGTGGGAGCGGGCACGATGATGTCGTCGCCGGGCCGCCAGTCGGCAGGCAGAGCCACGTGGTACTTGTCGATGGTCTGCAACCCCACAAGCACGCGCTTGAGCTCGTCGAAATTACGCCCGAGCTGCATGGGATAATAAATGACGGCGCGAATCGTAGCCGTCGGGTCGATGAAGAAAACCGCCCGCACGGCCGCCGTAGTGGAGACCCCGGTCTGAATCATGCCGTATTTGCGGGCCACCTCCATCGACATGTCGGCGACGAGCGGGAAATTGAGCTCGACGCGCTTGTGCCCCTTGAACTCGATGCGCTCGTGGATGGAACGCAGCCAGGCGATGTGGCTGGCGTTGGTGCCGACCGAAAGCCCGACCAACCGGCAGTTGAGCGCCTCGAACTCCGCCTGCATAGCACCGAACATCACGAACTCCGACGTACAGATGGGGGTGAAATCCGACGGATGGCTGAACAGGATGACCCACTGGCCCTTGAAATCCTCCGGAAAACGGATTTTGCCCTGCGTGGTCTCGGCCTCGAACGACGGGGCCTTGTCGCCGATCAGAGGCATCATGTAGGTTTGATTGTCCATAGTCTGAAAATTTAGGTGTTTCCCGCTCTGCAAATACGGTGCCTGTCCGAACGGCACCCGCATCGGCTCGTTTGTGGTATGCAATTTGCCGCGAAACGGTCAAATCCTAAAAAAACAAGACCATGAAAACGGACAACACCAAGACGATGCCGAACACGAAAACGACGACCGGCAACAAAACGACCGAAGAAGGCTACCGCATGCCGGGCAACAAGACGGCGGACAAGTGGACGAGCCCGGCGCAGACCGAATTCCACTGCTTTTTCGTCGACCAACTCAAGGACATCTACTGGGCCGAGAAACACCTGAAGAAAGGGCTGAAGAAGATGAGCAAGGCCGCGACGAGCCCCAAGCTGCGCGACGCGTTCGAGAAACACTACAACGAAGGCGACAAGCAAATCGCCGAACTGGAGACGATTTTCGGCCTGATGGGCGAAAAACCCGAGACCAAACGCTGCGAAGCGATGGCGGGGCTGCTGGAAGAAGCCGACGGCATGATTTCGGACACGCAGAAAAACAGCTTCGTGCGCGACGCGGGGCTGATTCTTGCCGCCCAGAAAGTGGAGCACTACGAAATCGCGACCTACGGCACGCTGCGTGCGCTGGCGGCCTACCTGCCCGAGAAGAAAATCCGCAAGATGCTGGAAACTATCCTGGCAGGCGAGAAGAAGACCGACGAACTGCTCACGCGAATCGCCGAAGAATTCGTCAACGAATGCGCAGCGGTGGAATAAAGCAACCGCTTCGGACGACGAAAAAGAGGACCTTTGCAGGGTCCTCTTTTTTTATACGGCAGGGCTTCTAAGAGCAAGGCGAAGTATGGACGCAAGAAGTCCCCCGGTGCACGAAGCACACCGGGAGACTAATTCCGAGGCTGCCGGCCTCACCTCATAAGGCGGGCAATTGAGCATCTGTCAGACCATATATCCATAACGCATCCTGAAGAGGTGAAAACGTCGGAAAATGGAAGACACGACCGGAAAGGAAAAACGGGAAAGCGAAAAAAGAATCGGCGCCGACTGGGAAAAATTGCGGAAAAACAATCGACCCGGACGGAAATTGCGCTGCTGTGCACCGCTATCGTCGTATTCAAAGAATCAAGCGCGCTGACGACGATACGCAAAACCGCGGGGACGAGACAAATATACAACCTGAAAAAGCGTTTGTCAAGAGGAAAAGGCAAAAAAGATGAATAATTAACAACGAATAGTGAATAAGGACCATGTCATATAGCCCGGGAGGTTACGACATACCGAGAGATTGCCACGCTCGTTGCTCTCGCTCGCAATGACATTGCTACAAATTTAGATTCTTCGTCGGGCTAAAGCCCTCCTCAGAATGACAGGACGTGGGTTTGCTGACGCTCAGAATGACAAAGAGACTGGGGTCAGAATGACAAGGGAGGGAAACCCGGAACGACAGGCAACCTGCAAAAAAAAGACCCCACCCGAAAGGTGAGGTCCGAATGGCAAACGCCCGGCCGAACTACCGGATTTTGCGGATGATCTGGCCGCCGTGGATGATGGCCTTTTCGTTGTCGGGCAACATTTTCCAAGCGCGCTCGGGCAACGACTTCTTGAGCCCGATCATGACGTTCTGCATCTCGACGACGGGCCGAACCTTGAGGTAACCGCCCAAAATCATCGTGTTGAACAACTTGGCCTGCCCGAGCCGTGCGCACTCGGCCGTGGCGTCGATGGCGAAGACCGAAATGTCGTCGCGGACGGGGTGGCGCGTAATGCCGTTGGTATCGTAAATCAACACGCCGCCGGGCCTGACCATCGGCTCGAACTTCTCCATCGACTGCTGATTGAGGATGATGGCCGTGTCGAACTCGTGGGCGATGGGCGACGAAATCTTGCGGTCGGAGAGGATGACCGTGACGTTGGCCGTACCGCCGCGCATCTCGGGCCCGTAGGAAGGCATCCATGTTACCTCGAAGTCCTGCATCACGCCCGAATAAGCGAGAATCTTACCCATCGAAAGGACGCCCTGTCCTCCGAAGCCTGCTATAATCAATGTCTCTTTCATAATCGTCTGCGCTCTTATTCAACCACTTTGATGTCGCCCAGCGGATAGAACGGCAACATGTTCTGCTCCAACCACTCGTTCGACGCCACGGGCGAGAGCTTCCACCCGCTGTTGCAGGTCGAAACGACCTCGACGAGCGAAAAACCCTTGCCGTCCATCGAACGCTGGAAAGCCTTTTTGATGGCGGCCTTGCACTTACGGACGTTGGCGGGCTTATGGACGCTCTGGCGGGTGATGTAAGTGGCACCGTCGAGGTGGGCCATCATTTCGGCGATCTTGTAGGGATAGCCGTTGAGCCGCGGGTCACGACCGTAGGGCGTAGTGGCGGTCTTCATACCCAAGAGGGTAGTGGGAGCCATCTGCCCGCCCGTCATGCCGTAAATGGCGTTGTTGATATAGATAGCCACGACGTTCTCGCCGCGGGCCGCGGCGTGGATGGATTCGGCCGTACCGATGGCCGAAAGATCGCCGTCGCCCTGGTAGGTGAAGACCATCGTCCCGGGCTTGAGCCGCTTGACGGCCGTAGCGACGGCTAACGCACGGCCGTGGGCCGCCTCGATCCAATCGACGTCGATATAATTGTAAGCGAACACCGAACACCCCACGGGCGACACGCCCACGGTCCTGTCGGCCAACCCTAACTCGGCGATGACCTCGGCGACGAGCTTATGCACGGTGCCGTGGCTGCAACCGGGGCAATAGTGCATGACGTTGTCGGTTATAAGCTCCGGCTTGGCGTAAACCAGATTCTCCTGTTTGATTTCAACCTCTGCCATGGTCTTTACTTTTTAATCAATTTATCCTTGAGCGCCGCGAGCACCTCGTCGGGGTTGAACAACATACCGCCCTGACGGCCGTAGTGCTCGACCGGAGCCTTGCCGTTGACGGCCAACCGCACGTCCTCGACCATCTGCCCGGCGTTGAGCTCGGCGGAGAGGAACCCTTTGACCCCGCGCACGGCCAAATCGGCGATCTGCTTCGAGGGAAACGGGTAAAGGGTAATGGGGCGCAGAAGCCCGACCTTCAAACCCTCGGCACGCGCCATTTCGACGGTGGCGGAACAGATGCGGGCCGACGAACCGAACGCGACGATGACGTAATCGGCATCGTCGCACCCGACGGCCTCGAAACGCACCTCGTTCTCCTCCAAAGCCTTGTACTTGGCCTGCAAACGCTGGTTGATGATCTCCATCTTCTCGGACTGCAATTCGAGCGACGTGACGACGTTGCGCCCGCGGCCCGACGGCTTGCCCATGGCGGCCCAGGCGTCGCACTCGGCTTTCAGTTCTTCGTCGGTCTTGCGGGGACGCTGCGGCGCGAGAACGACCTTCTCCATCATCTGCCCGATGGCGCCGTCGGCGAGAATCATGGCAGGATTGCGATACTTGAACGCGAGGTCGAACGCCTCGGCGACATGGTCGTGCATCTCCTGCACGGAATTGGGCGCGAAGACGATCAACTTGTAATCGCCGTGGCCGCCGCCCTTGACGGCCTGGAAGTAATCGCCCTGCGACGGCTGAATGGTACCCAAACCGGGCCCGCCGCGCTGGCAATTGATGATCAGGCACGGCAACTCGGCGCCTGCCAGATAACTGATACCCTCGGCCATCAACGAAATACCGGGGCTGGACGACGATGTCATGACGCGCTTACCGGTCGAAGCACCGCCGTAGACCATATTGATGGACGAAATCTCGGACTCGGCCTGCAAGACGACCATGCCGGTGGTCTCCCAAGGCTTCAACTCCATCAAAGTCTCCATCACCTCGGACTGCGGCGTAATGGGGTAACCGAAATAACCGTCGCAGCCGTAACGGATGGCGGCATGGGCAATCACCTCGTTGCCCTTCATCAACTTCACCTCTTTCTCTGCCATAGTCCTACTCGAATTTTTGACGATAAACCGTAATGACGCTGTCGGGGCAGATCACCGCACACGAAGCGCACCCGGTGCAGGCATCGGGGTCGGCCATCCGTGCGACGGGATAACCCTTGCTATTGACCTCGGCCGACAAGACCAGCACGCTGCACGGACACGAAGCCACGCAGACCCCGCACCCCTTGCACCGCTCCTTGTCGACGACGATAGTACCTTTGATTTTAGCCATAATGCCGATTGATTAATATTCGGAAACAAATATAACGAAAAAAAGCGAATCATAACCAAAAAAGAGGTGCTTTTCGACAAGCACCTCTGAAAACCAGGCAATCCGCGGAACGGACTATTCGCCGAAACTATGGATGACGACGCCCGAACGGAGCTTGGGCTCGAACCAAGTGGTTTTGGGCGGCATGATGTTGCCCGTGTCGGCGATGTTGATGAGCTGCTGCATCGAAACGGGATAGAGGGCGAAAGCCGCCTGCATCTCGCCGCTGTCGACGCGCCGCTTCAACTCGCCCAAGCCGCGGATGCCGCCCACGAAGTCGATGCGCTTGGAAGTGCGCAAATCACCGATGCCGAGAATCTTGTCGAGGACGAGGTCGGAAAGCACCGTGACGTCGAGCACGCCGATGGGGTCGCTGTCGTTGTAAGTGCCCGGCTTGGCGGTGAGGCTGTACCACCTGCCGTCGAGATACATGGAGAAATTGTGCAAGGCGGCGGGACGGTACTCCTCGGCGCCTTTCTCCTCGACGATGAAATTCTCGCGGAGCTTATCGACGAGCTGGGCGGGCGTGAGACCGTTCAAATCCTTGACGACGCGGTTGTAGTCGATGATACGGAGCTGTCCGGCGGGGAAGGTGACGGCCAGGAAATAACAATACTCCTCCTCGCCGCAATGGCCGGGATTCTTGGCCTTGCACTCGGCACCGACGCGGGCGGCGGCGGCGGTACGATGATGGCCGTCGGCGACGTAGAGCGCGGGAATGCCCTTGAAAATCTCGGTGATGCGGTCATTGGTCCCACGGTCGCGAATGACCCACAGACGATGTCCGAAACCGTCGGCCGCGGTGAAGTCGTACTCGGGCGCGCTGCTGCTGACCACGCCGGCGACGATGGCGTCGATTTCGGCGTTGTCGGGATAGGCGAAGAAGACGGGCTCGATGTTGGCCTGCTGGTTACGGACGTGAATCATCCGGTCCTCCTCCTTGTCGGGCCGTGTGAGCTCATGCTTCTTGATGGCACCCGACAGGTAATCCTCGAAGTGGCAGCACATGGCCAGCCCGTACTGCGTCCGGCCCTCCATGGTCTGCGCATAAATATAATAGTACTCCTCGGGGTCCTGCTGCAGCCACCCCTCGCTGCGCCAACGGCGGAAATTGTCGACAGCCCGGTCGTAGACCTGCTGCGAATGCTCGTCGGCGATGGGCTCGAAGTCGATTTCGGGCTTGATGATGTGGAGCAGCGAACGCTCCGTGGCCTCGGACTTGGCCTCGGCGGAATTCAGAACGTCGTAAGGCCGCGACGCGACCTCGGCGGCATGCTCCCGGGGCGGGCGGACGGCGCGGAAAGGCTTGATTCTAACCATATTTTCAGAAATTTAAGCTACAAAATTCATCACTAATAAAATCCCGCACTCGTGGAAATGGCGGGGGTTGGTTCGTCGAGAGCCCGGAGCGGGTGTTCGGAACAGCGTAAAACATCGCCGGGGAGAAGCCCGAAAAGTTACGGCGTATATTCAGATTGCCACGCTCGTTACACTCGCCCGCAATGACGAAGCCGTAACAGATGCTTCGTTGCTACGCTCCTCAGAATGACAGGGAAGGGGGCCCGGAATGACAGGGAAGGGGCCCGGAATGACAACCAAGCAACCCGCCATGACAAAGAACGCTTCTACCCTTTGTTCACCTGGAAACGGGTGCAGCCGTCGGTGAAGAACCCGACGATCTGCCGGGCGGCGGCCAAGCCTGCGTTGAGATTGGCCTCGGCGGTCTCGGCTCCCATCTTCTTGGCGGTAGCGAAAACGCGCTTGCCGAACTTCTCGTCGAACTCGGGCTGGACGGCGGCGGCGATGTCGGTCACGTACTTCAAATCCTCGCGCTCGGTCAAGGCACGCATGACACCCTGCTCGTCGATGACCTCCTTGCGAGCAGTATTAACCAGCGTAGCCCCCTTGGGCATGGAAGTCAGCAACTCGTAACCGATCGAACCCGTAGTCTGCGGAGTGGCGGGAATATGGAGCGACAGATAATCGGAGACCCGGTAAAGCTCCTCGACGGAAGAAACCTGCTCCACGCCGTCGGCCGCGAAGACCTGGGGGTCGGAAACGAACGGATCGTAAGCTACAACCCGCATGCCGAGCGCCTTGCCCTTGCGGCCGACCAACCGACCGACGTTGCCGTAGGCGTGGATGCCGAGCGTCTTGCCCTGAATCTCCGACCCGGTGCCGGGCGTGAAACGGTTGCGGGCCATGAAAATCATCATGGCGACGGCCAACTCGGCCACGGCGTTGGAATTCTGCCCGGGAGTATTCATGACAACGATACCGCGGGCCGATGCGGCGGCCAAATCGACATTATCGTACCCGGCGCCTGCGCGAACGACGATTTTGAGGTTCGGAGCGGCGGCGATGACCTCGGCCGTGACCTTGTCGCTGCGGACAATCAAGGCGTCGGCATCGGCCACAGCGGCCAACAACTCGGACCTGTCGGCGTACTTTTCGAGCAGGGCGAACTCGTAACCCGCGCCCTCGACGATTTCACGGATACCCTCGACGGCCTTTTTGGCGAAGGGCTTTTCGGTGGCGACCAATACTTTCATAGAGTGTATCAATGTAGTGGATTCTTGCAATTCGGTTTGTTCCCACGCGGTCACCTCGCCCGTGAGGGCGCTGTAGGCCGTGGGAATCTTGAACTGGTAAGCCATCGGCCTACTTCAGATGGAGCTTCTCGAACTCCTGCATGCAGCCGACCAACGCCTGCACGCTCTCGATGGGCAAGGCGTTGTAACACGAAGCGCGGAAACCGCCGACGAGCCGGTGGCCCTTGATACCGACCATGCCGCGCGCCTTGGCGAACTCCATGAACTCGGGAGCGAGCTCCTCGTGACCCTCGGCCATGACGAAACAGATGTTCATGAGCGAACGGTCCTCCATCTCGACGGTACCGCGGAACAGGGAATTGCGGTCGATTTCGTCGTAAAGCAACTTGGCCTTGGCGATGTTGCGGCTGTAAATCTCCTCGACGCCGCCGATTTTCTTGAGCCACCGCAGGGTCTCCATCAAGACGTAGATGGGGAAGACGGGCGGCGTATTGAACATGGAATTGTTCTCGACGTGCGTGCGGAACGAAACCATCGTAGGCAGGTCGCGGACGATTTTGTCGAGCATGTCCTCGCGGATGATGACGAAAGAAACGCCCGCAGGAGCGAGGTTCTTCTGCGCGCCGCCGTAAATCATAGCGTACTTGGAGACGTCGACCGGACGCGAGAGGATGTCGGACGACATGTCGGCGATAAGGGGCACGGGCGACGAAATATCCTCGTGGAACTCGGTGCCGTAGATGGTATTGTTGGTGGTGATGTGGAGATAATCGAGGTCGGCGGGAATGGCGAAACCCTTAGGAATGTAAGTGAAATTGCGGTCCTCGGACGAAGCGACGACCTCGACCTCGCCGTAACGCTTGGCCTCCTTGATAGCCTTCTTGGCCCAGACGCCGGTATTGACGTAACCGGCCTTGCGGCCGAGGAAGTTGGCGGCGACCTCATAGAAGAGGGTGCTGGCACCGCCGCCGAGGTAGAAAATCTTGTAGTTGTCGGGGATGGCAAGCAGCTCGCGGAAGAGCCTGTCGGCCTCGGCCATGACGTCGTCGAAATCCTTGGTACGGTGCGAAATCGAGAGCACCGAAAGGCCCGAACCGTTGAAATCGAGGATGGCCCTGGCGGCGTTCCCGATGACCTCCTCCGGCAGAATGGAGGGTCCCGCGTTGAAATTGTGCTTTTTCATAGATGGGTTTGTGTGAGAGAATTCATGGCTGTTAGTAAGCTAACACAAAGATACGAAAAGCAGAATACAAAACAAATTAATTTCCGGGAAAACGAACCACCGCCCGAATAATTTTCAATCGACCTGCGGGGAATAGGGCTTTTTGAATAGTTTTTATTACTTTTGCGTCGGCCAAAGGGCCCTGCGGAACACCTCCGGACCCCTGCGGCGACCAAAAGCAAGAAGATGATGACCAAATCCATGACGGGCTTCGGCAAAGGCGAAGCCACGCTGAAGAACAAGAAGATAACGGTGGAAATCCGCTCGCTGAACTCCAAACAGCTGGACCTGAACCTGCGGCTGCCGTCGCTCTACCGCCAATCGGAATACGAAATCCGCACGCTGGCGGCCCGCCGACTGGTACGCGGCAAGGTGGACATATTCGTGACGGTGGAAAACCAGAAGACCGAGACCCCGGCCCGGATAGACCGCGAACTGTACCGCGAGTACATGCGGCAGGCGACCGAAGCAGTGGAATATGCGGGCATCGGCGTGAACTACGACGCGCTGGCGGCGGCGGTCCTGCGGCTTCCGGAAGTAGTGGCGACGGAGACGGAAGCCATATCGGAAGAAGAACACGCGGCGCTGATGGCGGCGACGGAAGCGGCGGCGGCCCAACTGGACGAATTCCGCACGCAGGAAGGAGCGATACTGATTGCCGACCTGCTGCGCCGGGTAGAACTGATCGAACAATACAAGGAAGAAGTAATCCCCTACGAAAAAAACCGCACGGAAAACATCCGCAGCCGGATAGAGGAAAACCTGGCGAAACTCAACGCCGAAGTAGACCGCAACCGACTGGAACAAGAGATGATTTTCTACCTGGAAAAACTGGACATCACCGAAGAGAAAGTCCGGCTGACGAACCACTGCAACTACTTCCGCGAAGTGGCGCGCGGCGAAGAAGCCGCAGGCCGCAAATTAGGATTCATCGCCCAGGAAATGGGCCGCGAAATCAACACGCTGGGCTCGAAAGCCAACGAATCGAACATCCAGATACTGGTGGTCAAGATGAAAGACGAGCTGGAGAAAATCAAGGAACAGGTACTCAATATCTTGTGATTGTGCGAAATCACAAGATATTGCAATTAAAAATGAAAAATGAAGAATTAAAAATCGAACACAGTCGGCCCCGAAACACCGAACCGATAATTTTTCATTTTTAATTCTTAATTTTTAATTCCCCAATGGGTAAGATCATCATATTCTCCGCCCCGAGCGGCTCGGGCAAGACGACCATCGTCCGGCAACTGCTGGCACGCTATCCGCAACTGGAATTCTCGGTGTCGGCGACGAGCCGTGCACCCCGGGGAACGGAACGCGACGGTGTAGACTACTACTTTCTGACGCACGAAGCGTTCATGCAGGCGGTGGCCGAAGACAAGTTCGTGGAATGGGAAGAAGTATATGCCGGGACGTGCTACGGCACGCTGCGGAGCGAAATGGACCGCATCTGGCAAAAAGGCCACACGATAGCGTTCGACGTAGACGTAATCGGCGGGCTGAACCTCAAACGCCTGTTCGGCGACGACGCCTGCGCGATATTCGTCATGCCGCCCTCGGTCGAAGAACTGCGCCGCAGGCTGGAAGGACGCGGGACCGACGCCCCGGAAGTGATAGACCGCCGCGTGGCGAAAGCGGAGTTCGAGCTGACGAAAGCCCCGGAATTCGACCATGTGGTGGTGAACGACCGGCTGGAAGAAGCCGTGGCGGAAGTCTGCGCGCTGGTGGAGAAATTCATAAACTGCTGATGATGAAACGGATGATGCTCTACTTCGGGTCGTTCAACCCGGTACACAACGGCCATATCGCGCTGGCCGAATATGTGGCGGAGCATGATCTGGCCGACGAAACGGCGCTGGTCATCTCGCCGCAGAGCCCCTACAAACGACAAGCGGCGCTGGTGGCGGAAACCGACCGGCTGGAGATGGCGGAAATCGCCTGCGCGGCGTCGCGCTATCCGAAACGCATACGCCCCTCAGTAGTCGAATTCCTGCTGCCGCGACCCTCGTACACGATCGACACGCTGCGCTTTCTGGAGGAGACGTGCGGCCACGAAATGCGCTTCTCGATACTGATGGGCAGCGACCAGATAACGGGGCTCGACGGCTGGAAAGAATACGAAAGAATCCTCGAATACCCGATATACGTCTACCCGCGGCGGGGCGAACGGCCGGAGAAACACCTGGACCGCGTCACGCTGCTGGAAGATGCGCCGCTGCAAGACTACTCGTCGACCGAAGTGCGGGCGGCCATCGAACGGGGCGACGACACGTCGCGGATGCTGGCGCCGGGCGTAACGGAATACATCCGCCGCAAAGGACTGTGGAGCCCCGCGAACCGCATGACGGCGCTGCACACGGCCCTCGACGCCGACCCGGAAAACACGGCGCTGCTGCTCGAACGCGGCCAACTGCACTACCGGATGAACCAATGGGGCGCGGCCCTCAACGACTTCAACGCCGTGCTTCGCATCGACCCCGGGCACGAAGAAGCCCGGCAATTCGTCGAAATGGTGGAGGAAATACTGGCATTCAGATACAAAGACATCTACAACCCATGACCGAGAAACTCAGCATAGCGCTCCTGGCGGGCGGCGATTCGTCGGAACGGGAAATCGCACTGCAAAGCGCAGCCCAGATTGCGGCGGCGCTCGACCCGGAAAAATACGACGTGACGATGATAGACCTGCACGGCCGCGACTGGCACTACACGGCGCCGGACGGCCGGGAATGGCAGGTCGACAAGAACGACTTCTCGCTGACGGTGGCGGGCGAACGCAGGGAATTCGACTACGCCCTGATTCTGATACACGGCACGCCGGGCGAAGACGGACGTCTGCAAGGCTATTTAGACATGATGGGGATTCCGTACTCGTCGTGCGGGATGACCTCGTCGGTGCTGACGTTCGACAAGGTAACGACGAAACGCACGCTGGCGGGCCGGGGAATCAACCTTGCGCGCGAACGCTTCCTGCGCCGCGGCGAAACGTGGAACGCGACGGAGATAGCGGACGACCTGGGACTGCCGCTTTTCGTGAAACCCAACGCGAGCGGCTCGTCGTTCGGAGTGACGAAAGTAGGCACGGCCGAAGAACTGCCCGCAGCCGTCGAAAAAGCGTTCTCGGAGAGCGACGAGGTACTGATCGAAGAATGTATTGCGGGCCGCGAAATGGGCTGCGGAGTGATGATAGCGGGGGGCAGGGAATACCTGTTCCCGATTACGGAAATCGCATCGAAAAAGGAATTCTTCGACTACGAAGCCAAATACACGGCGGGATTCTCGGACGAAATAACCCCGGCCGACATCGCACCGGAAGTGAAAGCCGAACTGAACCGCATGACGCTGGAAGCCTACCGCACGTGCCGCTGCCGGGGCGTGGTACGCGTAGACTTCATTGTGACGCCGGAGGGGAAACCCTACTTCATCGAACTGAACTCCATACCGGGCATGAGCCCCGGGAGCATCGTCCCCAAGCAGGTGAAGGCGATGGGAATGACCATGGGCCAACTCTACGACATAGTGATAGCCGACACATGTACGCCGAGATGATCGAAATCGACGACAAAATCGTGAGCGCCGACCTGCTGCGCGAATGCTTTGCCTGCGACCTGGAACGATGCAAGGGCATCTGCTGTGTGGAAGGCAACGCGGGAGCGCCGCTGGAAGACGACGAACCGGACATTCTTGAACGGGAATACCCCGCCTACAAACCCTACATGACGGCGGCGGGGATAGCGGCGGTGGAACGGCAGGGCTTCATGGTAGTGGACAGCGACGGCGACTACACGACGCCGCTGGTGGACGATGCGGAATGCGCCTACGCCTACGAAGAAAACGGTGTGACGCTCTGCGCCATCGAAAAAGCGTGGGCCGAAGGCCGCACGGCCTACCGCAAACCCATCTCGTGCCACCTCTATCCGATCCGGCTGGTGCGGTTCTCGAACGGCACGGTGGGGCTGAACTATCACCGCTGGTCGGTCTGTGCGGGTGCGCGCGAATGCGGCCGAAAACTGGGACTGCCGGTCTACAAGGCGCTGCGCGAACCGATTGTACGCCGCTTCGGCGAAGAATTCTACGAAGCGCTCGAAGCGGCGGCGGAACTGCTGAAAAACCGATGACCATGAAGAAATACTGCCTTACACTGACGGCCGCGCTGGCGGTACTGACGACCGCGGCGCAGGAAGAACCGCCGCGGCTTGCGGCGCTGACCCCGGCCGAAGCCGCGGCCGCCGACTCGCTGGCGACCCTGCGCCTGCGCCTGGAACCCAAACAAATACAATCGACGTTCGACACGAACGAACTGATTGTAGTGGACACGCTTCCGTCGGAAAACGACGCGCTGCTGGTAGTGCTTTACAGCAACAACACGTGGAAATACATCCGCAACCGCGAAGTGGTGAAAGACAAGACCGTCTTCGAGAAATTCTGGGACGTGCGCGACCTGTTTCCCTACTCGGACGTAGACATGTCGGCGATGCCCAACTCGGTGGTCATCGACCTGGTGGACTCGACCAAGAGCTACCACTGCCCCTACAAAGGCGGAGTACACCCGCACGGCCGATACGGCCCGCGGGGAAGACGCCAACACCAAGGAGTGGACCTGCCGCTGAAGACGGGCGACCCGATTTATGCGACGTTCTGCGGGAGGGTGCGCATGTCGACCTACAACAACGGCGGCTACGGCAATCTGGTAATCATCCGCCATGACAACGGCCTGGAAACCTACTACGGCCATCTGGCGGAGAGGCTGGTGCAGGCGAACCAATGGGTCGAAGCGGGGCAGATCATCGGACTGGGCGGCTCGACGGGCCGCTCGTCGGGACCCCATCTGCATTTCGAGACCCGCTACTACGGCCAGGCATTCGACCCGGAACGCCTGATAGACTTCAAGAACGGAATGCTGTGCCGCGAAACGTTCCTGCTGAAGAAATCGTTCTTCAACATCCACTCGAACGCGGGGCAGGACTTCGATGACGAAGAAGACACGGGCACGCCGGTGCCGGACAAGAAAGAAGCCCAATACTACCGAATCCGTCCGGGCGACACGCTGAGCGCCATAGCGGCACGCCACGGAACGACCGTGAAGACGATATGCCGGCTGAACGGCATCGAATCGCCGAGCAACATCCGCTCGGGCAAGACGATTCGGGTGAAATAAAAGACAAGGACGGGACATGGTTCCGTCCTTGTTATATATAAGGGCAGATTCTTTGCTGACGTTCAGAATGACAGAACAATTCTGCGCGGAGCCCGGCTCGCGCTTACAGCGCGACCGCCCCAGCCGGGCCCGCGAATGGCTGCTGTGGACGAGTGAAAAGATTCTTACTGCCCGGAATAATCGCGCTCGCCGAAGATGGAAGACCCGACGCGGACCATGGTGGAACCGCACTCGACGGCCAAGAGATAATCGTGGGACATACCCATCGAAAGAGTATCGAAACGGGCGCCGAAATAAGGCTGCAACAACTCGAAACAACGCTTCAACTCCGAGAAATCGCGCCGGATGACCGACCGGTCATCGGTATGGGTGGCGATACCCATAATGCCGCGGACCCGCACGTTGGGCATGGACGCGAAAGCGGCCGAATCGACGTAACGCTTCAACTCGCCCAACTCCCAACCGCTTTTGGTCTCCTCCTGCGCGACGTGGATTTCCAACAGGATGTCGATGATGCGGCCGCACTTGGCGGCTTCGCGCTGGATGGTCTCGGCGAGCCGGGCGCTGTCGACCGACTGAATCATACGCACGAACGGCGCGATGTACTTGACCTTGTTGGTCTGCAAATGGCCTATCATGTGCCACTCGATCTGCTTGGGCAGCACCTCGTACTTGGCGCACAACTCCTGCGGACGGCTCTCGCCGAAGATACGGTGCCCGGCGTCGTAGGCCTCGCGAATGGCCTCGGCGGGGTGGGTCTTGGAGACGGCGACGAGCGTCACCGATTCGGGCAATGACGCCCTGATACGCGAAAGATTGCAGGCGATTTCCAACATAAGCGAACGATTGGTCAGGTAAAAATAGGCAAAAATCGGACAAGTCGATATATACTTTACACAAAAATATTGAAACAAACCTCGGATAGGCAGCTCCTTCGCTGCGCTCAGGATGACAACCGCACGGCAACGCTCAAAATTTTTGCGGTTTTTCACGATTTGTTTTTTATATTTGCGTTAATGAAACAATGCGAAGACCGACAGCGACGAGACGGCACGCAGAAAACTGCGTCAGTACTTGCTGTGCGCTGTCTTTACAGGAAATCAATCTGCGAACCATGAAAAAACTCATCGTACTACTGGCGGCGGCCATGCTTGTGCACGGAACGGCGGATGCCTGCACCAACTTTATTGTGACGAAAGGAGCGTCGAGCGACGGCTCGGTGATGGTGTCCTATGCGGCCGACTCGCACGGCCTGTATGGCGCCCTGTACCACACGCCGGGCGGAAAACACAAGGCGGGAGCGCTGCTTCCGGTCTACGAATGGGACACGGGACGCTATCTGACCGACATACCGCAGGCGGCGGAGACGTGGTCGACGATAGGCAACATGAACGAACACTCGCTCGTCATAGCCGAAACGACCTACGGCGGACGCCCGGAACTGGCCGACCCGACGGGCCGCATGGACTACGGCTCGCTGATATACATTACGCTGCAACGGGCCAAGACGGCGCGCGAAGCGATAGGCGTCATCGCCGAACTGGCCGGCACCTACGGCTACGCGTCGTCGGGCGAATCGTTCTCGATAGCCGACCCGGACGAAGCGTGGATCATGGAACTGATAGGCAAGGGCTTCGAGGACGACGGCCGAGGAGGCAACGCCCGCAAAGGAATCGTGTGGGTGGCGCGCCGGATACCGGACGGCTATGTATCGGCCCACGCCAACCAAGCCCGCATCACGACCTTTCCGAAAGACGACCCGGAAAACTGCCTCTATGCCCCGGACGTCGTAGACTTCGCCCGCGAAATGGGCTACTACGAAGGCCCGGACGAAACCTTCAGCTTCTCGGACGCCTACGCCCCGGCCGACTTCGGAGCGCTGCGCGGCTGCGAAGCCCGCGTATGGGCCTTTTTCCGGACGGTGGCCGACGGGATGGACGCCTACACGGACTATGCGATGGGCCACAACCCGACGAACAAGATGCCGCTGTGGGTGGAACCCCGCGCGAAAATAACGCCCAAGACGGTCTTCGACTGCATGCGCGACCACTACGAAGGGACCCCGATGGACATGACGGCCGACCTGGGAGCCGGAGGGCACGGGTGTCCCTACCGCTGGCGCCCGATGTATTTCGAGGTGGACGGGGTAGAATACTGCAACGAACGTGCGACGGCGACGCAGCAGACGGGATTCTGGTTCGTGGCGCAGGCCCGGCCGAATGTACCGCGCGACATGGGCATCCTGTGGTTCGGCGTGGACGATGCGGCGACCTCGTGTCTGACCCCGATATACTGCTCGGCGACGGAAGTGCCGGAGTGCTTCGACGAACAGAACGGCTCGATGCTGGACTACTCGCCGACCTCGGCGTTCTGGCTGTTCAACCGGGTGACGAACTTTGCGTACATGCGCTATGACATGATAGCGGCCGACATCCGCAAGGCAGTGGACGCGTGGGAAAACAACAAGGCGGAAGTGCAGATACCGCTCGCGGACATGGAAGCGGCGAAACTCCCGGCCAAGAAACGCGTGCGCTATCTGACCGACTACTCGGTGAAGACGGCGCAGGAGTTGTTCGACCGCTGGTCGAAGCTGGACAAATACCTGCTGATAAAGTACATGGACGGCAACGTGAAGAGCGAACACGCCGACGTACTGGAATATCTGGACGGCCCGGGCACGGCGGCACACTTTGTGGACAACGGCAACGGCCGCGAAATCCCGGACGACATCCGGTTCCCGGGCTACAACGAAAAGTGGAAACGCGCCGTGGCGGCCGACAACGGCGTGACGCTGAAAGTAATCAAGTGACGAAACGATGAAATACGACATACTGGTGGTGGGCAGCGGCCCGGGCGGCTATGTGGCGGCGATACGCGCGGCGCAGCTGGGCAAAAGGGTAGGGCTCGTGGAACGGGCCGAAGCGGGCGGCGTATGCCTGAACTGGGGCTGCATCCCGACCAAGGCGCTGCTCAAGAGCGCGCAGATATATGCCCACTGCAAGGCGGCGGAACAATACGGCGTAGAGATAGCGGGCGAAGTACGCCCGGTGCTGGACAAGATGGTGGCCCGCTCGCGCGGAGTGGCGGAGACGATGAACAAAGGGGTGCTGTTCCTGCTGAAGAAGAACAACATAGACCTGATAACGGGATTCGGCCGCCTGACGGCCCCGGGCCACGTAGATGTGGACGGCACCGACTACGAAGCGGACCATATCGTCCTGGCGACGGGAGCCCGGCCGCGCGAAATGCCGTTCATGCCGGTGGACGGCAAACGGGTAATCACGTCGCGCGAAGCGCTGACGCTGAACGAACTGCCTGAGACGATGATTGTAGTAGGCTCGGGTGCCATAGGCAGCGAATTCGCGTGCTTCTATGCGACGCTCGGAGTGAAAGTCACCGTCGTCGAATACCTGCCGCGGATGATGCCGCTCGAAGACGAAGAAGTGTCGAAGACGATGGAACGCGCGTTCCGCAAACTGCGGGCGACGGTGCTGACCTCGACGACGGTCAAAGGAGTGAAAATCGCGGGCGACCGCTGCGAAGTGGAAATCGAAGGCAAGAAAGGCCCGGAGACGCTGACGGCGGACGTAGTGCTGTCGGCCGTGGGCGTACAAGCCAACATCGAAGGCATCGGGCTCGAAGAACTCGGAATAGCAGTCGAACGGGGCAAGGTAGCGGTGGACGAATACTACCGGACCAACGTGGCAGGCGTATATGCCATCGGCGACATAGTGAAAGGCCCGGCGCTGGCCCATGCGGCGTCGGCCGAAGCGGTCTGCTGCGTGGAAGCCATCTGCGGACTGAACCCCGCGCCGGTAGACTACGCGAACATCCCGTCGTGCATATTCACGACGCCGGAAGTGGCGTCGGTGGGGATGACGGAACAAGAAGCCGCGGAAAAGGGAATGGCGGTGAAAATCGGCCGCTTCCCGTTCACGGCCTCGGGCAAGGCGACGGCGGCGGGCGACCGCGACGGCTTTGTGAAACTGCTGTTCGACGCAGACGACAAACTCGTAGGCGCCCACATGGTAGGGGCGAACGTGACGGAGATGCTGGCGGAACCGACGCTGGCCCGGACCCTGGGCGCGACGGCCGAAGCCATTGTCCGCACGGTACACGCCCATCCGACGCTGAACGAAGGAGTGGCCGAAGCGGCGGAAGCGGCGCTGGGCCACGCGATACACCTATAAATGGCATATCCGTATCTTTGGCTTCGCCGAAGATACTCACGCTCGGCAAAAAGCAAGCTCGCTTGCTTTTGCCCTC
Organism: Alistipes sp. UBA6068; assembly: GCF_949428155.1. Lineage (NCBI taxonomy): Bacteria > Pseudomonadati > Bacteroidota > Bacteroidia > Bacteroidales > Rikenellaceae > Alistipes > Alistipes sp. UBA6068. Next base: position 288,932 of record NZ_CASQFS010000001.1, on the reverse strand, counting down.
GCTTATTCGTATCTTTGCGGCGTTTTGACCGAAAACCGTTTTTTGAACAATCGAAAACAACAAGAACGATGAAGAAATTTTTCGCCCTAAACCTCGGGGGGGGCTGATTGTCAGCTTGTTACTACTGTACGGATGTACGACTGAGACCATCGGAAGCGACCCGACGGAACAATTTCCCGACGGACTTCCGATCCGCCTGTCGACGGCCGACTACAACAATCTGAACACCTACTACATGCTGAACGACGATGAACCGTCGGAAGTATTCTTCAACACGAGCGAACGCTGGTTCTACACCGACCAACCGCTCCAAGTGACCGTCGATGACGATCTGCAATTCCAACTGAAATTTTACAGCCCGCGTGCACTGCCGAACGTGACGGTCTGGGCCACGATGGAAGGATACGACGAAGCGTTCAAGCTGTTCGTATTCGAGAAAGTCATGCCGTTCCACCTGTTCCAGATGCAGCTGCCCTTTGCGACGGAAGACATAACGGCGACGACGCGGAGCGGCAAACTGATTCAAATCATGGCCAATCCGCACCTCTCGAAAGAGAACATCACGCTGGAAATCGAATGCGACGCCCCCTACTGGAAGACGCTTCAGGCAATCAAGTGCCACTGGCACATCCGCTTCGGCCGCTACAATCCCAACCAGACCAGCTGGGCCTATCCGCTGCATGCCTGCCATGCCCGCGAAGGTGTGGCGATGGCGCTGAACATGACCTACATGTACTCCAGCCCTGAATTCGCCGCCGAACTCAACGCCTGGGGCCCGCTTCACTCGAACAACGACAAAAACCTTGTCAACAAAGAAACCGTACTCAAACAAGCAATCAGCCACCGGGGTCTGGTCTTCGGCTACACCACCGGAGTGATGGGGCTTGGCGGCGGCGAGACGTTCGGCATGCACGAATCGGTCTATTTCGAGCAATATCCGGACGATTCGAGCATCACGGAGACGATGTTCCACGAATACGCCCACTGCCTGGGCTACGGCCATGAAGGCAACATGACCTACGAACAAACGGGGCCGGGCTGGACGTCGCTGTGCGGCAAGGTGTACGAAGAACTGGCGCTGGCCAAGAAACTGCCCGTCTACTCGCGCCGCTTCCTGCACAGCCGCCGCTCCAAGACCGCCTATCTGCCCGGCGGCGGATACTACCGGCCGTCGAAATACGTAATCGAAGACCCCGAACTCGACGAAATGGACGGCGGTCTGGCCCGCGGCAACGACTTCCTGGATACGGACTGGGGCGAGACGGAGGACGCACCCGCACTCTCGTTCAGACTTGACTACAACGACGCAGGCGTAGGAGAACGGAACTACATGCCGCGCAGCGTCTATGTATACGGCGACAAGATGTACGTGACGAACGACATCCGTGCCGCGAACTTCACGTGGGACGTATACGACCTGTCGACGGGAAAACCCGTGCACGAGAAGCAGTTCACCAAATGGACGCTTCCGAACGGCAACGAACAGACCATCGGAACGCCGGCCGACATCATCCGCACACACGACAAAATCTACCTGGCGGGAAGCCACAACACGCTTTTCATATTCGACGCCGAAACCTACGAATGCACCGCCACGCTGGGGCTGGGATTCGACGCCGTAGGCCTGGCCGCGACCAACGGCACGCTCTACGCATACCGGGGCATTGTGCGGGCTTTCCCGGAACACGACCTTGCCCACGGCGCCATAGCGTCGAGCGACAACCTGGGAGCGCACAGCAGCAACACCATGACCGCCGACTACGCAGGCAACGTCTACGCAGTCGACTACTACGCGAAAAGGCTGGTTCGGATGAACCCCGAACACATGATGGCCTGCAAACTGACCGCGGGCAAGGAACTGGCCTTCGACTACAGCCCGACGGGTGCGGCATGGAGCTCCGACGGCCGTCTGTTCGTCTCGTTCGACGGGAAGCAGACGGAGCAGAAATTCTGCGAAGTGGACCCCGAAACCGGAAAGGTCATCAAGGACTTCACGACCATCGGCGACATCACGCTAAACAACCCGGCCAAGTGTCTGATCCGCCGCAACACGCTTTTCATCATCGACCGTGTGGGCGGGCTGTGCCTCTATGCCATCCCGCTGAGCCAACTGGGCGGCGAAGAGACCAACAACTAAAAAACGGCAAAGAACATGAAACGCATACTTATATATATACTGCTGCTTGCATGCGCCGCAACGACCGTGCGGTGCACCGAACAAACGGCCGCTCCCGAATGGAGCTCCGAACTGGAGGAGATGACCTACACCAGCTACTGGTACTACACCTACGAAGCGGTGGAGACGCTCGGCCATGAAGCGATGGGACTGGCGGCGACCGCCGACTTCAACCCCTATACGGTAGCCGAACGCGGCGACACGCTGTTCGTAGCCAACAGCGCAGCGGCCGGAAACAGCCTGATTCTCTACTCGAAGAAAGACAAGCGGCCGCTCGGAACCATCAGCACCTGGACGGTCAACGACGCGGAAAAGAACTTCACGAGCAAAATCAACGCGATAACGGTGACGGACGAACGGGTCTATGTAGCCGAACAAGAATCGCTTATCCATGTATTCTCGCTGCCCGGCATGGAATACTGCTCCTGCATCGGCAACGGCAACTGGAGCGGACCGGTGTTCCAGGCGCAGGCGATGACCGTGAAAGACGGACTGATTTTCGCCCGCGACAAGAACGGCAAAGTCAGCGTCTACAAGGAATCGGACGTCACGCCGGAAAACTACCAGAAAATCAACCGCTACAAACAAACGGGACCCGGTGAGGGCAGCTCGGGGAACAATGGTTTCGCGGCCCACTACATGGAAGCCGACGAAGAAGGACACATCCTGCTGACGGCCTACGAAGCGCAGTCGATCCGGGTGCTGGACCCCTCGCTCATCAACGACGATTTCACGAACGGCACCAATATCGACGTCAACGAACTGACCTGGGCCCTGGCGTTCAAACCCAAAACGTTCGCGACGAGCCCGGAACGCATGTACGCCACGGGCAGCAACGACGCCATCAACGTTTATGACTACGCACAGAAAGAGTGGGTCAAGACGCTCAAGAGCATCAAAGGATTCGCATTCGGCCGCCCGGAACGCATCTGCAAAGGCAGCGACGGCACGTTCTGGATTTCGGATATCACCAAAAACACACTGGTGCGGATGGGAGTTTTCAAAGGCGAAATCCGCGAATACGAACCCATCAACAAAAACGTGGTCAAAGTCAGAACGGCGCTGACGCGCAGTGGCAAGGACGACGCGGAATTCTATGTCGACCTGCGGACCCACGAAATCATCGACCCGGAGGAAGAATAACCCACGGGGCACACAAAGAGAAAGGCGGAAGCACGAGCTTCTGCCTTTTTTATGTCCGCTGGGAGGCTATCGGAACGGATGTTTCGCGGCGCACACCCTTGAAAAAACCTCGGGAGGGTAGCGGACGTCGCTGAGGAACAACCCCTGCGCGGGAGCCCCGGCACTCGACCGCGAGAGGTCGCGGCTTTCGACGATGGCCCGGAACCCGTGGGGCGAATAACGCCCGCGGCCGACGTCGACCAACGTCCCGACGATGGCGCGGACCATGTTGCGGAGGAACCGGTCGGCACGAATCGTAAAACACAACACGCCGCTGTCGTCGACCGTCCATGCGGCGTGCATGATACGGCAACGGTTGGTCTTGTTGTTGGAATTGAGCTTGGCGAACGAAGTGAAATCGTCGAATTCCGCCAGCATGGCCGCCGCTTCGTTCATGCGACCGACATCGAGCGGCACGTAGTATTGCCACGAGAGGTGCCGCGTAAAGGGATTCTTGTGCGGCTCGATGAAATAACGATACTCCCGCTCGCGGGCGTCGAAACGGGCGTGGGCGCCGTCGGCGACGGGCGTGAGCGAATCGGCCGCAATGTCGCCCGGCAACATGAAATTGAGCTTGCGGAGCAACTGCTGCGGCTCGGCGACGGGCTGCGAAACGTCGAAGTGCGCCACATAATAAGAAGCGTTGACGCCCGTGTCGGTGCGCCCGGCCCCGGTCACCTCGACGGGCTCGCGCAGCAGGGTAGCGAGCGCCTGCTCCAAGGTCTGCTGGACGGTGGGCATGGCTGGCTGCCGCTGCCAACCGAAGTAAGCACCGCCGTTGTAACGGAGTTCGAGGAAATAACGCATGGTCGAAGTATCTACAACGAAGTAAAGATACGAATAAAACCGGGTTTGCAAACCCGATATTCGGAGAAAAATTCGTAATTTTGTCAGAATAATTACGCGCAGGCATGAAAGCAGCAATCATAGGCTACGGCAAAATGGGCCGCGAAATCGAACAGATACTCAAGGAACGCGGTCACGAAACGGCCCTTATCATCGACACGGACAACGCGGCGGAACTGGATGCGGCGCATCTGGCGGAGACAGACGTGGCGATAGAATTCACCACGCCGCAGACGGCCTACGACAACATCCGCACCTGCCTGGAAGCGGGCACGGCCGTGGTGAGCGGCACGACGGGCTGGACCGACCGCCTGCCGGAACTGCAAGCCCTCTGCCGCGAACGGGGCGGCGCGATGTTCTACGCCTCGAACTACTGCCTGGGCGTTAACCTGCTGTTCCGCCTGAACCGCGAACTGGCGGCGATGATCGAACGACTGCATGCGGCCTACGACGTGCGGATAGAAGAGATCCACCACACGCAGAAGAAAGACGCCCCGAGCGGCACGGCCATCACGCTGGCCGAAGGGGTTATCGGAAATCTGACGACGAAACGAACGTGGGTGAACTACGCCCCCGGCATCGAATGTGCAGCCAACCGCACGGAAGACCCGGCCGCGGCGGCACCGGAACAACTTGTCATCAGCTCGGTACGCGAAGGGACGGTACCAGGCACGCACACGGTGAGCTACGAATCGGAAGATGACGTGCTGGAACTGCGCCACACCATCAAGAACCGCCGCACGCTGGCCCTCGGAGCCGTTGTGGCGGCCGAATTCCTGTGCGGCCGCACAGGCGTTTTCGGCATGGAGGACCTGATGCAATAAAACTGCGCGCAACGCGTTGGAACGATATGGAAAAACTCAGAAAGATACTACGCAACAAATGGGTGGGCTTCGGGCTCACGGCCACGCTCTACGTACTTTGGTTCGTGGTGTGGACGGGCAACCTCTGGCTGCTGCTGGGGCTGCCGCTGATCTACGACTTCTACATATCGCGGCTGTTCTACCGCCATGTGTGGAGCCGCAACGCGAAGCTGTGCGAACGGAGCAAACTCTACAAGACGGCCTACGAATGGGTGAACGCCGTGATTTTCGCCACGATTGTGGCGACGCTGGTACACCTGTTCGTATTCCAGATGTACGTGATTCCCACCTCGTCGATGGAACGCTCGCTGCTGGTGGGCGACTACCTCTACGTGAGCAAGGTGACCTACGGACCGCAGATGCCCAACACGCCGCTGTCGTTCCCGTTCGTACACCACACGATGCCGTTCTCGCAAACCAAGAAATCGTTTTCCGAAGCGATCCGCTGGGACTATCACCGGCTCAAGGGACTGCGCAAGATAAAACGCAACGACGTAGTAGTCTTCAACTTCCCGGCGGGCGACACGGTACTGCTTGAAAACCAAGCGGTAACCTACTACGACGTACTGCGCAGCTACGAAGCGTCGTTCGGCAAGGAAGAGGGACGACGCAAACTCAACGACGCCTACACGGTCATCAGCCGCCCGGTGGACAAACGCGAAAACTACATCAAACGCTGCGTGGCCATCCCGGGCGACACGCTGGCAGTACGCAACGGCGACGTATGGGTGAACGGCGAACCGCAGGAAAAGGTGCCGGGCACCCAACACCAATATCTCGTACAGACGACCTCGCCGCTGACGCCCTATGCCATCGAACGTCTCGGCATCCGCGAATATTCGGGCAACCGGGTGGGCTACGACATGTTCCTGACCGAAGAGACGGCCGAGAAACTCCGCAACATGGACAACGTGACGATGGTACGCCGCTACATCTGTCCGCCCAACAACGACGTATTCCCGCAATGGGAAACCCCGCGCTGGAGCCAGGACAACTACGGCCCGATATGGATACCGCAGAAAGGAACGACGGTGGCGCTGACGACGAAGAACCTGCCGCTCTATCGCCGCATCATCGAAGTCTACGAAGGCCACACGCTGGAAGTGGACGGAGAGACGATACGCATAGACGGCGCCCCGGCGACGGAATACACCTTCGGAATGGACTACTACTGGATGATGGGCGACAACCGCCACAACTCGGCCGACTCGCGATTCTGGGGCTTCGTACCCGAAGACCACATCGTGGGCAAGGCCTCGTTCGTATGGCTGTCGCTGGAAGCGAACAAATCGTTCCCGGCGAACATCCGCTGGCGGCGGCTTTTCCGAAAAGTGAGGTAGGAAGTGGCCGAAGACACCTATCTGACCCTCGAAGCGGCGGCCGAAGCGGCGTCGCGCGAACGGAGCAGCAAATTCCTGGCCTACGCATACCCGGTACGGACCGAAGAAGAAATCCGCGAACACCTGGACGCCCTGCGCAAACGCCATTTCGATGCGACCCACCACTGCTATGCGTGGCGGCTGGGACCGCGGGGCGAACGCTACCGGACCAACGATGACGGCGAACCCTCGGGCACGGCGGGAAAACCGATACTGGGACAACTGCTGTCGGCCGAAGTGACGGACTGCCTGATAGTAGTGGTGCGCTATTTCGGGAGCACGAAACTGGGGGTGCCGGGACTGATAGCCGCCTACCGCGAAGCGGCGGCCGAAGCGCTTGCAGCGGCGACGGTGGTGGAACGCACGGTAGACCGCGAAATCCGGGTGGACTTCCCCTACATGGCGATGAACGACGTCATGCGCGCAATCAAGGAATGCCGACCGACCATACGTGCCCAACGCTTCGACAACCTCTGCACGATGGAACTGACGATCCGCGAAAGCCGGGCCGAAGAACTGGAAGAACGGCTGAAGAAAGCGGGAGGAAGCATTGCTGAGAATTAAGAATTAAGAATTAAAAATTCCGCGGCCTGAAAAGCCCGGCCCGGCGGCGAAAAACGAATTAACCTTACCGAAGCGGCACGAACACGCCCAGCAACGCGACCGATGAAACACGAAAACTGCATATATATAAAAGGAGCCCGGGTCCACAACCTGAAGAACATCGACGTCGAAATACCGCACGACAAACTGGTGGTGGTGACGGGACTTTCGGGCTCGGGAAAATCGACGCTGGCTTTCGACACGATATTCGCCGAGGGACAACGCCGCTATGTGGAGAGCCTTTCGGCCTACGCGCGGCAATTCCTGGGCAAGGTGGGCAAACCCGACGTAGACTTGATAACGGGCATCGCCCCGGCCATTGCCATCGAACAGAAAGTCAACACGCGCAACCCCCGCTCGACGGTCGGGACGACGACCGAAATCTACGACTATCTGAAACTGCTGTTCGCCCGCATCGGCCGCACCTACTCGCCCGTATCGGGGCAGGAAGTGCGCTGCTACAGCGTGGACGACGTGGCGGCCCGCATTCTTGCCGAAAAGGAGGGGAGCCGAATCATCATAGCGGCACCCATCCGGCTGGCGGCGGGGCAGGGGCTCATCGAGAAGATGACGCTGCTGCTCTCGGACGGCCTGATGCGCGTGCGGACCGGGGGCGAAACGCGACTGATCGAAGAAGTACTGCCCACCATAGGACCCGACACGAAAGCCGAAGCATTCGAGGTCGTCATAGACCGCCTGCGGCTGACGGCCGACGACGACACGGCGACCCGGGTCCGCGATTCGGTGGCCCGCGCATTCTCCTACGGCAACGGCATCTGCATAGTGGCGGGCGAAAACGGCGAGGAAAGCTACTCGTCGCGCTTCGAGGCCGACGGCATCGAATTCGAGCCGCCGACCGAACACCTGTTCAGCTTCAACAACCCGCTGGGAGCCTGCCCCCGCTGCGAAGGCTACGGCAAGGTGGTGGGCATCGACGAAGATCTCGTCATTCCGGACAAGAGCAAGACCGTCTACGAAGACGCCATCGCCTGCTGGCGCGGCGAGACGATGCGCCGCTGGAAAGAAAAACTGGTGGAGAACGCCGCGAAGTTCGGATTCCCGATTCACACGCCGTTCCATGCGCTGACGCCTGAACAGAAACGCCTGCTGTGGCGCGGCAACGAATATTTCCACGGACTGGACGAATTTTTCGACTACATAGATTCCGAACGGCGGAAAATCCAGTTCCGGGTGATGAAAGCCCGCTACACGGGCAAGACCCTCTGTCCGGAATGCGGGGGCTCGCGCCTGCGCAAGGAAGCGCTCTATGTACGGGTCGGAGGACGCAACATAGCGGAACTGGTGAAGATGCCTGTGGACGAACTGACAGCGTTCTTCGGGGCGCTGGAACTCGACAGCCACGACGAAAAGACGGCGTCCCGCATCCTTGTGGAAATCCGCAACCGCCTGCAATACCTTGCCGACGTAGGGCTGGGCTACCTGACGCTGGACCGCCTGTCGTCGACCCTCTCGGGCGGCGAAAGCCAGCGCATCAACCTCTCGACCTCGCTGGGCAGCAACCTGACGGGCTCGCTCTACATCCTGGACGAACCCTCGATAGGCCTGCACCCGCGCGACACGAACCGCCTTATCAAAGTACTGAAACAACTGCGCGACCTGGGCAACACGGTCATCGTGGTGGAACACGAAGAAGAAGTCATCCGTGCGGCCGACTGGATTGTGGACATCGGCCCGCGGGCAGGCTACAACGGCGGCGAAGTGGTCTTCAGCGGCACGCTGCCGCAACTGCTCAAGGACGAAAAGAGCCTGACGGCCGACTATCTGACAGGCCGCCGGACCATCGCCCCGCCGCCGGCAGTCCGCGGCTGGAGCCGCTCGATAACGATCAAGGGAGCCCGCGAAAACAACCTGCGAAACATCGACGTCCGCATCCCGCTGGGCGTGATGACCTGCATCACGGGAGTGAGCGGCAGCGGCAAATCGTCGCTGGCGAAAGGAATCCTCTACCCGGCGCTGCGGCGCCTGCTGTTCGACACGGGAGCCAAACCGGGCGACTTCGACGGGCTGGAAGGCGACACGGGCCTGCTGCGTACGGTGGAGATGGTGGACCAGAACCCCATCGGCCGCTCGTCGCGCTCGAACCCGGTGACCTACATCAAGGCCTACGACGAAATACGCAAGCTCTATGCGGACCAACCCTACTCGAAACACAACTCGCTGAGCCCGGCCCACTTCTCGTTCAACACGGCGGGCGGGCGCTGCGAAGAATGCCAGGGCGAGGGGGTCATCAAGGTGTCGATGCAATTCATGGCCGACGTGGAACTGCTGTGCGAAGCCTGCGGCGGCCGCCGCTTCCGCGACGAAGTGCTGGAAGTAAAATACCGCGGCAAAGCGATCTGCGACGTGCTGGAAATGACCGTGGACGAAGCGATTGCGTTCTTTGGCGAAGACGACAAGAACGCGACCTGCCGCCGCATAGTGGAACGCCTGCAACCCTTGCAGGACGTAGGACTGGGCTACGTCAAACTGGGGCAGTCGTCGTCGACCCTTTCGGGCGGCGAAAGCCAACGGGTGAAACTGGCGTCGTTCCTGACCAAGGAACAGAGCGGCGGAAACATCATGTTCATCTTCGACGAACCGACCACGGGGCTCCACTTCCACGACATCTCGAAACTGCTGGCGGCGTTCAACGCCCTGATAACCAAAGGACACACGATTGTGGTGGTGGAACACAACATGGACGTCATCAAATGCGCCGACTGGGTGGTGGACCTGGGACCCGAAGCGGGAACGGCGGGCGGACGGCTGGTATTCGAGGGCACGCCCCGCGACCTGGAACGCTGCACGGAGAGCCGCACGGGCGAATACCTGCGCCTGCGCACCAAACTGTAAGAAATGGAGTTCTACACCTACACGCTGCCCAACGGCATCCGCGGAATCCACCGGCAGGTACGGAGCACGGTGGCCCACTGCGCGCTGGTCATCGGAGCGGGCAGCCGCGACGAACACCCCGGCCAATACGGACTGGCCCATCTGACCGAACACGCCTTTTTCAAGGGCACCGAACGCCGCCGGGCCTGGCAGGTCAACTGCCGGCTGGAAAACCTGGGCGGCGAACTGAACGCCTTCACGACCAAGGAAGAGACGACCATACACGCCACGACGCTGCGGGGCGACTTTGCGAAAGCGGCCGAACTGATTGCCGACATCGCGTTCCGCTCGACCTTTCCGGAGCGCGAAATCGAACGCGAAAAGGAAGTCATCGCCGACGAAATCAACACCTACAAGGATTCGCCTGCGGAGATGCTCTACGACACGTTCGAGGATATGCTGTTCGAGGGGTCGGAACTGGGCCACAACATACTGGGCCGCAAGGCGGCGCTGATGCGCTACGACGGCGCCGCGATCCGTGCGTTCACGGCCCGGACCCACACGACCGACCGGATGGTCTTCTCGTCGATAGGCAACTTCTCGCCCAAGACAGCCGAAGCGACGGCCCTGCGCTACTTCGGCGAACAGGCGGCCACGACGCGCGGATTCGAGAGGGCGGCGCCCCCGGCGGTAAAACCGTTCGAGAAGACGGTGACCAAACACACCCACCAGACCCACTGCATCATCGGCAACCGGGCCTGCGGCATCGAAGAGACGAAACGCCTGCCGCTGGCGCTGCTGGTCAATGTGCTGGGCGGCCCGTCGGCGAACTCGCTGCTGAACGTGGAAGTACGCGAAAAACACGGCCTGTCGTACAACATCGAAGCGAACTACATACCCTACGGCGACAGCGGCCTGGTGGCCATCTACTTCAGCTCGGAACACACCAACGAAGCGCAGTGCGCCGAACTGGTCGAACGCCAGCTGCGACGCCTGCGGACCACGCCGCTGACGGGGCGCCAACTCTCGATGGCCAAGAAACAATTCATCGCCCAACTGGCCATTTCGGGCGAGAGCAACGAAAACTACATGCTGAGCGCGGGCAAGAGCCTGCTGACGCACGACGAAATAGACACGATGGAAGAAGTCTACGCCAAAATCGGCGCCCTGACCGCGGCGCAACTGACCGAAGCGGCCGAAGAAGTCTTCACGAAGATGTCCAGACTAACCTACAAATAAGATGAAAGAAATCGTTATCGTACTGCTCGACCGGTTCGCCGACTGGGAAGCGGCGTTCCTGGCCCCGGCGCTGCGCGGGGGCGTGATGCCGGGACACCCGGGATACTGCGAAGTGAAATACATGACACCCGACGGCGGCCCGGCGACCTCGCTGGGCGGACTGCGCATGACGCCGGACTATGCGGCGGACCGACTGCCTGCGCAGTGCGCCGGAGTGGTGCTGGCGGGCGGCATGGACTGGGACAAGCCCGAAGCCGAAAAGATTGCAGGGATAGTGGAGGAAGCGCGCCGTCGCGGCCTGCCGGTCGGAGCAATCTGCAATGCAGTCTCGTTCCTGGCGGCCCACGGCTTTCTGAACGAAGTGCGCCACACGGGCAACACGGTGGAGATGCTGCAAAAATGGGGCGGCGACCGCTACACGGGAGCGGCCCGCTACGAAGAACGGCAAGCCGTGCGCGACGGCGGCATGGTGACGGCCAACGGCACGGGCTACCTGGAATTCTCGCGCGAATACCTGCTGGCCTTGGGCGCCGACGAACCGGAAGCCATCGCGGCATGGTACGAATTCAGCAAACACGGCATATACAAGCAATAGGATGGACGCGCTGGAACGCTATATCCACGACCACACCGAACCCGAAGAAGAACTGCTGCGGGAACTGGACCGCGAAACGCACCAACGGATGATTGCGCCGCGGATGCTGTCGGGGCACGTGCAGGGACGGCTCTTAGAGATGATTGTACGGATAGTCCGGCCGCAGCGCGTGCTGGAAATCGGGACTTTCACGGGCTACTCGGCGCTCTCGATGGCGGCGGGGCTGGAAGCGGATGCGCGGCTCGACACGGTGGAAGTGGACGACGAACTGGAAGAGATGGCCCAAAGCTACTTCGACCGCTCGCCCCACGGCGCGAAAATCCGCCTGCACATCGGCTCGGCGCTGGAGATAGCACCGACGCTGAGCGGACCGTTCGACCTGGCGTTCATCGACGGCGACAAACGCGAATACCCGGACTACTACCGGATGCTGATGGGCGACGGTGGCGGCAAAGCGCTGGTACACAGCGGAACGATACTGGTAGCCGACAACATACTATGGTCGGGCAAAGTGGCGGAACCCATCGCCCGCAACGACCGTCACACGCAAGCGCTGGTGGCATTCAACCGCATGATAGTGGAAGACCCGCGGGTGGAAAACGTCATTGTACCGATCCGCGACGGACTGAACTTGATAAGGGTGAAATAATATGGAAATCAAGGAACTGCAAGAGAGGGTAGACGCGTGGATCAAGGAATACGGGGTCCGCTACTTCTCGGAACTGACCAACATGGCGTGTCTGACGGAAGAAGTGGGGGAGCTGGCGCGCGTAATGGCCCGCCGCTACGGCGACCAGTCGTTCAAGGCGGGCGAAAACACCGACCCGGCCGACGAAATGGCCGACGTGCTGTGGGTGCTGGTGTGCCTGGCGAACCAGACGGGAGTGGACCTCACGGCCGCCCTGGAAGCCAACTTCGCCAAGAAAACCGCCCGCGACAAAGACCGCCACAAGGCGAACGGGAAACTGACGAAATAACAATACAACTGAAAGCCCGTAGAGGAAAATCCTCTACGGACTTTCAGCATGTCTTCATACTAAATATCATCCAAAGATGCCTGTTCTGATTCCATATCATCCAAGGCATTGTTTACCTTATCCGAATACAATAGCATAATTTGATTCTCCGCCATTTTCAGTGCAATAGTACCGTTTTTTAATTGCCAAGCAGTTAGATAATTACACTTATCAACACGCAAAGCCGTCATTTCATACCCGTCTCCTTCGTAATACGGCCTTTCAAAACGATGATTGTCAATCTGAGGGATACCATATTTCTTTTCATACAATTTCTTATACCTATTATACTCAGATTTGATACTACTCCAAGTATTATATTTTTCATCAAACAATACTCCGACACCCGATACAATCTTAGATTGAGGAGTAACTGTCAAAACTATCAGACAATCCTTATCCGTAAATTTGCCTTTCAGAACTATAGAGCCATCATCTGATGTTTGAATATCATATCCCTGCCTTACGAGTTCATCGGCAAAATCGCTTGCTGCTCCCGTAATAGGAATACCTTTGAATGGCAAATGTTCTCCTTGCGAATAAGCAAAACCGGCATAAATAACTGCGGCCAATAATAGTAAAATTTTTTTCATAATTTATTGGGTTGGTGATTTAACAAATATACGGAAAATATCGGAATAATACAACAAAAAGCACCCTCCGATGGGAGGGTGCCGTACAAACGATAGAGATGAGGACTATTCCAACTTGAGGTCCTTTTTGATACCCTCGATTTTAGCGTCGAGCTGCTCCAAGGTGGCATCGAAATCGGCGACGGAAGCCAAGGGAGCCTTGACGCCGAAGTAGAACTTGATTTTAGGCTCGGTACCGGAAGGACGGACGGAGACGATAGTACCGTCCTCGGTGAACCACTGGAGAACGTTGCTCTTGTCCTGCTCGATAGGGGTCTTGGCACCCGTGCGGACGTCGGTCTGCTCCAAAGAAAGGAAGTCATTGATTTTAACGACGGGCGAACCGAGAATCGTACGGGGCGGGGTAGTGCGGAAATCGACCATCATCTTCTGGATGAGCTCGGCACCCTCCTTACCCTTGCGAACGACCGAAACAAGCCCCTCGCGATAGAAACCGTACTTGACGTAGAGCTCCTGCAACCACTCGTAGAGCGTGAGGCCCATGGTATCCATGGCCCAGGCGGCAGCCTCGGCCGCGAGCGAACAAGCCGACACGGCGTCCTTGTCGCGCACGTAATCGCCTGCGAGGTAACCGAACGACTCCTCGCCGCCGCCGATATACTTGGCCTTGCCCTCGTTCTCGCGGATGATCTTGGCGATGTACTTGAACCCGGTGAGACAATCGTAGCACTTGACGCCGAAACGGTCGGCGACGGCGTTAGCCATGAGCGAAGTGACGATAGTCTTGACGACATACTGGTTGCCGTCGAGCTTGCCCAACTCGGCCCAACGGGTAAGCTGGTAACTCATCAACAACACCAAGGTCTGATTGCCGTTCAAGAGAACGTATTCACCCTTCTTGTTGCGCAGAGCGACGCCGATACGGTCGGAATCGGGGTCGGTGGCGAGCACGAGGTCGGCACCCTCGCGGGCGGCGAGGTCGATGGCCATCGACATGGTTTTGCGCTCCTCGGGGTTGGGCGACTCGACGGTGGGGAAATTACCGTCGATGACGGACTGCTCCTTGACCATGATGACGTTGGAGAACCCGAACTTCTTGAGAGAAGCGGGCACGAGACGCACGCCGGCGCCGTGCATGGGGGAGTAGACGATCTTCATGTCGTGGTGCTTGCGGACGGCCTCGGGCGAGAGGGACAACTCGTGCACCTTATTAAGATAGATCTCGTCGAACTTCTCGTCGAGGATGGTGATGTTGCCGGGATTCTTACCGGTGAGAATCATATCGACGTCGGTAATCTTGGCGACCTCGGCGATGATGTTCTTGTCGTGGGGCGCGGTGACCTGCGAACCGTCGGTCCAATAAGCCTTGTAACCGTTGTACTCCTTGGGATTGTGCGACGCGGTGACGACGACGCCCGAATGGCACTTCAACTCGCGGATGGCGAAACTCAACTCGGGCGTAGGACGCAGGGCGTCGAAGAGGAAGACATCGAAACCGTTGGACGCGAAGATGTCGGCGACGCGCTCGGCGAACATGCGCGAATTGTTGCGGCTGTCGTGGCCGATGGCGACGCGGATACGCTCGCCCGCGAAATTCTTCTTGAGATAATTGGCCAGGCCCTGCGTAGCGGCGCCGACGGTATAGACGTTCATGCGGTTGGAACCCACGCCCATGATGCCGCGCAGACCGCCCGTACCGAACTCGAGGTCCTTGTAGAAACTCTCGATGAGCTCCTTCATGTCGTTGTCCAACAAGTACTTGACCTGCTTCTTGGTCGCCTCGTCGTAATGCCCGTCGAGCCAAGCCTGCGCCTTGCTGCGCACCAATTGTTCTACATCGTTTGCCATAAGATTCATTAGTTTTATTTATAATTAAAAATCGAACCGTACCAAAAAATTTATATGCAAATATAACGAATAAAATTCGATTATTCAATATCAGCGAGTTAAAATTTCGGGGCCGGAAACCGTTGCGTTTCTATATATAAAAAAAGATTATTTGCAACCGATTTCGGAAGATTTTTCTGCGAATTTATTCACAACTTTGTCGCATCAAAAACAGTGCAACCCCCGTCATGCTCAACAACCCGCAGACATATAGCGACATGTGGCAGAACTGCCTGGACCGCATCAAGGCCCAGACTACGGCCGAAGAGTTCCGGAAATGGTTCCAGCCCATCGTACCGCTCGAATTCGACGGCACGACCCTGCGCCTGCGGGTACCCAACGAGAGCTACGTGCATCAGATCGAAAAGAACTACATCCCGTTTCTGAAGCCCATCATCTCGCAGCTCTACGGTCAGCAAACGCGGCTGCACTATGCCGTACCGCGTGCGACGGCGCCTGTGAGCGTAGCGGCCGACGCCGACACGACGAACATCGCGCGCTTCAACACGCAGACCAACACGGCAAATATAAAAAATCCTTTTGTAATTCCGGGTCTCAAGAAGATCATCATCGACCCGCAGCTCAACCCGGGTCTGACGTTCGGCTCCTTCATCGAGGGCGAATGCAACCGGCTGGCGCGCTCGGCGGGCATGTCGGTGGCGGTCAATCCGGGCAACACGCCGTTCAACCCCCTATATATATATGGTGATTCGGGGCTGGGCAAAACCCACGTCGCCCAAGCCATCGGCCACGAAGTACGGCAGCGGCACCCCGAACTGCAAGTGCTCTACGTGTCGATGAACAAGTTCCAGGCGCAGTTCCAGACGGCCTACAAAAACGGCGAAATCCCCGACTTCATCCATTTCTACCAGATGATCGACGTGCTGATTATCGACGACATCCAGGAACTGACGGGCAAGACGGGCACACAGAACGCGTTCTTCAACATCTTCAACCACCTGCAACTGGCCGGAAAGCAGCTCGTGCTGACCTCGGACAAACCGCCCGTGGAGCTGAAGGACATCGAACAGCGCCTGCTGACCCGCTTCAAATGGGGGCTGTCGGCGCAGATCGCCACGCCGGACTACGAAACGAAACTGAAGATCATTCACGCCAAGGCCCGGCACCTCGGTGCGGAGATTTCGGACGAAGTGGCGGCCTACCTGGCGGACAACATTTCGGCCAACGTCCGCGAAATCGAAGGCGCGCTGTCGTCGCTGGTGGCCAACGCCTCGTTCCTCGGCCGCAAGATTACGACCACGCTGGCCAAGGAAATACTGAAGGTCTATGTGAAACTCTATCAGAAAGAGATCACCATCGACCATATCATCGACGTGGTGTGCAAGCACCAGAACCTCGACTTCGCCCGGTTCAACTCCTCGGAGCGCACCCGCGAAATCGCACAGGCCCGGCAGATTGCCATGTACTTGGCCAAACAGCACACCAAGGCGCCGCTGACGACCATCGGCTCGGCCATTGGCGGCCGCAACCACGCCACGGTACTCCATTCGTGCAAGGCGGTGGCGAACCTGATGGAAACCGACAAGAATTTCCGTCTCCAAGTCGAGGAAATCGAAAAGAAAGTATTGGCGCACTAACGGCCAGAAAGAAAATCCATAAAGCCGCGACAAATTGTGCCGCGGCTTTTTCGTACCTTAGCGTCATGGACCAACCCAAACTCGAACGCCTGCTGCGGCTGATGAAACTGCTGACGGCCAACACGACCTACAACGTCGACCAACTGGCCGAGAGGCTCTCGATGTCGCGCCGCACGGTCTACCGCTACATCGACACCTTCCGCGAAGCGGGGTTCGTAATCAAGAAGACGGGCGACTGCATCCGTCTGGACAAGGAATCGCCCCATTTCCGCGACATCTCGCAACTGGTCCACTTCACCGAAGAAGAAGCCGTCATACTGAAAAACGCCATCGAAAATATCGACGACACGAACCTGCTGAAACAGAATCTGAAACGCAAGCTCTACTCGGTCTACAACAACAAGACGCTGGCCGACACGGTGGTACGCGGCAAGAACGCCCCGAACATCCGCAACCTGATAGAAGCCATCGAAGAACGGCGGCAGGCGACCCTGCACGGCTACCAATCGGCCCACGGCGGCGAAGTACGCGACCGCAGGGTAGAACCGTTCGCTTTCACGACGAACTACGTACAGGTGTGGTGCTACGACCCGGAAGACGGCGCGAACAAACTGTTCAAGACCTCGCGCATAGGCTCGGTGACGCTGGGCGACGAATGGCAGCACACCGCAGCCCACCGCGAGGGCTTCATCGACGCATTCCGCCTGCATGGCGAACGCCGCTGCCGCGTACAACTCGAACTGGGCATGCTGGCCTACAACCTGCTGTGCGAGGAATACCCGCTGGCCGAACGCGACGTCCGGCCGCTGGGGGAGGGCCGCTGGCTGCTGGACACCGAAGTGGCAGGCATGGCAGGCGTCGGCCGCTTTGTAGTGGGGCTGCTCGACGACATCCGGATTGTCGAGGGGCCGGAACTGACGGACTACCTGCATCGGTATCTTAGTACCAACATGCTCTGAAACAACACCTTTCAACGTATTCGGCCAGTCAGTCGCTTCGCAGACGGGCCGATTTTCATATTTATTTTCCACTTTTCAAATAAGTGTCACAACCTGACACAAAACTGCCGTTCCTTTGTATCGTGAAACCAAAACACGAAGAACGATGGGAACAGCCTACAAAATCAGATGCCGCCACTGCGGCGCGCGATTCGACCACTACCTGCAACCGGGCTACGGCCTGCTGGCGCCCTGCGTAGGATGCGGAGAATACGTGGAAACCGAAACGGCAATCCGCTGCCCGGCCTGCCACAAGAAACTGAACGCCACGCAGGAAGAATTCCACGAACAAGTCGAAGTGACCTACGAATGGGACTGAGGCACGAAAAAATGGCCCATAGGGCGGCGGACGAAACGAAATTTTTCCTATCTTTGACTTTGTCAAAGGTACTCCCGCCGCAGCAATGCACGAACGAATTCGGCATTGCGTCCGGCCTGTCCGTATCTTTACAAAAAAAGTATTCTATAAGATGACCAGACTGCAACCGGGACAAACGGCGCCCGACTTCCGCTCGACGACCCAGGACGGGGAACCGCTGACGCTGGCGGACCTGCGCGGCCAACGCGTGATCCTCTACTTCTACCCGAAAGACAACACGTCGGGCTGCACGCTCGAAGCGCAGAGCCTGCGCGACGGCAAGGAAGAACTGGCGCGGCAGGGATTTCGCATCGTAGGGGTGAGCCCCGACAGCGAAAAGTCGCACCAGAACTTCTGCGCGAAACACGGACTGAACTTCACGCTGCTGGCCGACACCGACCACTCGGCAGCCGAAGCCTACGGCGTATGGGCCGAGAAGTCGATGTACGGGCGCAAGTACATGGGCATCCTGCGCACGACGTTCGTCATCGACGCGGAAGGCCGCATCGAAAAGATATTCGACAAGGTAGACACGAAGAACCACTACGAACAAATTTTGGAGTGGCACCTACAGCAAGACAAGAAATAACCACAAGCAAATAATTAAAAACCAAAACCATAATGGCAGAGAAAGTACAAGCGAATGCGGACAAGCTGAAGGTCTTGAACGCAGTGATGGAAAAGATAGAGAAGGACTTCGGCAAGGGGTCGATCATGCGGATGAACAGCACGGAAGTGAACGACATTCCGGTCATCCCGACGGGCTCGATCACGCTGGACATAGCCCTGGGCGTAGGCGGATACCCCAAAGGCCGCGTCATCGAAATCTACGGTCCCGAATCGTCGGGCAAGACGACGCTGGCGATTCATGCGATTGCCGAAGCGCAAAAGGCGGGCGGCATAGCGGCGTTCATCGACGCGGAACACGCATTCGACAGCTTCTATGCCCAGAAACTGGGCGTCGATGTGGACAACCTGCTGATTTCGCAGCCGGACAACGGCGAACAAGCGCTCGAAATCGCCGATTCGCTGATTCGCTCGAGCGCCATCGACATCATTGTGATCGACTCGGTAGCGGCGCTGACGCCGAAAGCCGAAATCGAAGGCGAAATGGGCGACTCGAAGATGGGTCTGCAAGCCCGTCTGATGTCGCAGGCCCTGCGCAAACTGACGTCGAGCATCGCCAAGACCAAGACGGTCTGCATCTTCATCAACCAGCTGCGCGACAAAATCGGCATCGTCTACGGCAATCCGGAGACGACGACGGGCGGCAACGCACTGAAATTCTATGCGAGCGTCCGCATCGACATCCGCCGCATGTCGGTCATCAAGGACGGCGAAGAACAACTGGGCACGCGCACCAAGGTGAAGATTGTGAAGAACAAGGTGGCACCCCCGTTCAAACGGGCGGAATTCGACATCATGTTCGGCGAGGGAATCTCGAAAATCGGCGAAATCATCGACCTGGGCGTCGACTACGGCGTAATCAAGAAAGCGGGCTCGTGGTTCTCCTATGGCGACAAGAAGATAGGCCAGGGCCGCGATGCGGTCAAGGAACTGCTGCGAAACGACGAAGCGCTGGCGGCAGAAATCGAAGAAAAGGTCCGCGACGCGATGAAGAACGCAAAGGAATAAAGTATGGGATACACTGCCGAGGATGAAGCCCTGATCAAGGAAAAATGGGACGCCCTGCTCTTCTCCTGCACGAAAATCTGCAAGAACGACGAAGACTGGGATTTCATCAAACGAGCCTTTTTCCTTGCCAAGGAAGCACACGAGGGGGTACGGCGCCGCAGCGGCGAACCGTATCTCCTGCATCCTATTGCAGTGGCCCGGATTGTGGCGGACGAAATAGGCCTGGGCGTCAAATCGGTGGTGGCAGCCTTGCTGCACGACGTGGTGGAAGACACGGAATACACCGTGGAAGACATGGAACGCATCTTCGGGCCGAAAATCGCCTCGATGGTCGACGGACTGACGAAGATGTCGGGCGTATTCAACGCCGACACCTCGGAACAGGCGGAATACTTCCGCAAAGTGCTGCTGACCCTCTCGGACGACGTCCGTGTAATCTTGATAAAAATCGCAGACCGCCTGCACAACATGCGCACGCTGGGCTCGATGCCGATGAACAAGCAAATCAAGATTACGGGAGAAACGATTTACCTGTTTGCGCCGCTGGCCTACCGGCTGGGGCTCTACTCCATCAAGAGCGAACTGGAAGACCTCTGCATGAAATACCGGTTTCCGCAGCAATACGCCGAAATCACGCAGAAACTCCAAGAGAGCGAAGCCTCGCGCAAGGAATTCATCGACAAATTCAACGCCCCGATTATCGAAGCGCTCGACCGCGACCACTTCAACTACGAAATATCGGGCCGGCTGAAGAGCGTCTACTCCATCTGGAGCAAGATGCAGCGCAAACAAATTCCGTTCGAGGAAATCTACGACCTTTTCGCCATCCGAATCGTATTCAAACCGCTGCCGTTCCCGTCGGAAAAGACCCAGTGCTGGCAAATCTACTCGACCATCACGGATATCTACACCCCCAAGCCCGACCGCCTGCGCGACTGGATTTCGATGCCCAAGGCCAACGGCTACGAAGCGCTCCACTCGACGGTCATGGGACCCGACGGGGTATGGGTCGAAGTACAGATCCGCACCCAACGCATGGAAGACATCGCCGAACGCGGATTCGCGGCCCACTGGAAATACAAACACGCGACGATCTCGCAGGACGAAGACGAATTCGACAAGTGGCTGAAACAAATCCGGACGGCGCTGAACAGCCCGACGGAAAGCGCAGTCGACTTCCTGGACAACTTCAAGTTATCGCTATATACATCTGAAATCGTAGTATTTACACCGAAAGGAGAATCGCGGAAAATGCCGTACGGAGCGACCGCGCTGGACTTCGCCTACGACATCCACTCCAAGATAGGGAACAGCGCCATCAGCGCCAAAATCAACCACAAGCTCGAACCCATCACCACGCAGATAAACAACGGCGACCAGATAGAAATCATCACGGCCGACAATGCACGCCCCAAAGCCGAATGGCTGGAAGCGGTGACGACGGGCAAAGCCAAACAAGCCATCAAGAGCTTTCTGAAACGCGAACGGCAGAACAACATCGAACGAGGGATGCAGCTGCTCGGCGAGAAGATGAAAGCGCTGAATATCAACCTCAGCGGCCGGGTACTGCAAAAGATAGTCCCCATCTACCGCTGCAACAACAAGGAAGAACTTTACAGCAAAATCGGCGCGGGAATCATCTCGCTCGACGACCTGGAAAAAGTACTCAAGATAAACTCCAAAAGCAAGAAACTCAAGTTCTGGACCCTGTTCATCCCGTCGAAAACCGAAGACGAGGGGGACGAAACCGACCCGAACGAACCCAATCCGGAACCGGCGGCGCCGGAACCGCAATTCAAGATAGCGGAGTGCTGCAAACCGATTCCGGGCGACAAAGTGATAGGGTACCGCGACCCGGCGACGGGCGACATCATCGTACACAAAGCCACGTGCGACGAACTGAACCGCCTGGCATCGCAATACGGCAAGAACATCGTCAAGGAAGAAATCAAATGGTCGCAGCACAAGGCCGATTCCTACTTGGTGACGACGCAGCTGCGCGGCATCGACCGCATGGGGCTGCTGCTCGACCTGGCCAACGTGGTGAGCAACGATTTCAACATCAACATCCGCGAAGTGAACATCCACAGCCACGACGGGATTTTCGAGGGCGACATCAGCCTGTATGTCAGAGACGCCGAAAGTCTCTCCGCCGTGATGGACAAACTTCGGAAAATCAAAGGAATAGAGAGCGTAAAACGAACGATAAACTGACACCGATGGAGGATTTCGGCTTTCTGAAATGGATCGCAGTCATTGCCGTGATAGCCTACAACGGCGTCCGGCAAGTCCGCAAAAACGCCAAAAAAGGCGAAAAACGCCGCCAGACGGCGCCGGGCGAAGCATGGCCGGCACAGAGACAGGCCTTTCCGCCGCAATCCGAGCCTTTCGGAGAAACAGCCAAAGTTCAGCCGCAACGCCTTGCTGAAACGCCCTCACCCGGAAAATACGCGGATTTCATAGCGAAAAAGGCCCAGAAAGAAAGCCGGGAACGCAAGGCAAGTTCAGCCCCAGAAACCCCGAAACAAGCCGAAATACAGCCCGAAAACGCCCGTAACACAGATTTCGACCTGCGGCAGGCTGTAATCATGTCCGAAATTCTCAAGCCCAAATTCGACGAATAATGGCCCGGACACCCCGCAAACCGACGCCCGAAGAACTCCGGTGGCGGCGCTCCGCCCATGACCCGGAAAAAGCGAAGCGCAATTTACGGCGGCAATACGGTCTGCTGGGGCTGTGGAGCGCCCTGACGCTCGGCTGGATAATCTCGGTCGCAACGAAATACCTGTCGTTCAGCTGGGTAAACGTCATCATACTGATTTTCGGGTACCTGAATCTTGCGCTCGGAATCCTCCGCAACAGACGGATAACCGCAAGCAAGAAGCAGTTCTAAAGGGACCAGGGCCCATAATCTTGTTTTTAAGGAAGGAGGGGCTTATACGGCCACGGCTTGCCGGATTATTCCCAGCCTGGCAACCACAACATATTCGGTTCTAAATAGGCCAGAAACCCCCTTTGCCGCAAAAATGCAGAATCACATCAAACCAATCAAAAATATGGCATCCATCTTTTCACGAATCATCGCAGGGGAAATTCCCTCGTACAAAGTCGCCGAAGACGACAACTACTACGCATTTCTTGACATCAATCCGCTGACGAAAGGGCACACGCTGGTAGTCCCCAAGCAAGAGGTAGACTACATTTTCGACCTCGACGACCGCACGTTTTCGGGCATGATGCTTTTTGCCAAACGGGTAGCGGCACAAATCCAGCGTGAAATAGCGTGCAAAAAGGTAGCAATCGTGGTTTTAGGGCTGGAAGTACCCCATGCGCACATCCATCTGATTCCCATCCAAAGCGAAAACGACGTCGATTTCCACCGCGAAAAGCTCCATTTGACGCCGGAAGAGTTCCAAGAAATATCCGCCAAAATCGCCGGATAAAGGGCTGTTTACAAATTTATATTACGCTGTAATACAGAGTGTAGGGCAGAAGATTCCGCCCTACACTTTTTATTTATTTAACATAATATAAAGGTGATTAGAAAACAGCAGAAAAAACAATGTCCGATAGGCGACAATACCGAAAAATTGCTGAAAAATTCACCGAATAGGGGATGTTAATTACATTTGTAATTAATAAAATTCGCTTGACTTTCCATTTGTAATTACATTTGTAAACAAATCATATCGCGGCACGGTGTTTATAGTTACAAATATCAAATATCCACAAAGCGGCCATAAAGCCCGTTTTAAGGCGCACAGGAAGCAAATTAAATCATTAAACAACGAAATATATAAATACTTAATACCAGTATTTTACAAAAATCATCTAAATAATATTCTATCATATTAAATGGAGGAATACAGGTATAATGGCTCAATCATAGTATACACATGTATTACTCAATATTTGCATTGAAAACCAAATTTATATGCGATTTATCTAATATGAAATCCGTCTGAATAAGCATGATTAAAGTTAACGATAACTCGCTATTTACAATTGTAAACATTGCTCGATGTTATTAACATTTTGCAAATGTAAATATTATTTGTTTTACAAAAGAAAACTATTTATATTTGTAAAAAATTACGCCGATGAGGGAAAAATTGCTCGATCTGATGAAAAGCGAAGGTTTGAAGTCAAGCCAGCTTGCCGACATGCTCGGAATCAATCCGGCGGGAATCTCCCATATTTTGGCCGGACGCAACAAACCCGGATTCGATTTGCTCCAGAAAATACTCCGACGCTTCCCCCGAATCAGTCCGGACTGGCTGCTGCTCGACAGCGGCCCGATGTACCGCGACGCGGAAGAATCGGCCCCGGCATCTTACGAAAAACCGGAGACCTCGCAGGCAACCGCGGATCGTCCGGCCCAACTCGGCGGACTATTCGCTCCGGACCGGACAACCGATTCGACCGCCAGTCCGAAGACAATAGCAACTCCCGAAAATCCGCAGCCACCGAAAACCGAAATCCCAAAACCCGGAAACCGGACTGCCGAAGTAAGGCGTATTGTCATCTTTTACGAAGACGGGGCTTTTGAATCGTACTTCCCGACAATGCGCTGAATTATTCCACACGAGGAATAGGCCGGAATAATCCATTCTCCGGCACTTAAAAAAATCAATCCGAACTCTGCCGAATTAAATTCGGGAAGTTCGGATTTGCTTTTATTGCGAGCCGCTCGGAAGCGTGGGAGGCTGACAAAAGACCGTCTTACAGGATATTTCGAGCAGTTCTCAGTTTCGGAAACGCTGTCTTTGCCTAAAGGGCGAGCCGCCCATCGGTTGCGCCGGATAAATCTCCATTCTGTAATAATGCAAAAACGGTTAGGTGCCGAAATTCCATATATAATAAGGTATATCGAAGTTGCGCCGATGTCTTTGGAAAATGCAGCATCGTTAAGGAACGTGTTTTGCAAAGAAACTCGAGATTGTTCGGGTTACAACAAAAGGCTTTAGAATTCTGTTCGCACTTGGACGAACGTTTTTATTCCGGTGCATTTTATTTCAAGCTGCCCAAACTGACTGCTCCCCTAACCATTTGCCGAATGAAATAATATTGTTATTATGTTAAATTATTAGGGGGGGGGTATGGGATATTAACGGGTTCTGTTTCACCCATGATAATATTCGCTTGTCGCACAGCGACTGAATATGCCCTTGCTGGTGGCGGCACCACACCGAAAAATCGCCCGCAGCCGCTGCGTTATATTCAGTATCAAAAAGATGCTTTGGGTAACGGGATATACTCTTGCGCAAAATATTCAATTCCAACCGAACGGCCTGCAACGATATAGCCGATGATGCTATGAATCCGAATACAAGAAAGAACTGCGTGCGGCTAACAAAAGAAAGACGCGGAACAAAATAACATTCTAAGCCCGTGCGATAACCTGTATCGGAAAGGCTGTCTCAAAATAATATTCCGAATAACCGAACAGACCAACTACAAATCTATCGCGCTGTAATACAGAATATAATAACGCGTAGATTCTTCACTTCGTTCAAAATGACATATTGAAAAAAACGGGCAAAAAACGCCCATCGGCTGTCGAAGCGAAAGCTGTATTTCAACGTGTTTTTTTATGGCGTTCAGCCTGCGCTTTTATTATACCCTACTCCCGAACACAAAACCTTTTCTTGAACCGGACGAGCCATCCCCATCCGGAGCGGGAAAAAGGCAATAAGAACAATACCCAACAACATGATTTTTATGATTGCCCGCTCTGATTCCGGAGAAAACGAGAACAATCACAAAAACGACATGTAAACCCACCCGGCGGGAAGACTATGAAATTTACAACGGCAACCGTGACGAACGCCGCAATGATTGGTTTACTACCCGCAAGCCGAACCGGGCTGGACGTCGCTGTGCGGCAAGGTGTACGAAGAACTGGCGCTAATCTACTCGCGCCGCTGGACATAAGACGAACCCGAATTTACGCCCAACAACCTACTCGAAAAAATAAGTATTCTGGCGCAGAACGAATCTGGACGGCAAAATTAGCGTCCGGATTATAATAATCTATTCGTCTTTCACGCACCGGAGCGAGACGCCGTACTGCACGGGAACGGAAACGAACGAATGGGCCCCCTCGGCGGAAATCTTGAGACAAGCCATTTTAGTATTCTGCGCGGATAGCGAAGCACTCATCAAATAACTGGCGGAACCGTACTTAGAAGTGGTATGAATCCAACAACCCGACAAAACGAAAAATCCGGGGTCGCAACCGCTATCGACCAACGCTTCCAACTCCTCGCGCGCGGGAATATGCCAACCGGGAGGACAAACACCCTGCACGGATGCGGCCTGCCCGTCGAACGTCTCGCCGCCAAACGCGGTCGTCCAATCGTAGAGCAACCCTTTTGCCGCCACGCCCGAAGCGCCCTCCTTGGGATACCAGATTCCGGCCTCCCATGCCGCCGAAGCGGGCTTGTAACGCAGATTCTCAGCCATCCAAAGCCGTCCGCCGACAAGAGCCGTGGCATACGTTTCGCCCTCGTAAACCAATGCGCCGAGGTCTTCCTCCTGGCCCGGGTCATCCTTTCCGGAACCGATGGTCCCGCCGTCGATCCAATCGCGAATCTCGCCGCTCAACTGCATTTTCAACCCGCTCCCGGTCACCTCGACCGTCAGGTCATAGCAATGCCCGCTCTCCAACGCCACGGCGTCGATGGTTTTGCGGTGGACAACCCCGTCGGAAGTGGTCACTGAAACCGTCAAATCGGCCTGCTGGGGAACCAGCACCGCCCGGTAAGAAAGCCCCGACCGCACCTCGCAAGCCCGCACTTCGGAAGCAGCCGCATCGGCCATGACCGAGACTTCGAGCGCTTCCAAATCGACCGCAGCGGCCGTCGCGAAACCCTCCAACACGACCTCCTGCACCGAACCTGCCGTGCGGTTGTCGACCAGTACCGTCAGCTGGGCCATCAAGTGCTGGAAAACCATGCTCACGGGTGCCGCGCCCGGCACAACGCCGGTCCTCACCGCACCCAACAAATCCGACGCTTCGCAACCGTCGCGCTGGTCGGCAGCGACCGAAAATTGGGCAGGCGCCCCGCCCTCGGAATAAGGATAATAAGCTACCAGCGTCGAAGGCTCCGTCTGCTCGGCATACCACTCCAGACCGCCCGCGAACACCGTTCCGTCGTAGGTCATCGGCCGGTTCCGGACGCCGGGCTCCGACGCCCGGACGATGGAAAGACCGATGCGGTCGCCCGGCTCGAAAGCCAGCGCAGTGACCCGCGCCCGCACCGTCGGAGCGATAGTGACATAGCAACTCATCGGTCCGGATTCGGAACATCCGGCTGCACAAAACAACGCGAGCATATACCCCGCTACTTTCATCTTCGGCTTCATAGACAAATTCGATTTACGACCTTTTGACACAAAATTAAGACTTTTTATGTTATTTTAATACCCGAATCCCAAGAAAAAACAGCGCCGATTCGAGATTTTATGGCCCGTTTCCGTCGCACGGTTTCTGCAAAAAAGAGTATCTTTGCAATTTATACGGAACCTGCGGGGAGCACTCCCCCACTTTTATGGACAAGCAGATGAAAAACAGACGAATAAGAACGGCGATATTGTCTCTGCTATGGCTTGCGGCATCGTGCGCGGCACAGCAAAAACCGGACGAAGCAACGCTGTACGTCTCCATTCCGCCGCTGAAAGAGGTGGTCGGCGGAATTGTCGGCGACGACTTCCGGACGGAGGTGCTGGTACCGCCCGGAGCAAGCCCGGAGACCTACGAACCGACACCCCGCCAGTTCATCGGACTGAACCGCGCACAACTGATTTTCAATGTGGGACTGCTCGATTTCGAGACGGCGCTGCTCCGGAAAATCGACGACCGGCAAAAAATCGTGAATCTGAGCCGCGGAATCGAACCGATAGCCGGGAGCTGCTCGCACGGAGACCATGGCGGGCATCACACGCACGGCGTAGACCCGCATGTATGGACCTCGCCCCGTGCGCTGCAACGGATGGCGGCGAATGCCTACGAAGCGATTCACGCACGCTATCCGGATTCGGCGAAATACACGAAGAACTACGAATCGCTGCAACGGCGGTTGCAAGAACTCGACGAACGAACGGCGGAGCGAATCGAACGGAGCGGAACGGAATACTTCATCATCTACCACCCCGCCCTCACCTACTACGCCCGCGACTACGGTCTGCGGCAGGAAGCCATCGAAACCGACGGCAAGGAACCCTCGGCCCGGCATCTGAGCGGAATCATCCGCGAAGCCCGCGCCAAAGGGATACGCAAGATATTGTACCAAAGCCAGTTCCCGGCCTCGGCAGTGGAGACCGTGGCCCGCGACATCGGTGCAGAAGCCGTGCGGATCGACCCGCTGCGGGAGGACGTGACGGCCAACATCGACGAGATAACCGAACAACTGACTTCCCGATGAATCTGGTAGAACTGCACGACGTAGGGGTTGCCTACGACGGCTACGAAGCACTCCGCCATGCGGACCTGGAAATTGCGTCCGACGACTTTCTGGGCGTCATCGGACCGAACGGCGGCGGCAAGACGACCCTTGTGAAAGCGATTCTGGGAACGGTGGCCCACACGGGCCGAATCGACTATGCCCCCGAACTCTACCGGGGCAAGGAACGGCTGATCGGCTACATGCCCCAACAAAGCGACTTCGACCGGGCGTTCCCCATTTCGGTGGAAGAAGTAGTGCTGTCGGGGCTGCAAGGACGACGCGGATTCGGCAAACGCTACACGGGCGAAGACCGCAAAAAAGCATCGGAACTGCTTGAAAAAGCGGGAATTGCCGAAGCGGCCCGCCACCCTATCGGCGAAGTATCGGGCGGTCAGATGCAACGGGCGCTGCTATGCCGGGCGGTCATTGCGGAACCGCGCCTGCTGATACTCGACGAACCGGCCAACTTCGTGGACAACCGATTCGAGAACGAACTCTACAACCTGCTGCGCGAACTGAACGAACAGATGGCCATTGTCATGGTTTCGCACGACGTCGGCACAATAACGAGCGTAGTGAAAGAAATAGTCTGCGTCAACCGCCAGGTCCACCGCCACCGCTCGAACCGGCTGACGGAAGAACAACTGCGCAACTACGACTGCCCGATACAGGTAGTATCGCACGGCCACATCCCCCACACGGTGCTGGAACACCACCCGGGCGACTGCTGCTGCGAACATGAATGAAAAATCCCCGCCTTGACGGCGGGGATTTTCGATTGGAAAGAGGAGCGGCCTACTTCTGCTCGCCGTTGATTTTGCTCAACTTCTCGAAAAGCCCGTTGAACGCGGCGATCATCTCGGCACGCAGAGCGGCGTAGTGCTTGCGGACGAGCGACCTGTTGTGCGGCTCGGCGGGATTCATAGCCTTGGCGAACAACGCGTTGCGCACACCGACAGCCTCCTGCATGACGGCGAAAATCTCCTGCTCCTTGGAGGGCTGGAAACACATAGCCATATCGCAGTCGAAAACGACCTCTTCGAGACGGTAGTCGATCTCCTTTTTCAGATTTCGTAAATTAGCCATAACGGAAATTTTAGATTTTGCTGAGACAAAGGTAGTAAAACTTTCGGATTATGCAATACGACCGTCCCCGCCGACGAACAGGCGGGGCCCGGAAGAACCGGACCCCGCCTGCGATAACGGAGGGAGAACCCTATTTCCCCAACTCACGGGCGATTCTGCGGGAAGCCTTTTCGGCCTTCTTGGCAGCCTTGGCCTCCTTTTTAGCGATTTTCTTGGCCGCCCGGGCCTCCTCGTCGGCGATACGCTCGGCCTCGCGCGAATTGTAGGCAGCGGCCTCACGACCGTTGCGGACGTCGCGGCGGGCAGCCTTACGCACGCCCTGTGCGCTGTTGCGGTAAATCCCGGCATCGGGATCGGGCATCTCGACGATGATACCGTTGGCGACCTCGTCGATCTCCCAGCAACGGCACGGCTGTGCGGGCGGGCACGGCTCAGCCACAGGCTGAGGAACGGGTGCGGGAGCAGGCTTGGGCTTGCAGATACGGGTCCGCTGCTCGACAAGGCTGCCCTCGTCGTAATAAATAGTCATGGCGACGCGGCGAATGGGCGGCAAGATATGCTTGACCATGTAATCCCATGCAGCGGGCATCCGCTTGAGAGCGGCCTCCTTGGCCTCGGGCGACTGCGTACCGTCGATCACGCGCAACACGGCCTGCTTCTCGGGCATGGCCGACTTCTCGACGAGGGTACGGCACATCTCCCAATCCTCGGCGACGGAAGAAGTCTTGACGTTGAACTTCTTGGAAAAACCGTACTTCGTATCGACGTAATTACGGAAATCGCGGGCGCGGCTGCGGGCCAGCCGCTCGTTGAGCGCCACGGGACCGTCGGGCGAAGCGTAACCGGTGATGACGACCGAATTGACCCTGACGAGCGAATCCCTCATCATCCCGGAGACGAACGAATTGAGCTCGTTGAGCTGACGCGAATTGCCGTCGAGGGCGGCATCGAGCGTCGCCAGGTTGATCAGGTAACGCACGGAATAATCGGAATCGGCCTTGCGCTCGACAAGGGCCTGCCGCACGATATAATCGCCGTCGGCTCTCTCCGACAGCATCACCGTATCGGCCGCAGAAGCCGACACGGCCCTCCGCGACTGAGCCGAAGCTCCGGCAACGGCGCACAACGCGAAGGAAAGGGCGAATGTGGTAAAGGTTGTTTTCACGCTGATATAGTGTTAATCATTGCTGCCTACCCCGCTCGCAAGATTCGTACCACTATTCGCACCGCCCTGCAAACAAAAAAACGGACCGGATTCCCCGGCCCGAATAAAAACGCTGGCTGCAAAACTACATCCGCTCGGGGACGTCGATGCCGAGCAGGCGCATGCCGGAACGGATGACGCGGGCGACCTGCGCGGCCAACTGCAACCGCATGCACCGCACGGCGGCGTTCTCCTCCTTGAGAATGGAATGGTCGTGGTAATAGCCGTTGAACTGCTTGGCGAGCTCGTAGACGTAAGCCCCGATAATCGAGGGGGCGAAGTTATCGCCCGCGGCCTTGACCGTCGCGGGATAGTCGGTGAGCATCTTGACCAATCCGATTTCCTCGGGCAGGAACTCGGCCTGCGCAGGCTGCCGGAAGTCGATACCGGCTTCGGCGGCCTTGCGGAGCACCGAACGGATACGCGCGTGCGTATATTGGATGAAAGGCCCCGTATTGCCGTTGAAGTCGATGGATTCGCGCGGGTCGAAAAGCATGGTCTTCTTGGGGTCGACCTTGAGGATGAAATACTTCAAGGCCCCGAGCCCGACCATCGTCGAAACGGCATCGGCTTCCTCGTCGGAACAGCCGTCGAGCTTGCCCAACTCGGCAGACATTTCGCGGGCCGTGGCCACCATGTCGGCAATCAGGTCGTCGGCGTCGACGACCGTGCCCTCGCGCGACTTCATCTTGCCCTCGGGCAACTCGACCATGCCGTAGGAAAGGTGGGTGATGTGGTCGCTCCAATCGGCATAGCCCAGCTTTTTGAGCACGAGCTTGAGCACCTGGAAGTGGTAGTTCTGCTCGTTGCCGACGACGTAGATCATGTCGTCGAGCTTGTTGTCCTCGAAACGGCGGAACGCGGTGCCGAGGTCCTGCGTCATATATACGGAGGTGCCGTCGCCACGCAGCAGCAGTTTCTCGTCGAGCCCGTCGGCCGTGAGGTCGATCCACACCGAATTGTCGTCGCGACGGTAGAAGACGCCTTTCTTGAGCCCCTCCTCGACGAGCGACTTGCCCAACAGATAAGTCTGCGACTCGTAGTAGACCTTGTCGAAATCGACGCCCAGCGCCTTGTAAGTGACGTCGAAACCCTCGTAGACCCAACCGTTCATGGTCTCCCACAACG
Source organism: Alistipes sp. UBA6068 (assembly GCF_949428155.1). Lineage (NCBI taxonomy): Bacteria > Pseudomonadati > Bacteroidota > Bacteroidia > Bacteroidales > Rikenellaceae > Alistipes > Alistipes sp. UBA6068. The sequence goes on along the minus strand of NZ_CASQFS010000001.1, from coordinate 257,267 downwards.
AATAGACTTCGGGGTCCTTGGCCTCCCACTTGCGCAGCATCTCCTGCGCTTCGAGCATGACAGGCGCCTGCTTCTTGGCCTCGTCTTCGGACAAACCCTGCGCCATAAGCTCCTTGATCTGAGCCTTGTAGTGCTTGTCGAACTCAACGTAATATTTACCCACGAGGTGGTCGCCCTTCATGCCCGACGACGCGGGCGTCTCGCCGTTGCCGTAGAGCTTCCAGGCCAGCATCGACTTGCAGATATGGATGCCGCGGTCGTTGACCAGGTTGGCCTTGATGACCTTATGACCGTTGGCGGCGAGAATCTGCGCGACGGAATATCCCAGGAGGTTATTGCGGATATGCCCCAGGTGCAGGGGCTTGTTGGTATTGGGCGACGAATATTCGATCATGACCGTGCGGCCCGACGGAGCGGCCTGCCCGAACTCGGGGTCGGCGGCGACCTCGGCGAAACGCGCCGCCCAGAACGAACCGCCGAACGAAAGGTTCAGAAAACCCTTGATGACGTTGAACGCCTCGATTTCGGGGACGTTGGCCGTGAGCCACTCACCTATCTCGGCAGCCGTGGCTTCGGGCGATTTGCGGCTTCGTCGCAGCAAGGGAAACACGACGAGGGTATAGTCGCCCTCGAACTCCCTGCGGGTCTTCTGAATCTGCAGCGGCTCGCCCTCCGACGGCCCGTAGAGCGCTTCCGCCGCCCGGCGGACCGCCTCCGAAAGAAAGGTCTCGATATTCATGGATGGATGGAATTTCGACTGCAAATTTAACGTTTTATTGCCAAATAACAACTACCTTTGCAGCCGAATCCGCCCACCGACATGAAGATAGCCGACATAGACCTCGGAGACCGCCCGCTGCTGCTGGCCCCGATGGAAGACGTGACCGACCCCTCGTTCCGCTACATGTGCAAGCGGTTCGGGGCCGACATGGTCTACACGGAATTCATCTCGTCGGACGGACTGATACGCGACGCGGCCAAGTCGCTGAAAAAACTGGAAATCGACGAGGGCGAACGCCCCGTAGGCATTCAGATCTACGGTCATCTGATCGAACCGATGGTCGAAGCGGCCCGGATGGCCGAGGCGGCGAATCCGGATGTGATAGACATCAATTTCGGCTGCCCGGTGAAGAAAATCGCGGGCCGCGGCGCAGGCTCGGGGATGATGCGCGACGTGCCGACGATGATCGAAATGACGCGCCGCATTGTGGAGGCGGTGCGCAAACCCGTGACCGTGAAGACCCGGCTGGGCTGGGACGACGAACACAAGAACATCGAAGAAATCGCCCTGCGGCTGCAGGACGCGGGAATTGCGGCACTAACGATTCATGGCCGCACGCGGGCACAGATGTACCGCGGCGAAGCGGACTGGACGCTTATCGGCAAGGTGAAGAACAACCCGCAGATACGCATCCCGATTATCGGCAACGGCGATGTGGATTCGGGCCCCCGGGCGGCGGAGATGTTCGACCGCTACGGAGTGGACGGCGTGATGATAGGCCGCGCGACCTATGGCCGGCCGTGGATATTCCGCGAAGCGAAACACTACCTTGCGACGGGCGAGGTGCTGCCGCAGCCGACGGTGACGGAACGGGTGGCCATCGCCAAGGAACATCTGCGCAAATCGCTCGAAATCAAAGGCGACCACGTAGGAATCCTGGAAATGCGGCGCCATCTGACCAACTATTTCAAAGGGCTGCCCAACTTCAAGGAGACGCGGCTGAAACTGGTGACATCGCTCGACATCGACGAACTCTTCGCCACGCTCGACCTTATTGCCGAACGCTGGGGCGACTTCGACGCCAGCACCGCCGTACCTGCCCCGCTGTCGCACAACCTCTGACACGAAAAATTCCGAACGATTGCCGCAAACAAATCGGGTGCCGTCTGCAATAAATCCGGGAAAAGCGCGTTAACAAGACGAACAGAATCCCGGAACATCATGAAAATCATCCTCCTTTCACTGCTGCTTGCGGCAAGCACCCTCAGCGCCCGGGCCGAAGAACCCGATGCACCCGAAGGACGCAATGTCCGCATCCCCGGCCGCTGTTTCGCCATGCTGGACTACAAACTCCCCCGCACGCGCGTCGGTTTGGAAAGAAACCTCCACCGAGTGCCGCGCCACCCGGGGCTCAATTCGCTGCTCTCCCCCGCCGAAAAAGCCGAGGTGCTGGCCGAGATAAACGCCCGCTGCGATGCGCTGGGCAAGGATTCGCTGCTGACCTCCGACCTGTTCTGGGTCATGCGCCCCTATTTCGACCTGCTGCACCACGAAGACCCGCACTACCGGATTACTCCGGTACCGTACGGCGACACCGAAGTCTACACGAAAAAGAGCGACCAACGCAGGCTGAGCCGCGAACTGCAGATGCCGGCCTTCTCGCTGCTACAAATCAACGACACGCTTATCGTCGACCGCTCGCTCGACCCGCAGTTCCGGCGCGGCGACCGCGTAGCAACCATCAACGGAGTGGCGGCGGCCGACTATCTGAAATACGGCTACGGCGACCGCCACACGATACCGACCGCGCTGATGAACCGCTGCTATTACAGCCAGGCCGTCGAGCGGTTCCGCATCGGCCTGGAACGCGACGGCCAACAGCTGACGGTGGAGACGGCGGGACAACCGGCCCGAAAAGCCATCTTCGCCCTGAACAAGGCCGAAGAGACCGACGCCAACATACGCACCTATGCCGACGCCGGAGCGGGCTACATAGCGATCCCTGCGTTTTTCCCCAACAACAGCCGGCTGATACGCATTGTGCGCAAGGCAATCACGGATTTCAAGAAACAAGGGCTGCGAAACGTGATTCTCGACCTGCGGCGCAATCCGGGCGGCAACGGCCACGCATTCGACGAACTGCTCTCGATATTCATCGACAAACCGGTGGTCGACTACTGCACGGGGCAGCGGGTCAAGGTATCGAAAGAAGCGATGCAATATTATGATTTTCTGACCGAAGAACAAAGCGGCCAAGTGGTGGAACTGCCCGAAACGGAATATGTCCGCTCGTTCGAGACGAATCCGAAGATGTACGTCGGCGGCATGAACTGCTACGTGCTGGTGAGCCGCGACACGGGCTCGATAGCCGCATCGTTCGTCAACATGCTGCAATACCACGGCGCGGCGCAGCTGGTCGGCGAACCGCTGCTGCACAACGCACTGAAATACGGCGAAGTGCTGGAGGGGCGGACGCTGTATCCGTCGCAACTGGCCGAGAGCTGCGTTTCGATGGTCGAAATAGACGAATGCACACGCCGCGACGACGGCTACATAGTGCCCGACATCGCGATACCCTACGTAGCGGCGGAATACCTGACGGGCCGCGACGCCGTGCTGGAAAAGCTGCTGGAAACAATAAAAGGAGCCTGCTGACAGGCTCCTTTATCATGAAAGGCGCGGGCGTCTATTTCAACACGCGCTCGACGTAATCGCGGTAATCCTTGACCACGGGCTCGTAAGTCTCGTCCTTGAAAAGGGGCGACGAAATCAGAAAATCGGCCGTAGCGCGGTTGATGGCCGTCGGCACGTTGTAGAGCGAAGCGAGACGCAGCAAAGCCTTGACGTCGACGTCGTGGGGCTGTGCGGCCATCGGGTCGCAGAAGAAAATCAAGGCGCTGACCTTGCCCGAGACGATGAGCGAACCCAACTGCTGGTCGCCGCCCAGCGGACCCGACTTGAGAAGGGTAATATCGAGGTCGTCGACGTTGCAGCTGCCGTCGGTGCGCGCGGTCAGCGTTTTCTCGACCATTTTGCCCGTCGTACCGGTACACACCAGCGGATGGGTGGCGAGCACATTGCAGTTCCAGTCGACCCATTCGGCCAGGTCGCGCTTCATGTTGTCGTGCGCCACGAGGGCCACCATTTTCTTTTTGTTCATAATTCTGCGTCTGTGGAAACCGCGTATCGGTTTCCGAATTCAACTTATAATATAATGTTCGAGGGACAAAGATAGTGCAAGCCGAAAGCAGTACCAAATTTATTTGAGGACTGCTGAGGCGCCGCCTATCTAAACCGGAGCGCAGCTTCGGTAAAGTGCGGGCCGAAAGCAAAAACAAACTTGTTTGATTTTTGCCGAGGCACCGCTGACATCAGACAAAGATAGTGCAAAAATCGCTATTTATTAAAAATATTTACAAAATAATCCGTCGCGTCCGCGGAACAAAAAAGTCCCGGCCAAAACCGGGACTGCAACCGAATGGGCACGGCAGGGCTACTCCTGCGGCTCCTCGGGGAGCTTGAACTCGGTGAAGCCTGCGGCCACGAGCGTATTGTACCACGCGAAGCACTTCTTGATGTCGGAAACGTGCACGCGCTCGCGGTCGTACTCGGGCAGCGCCTCGGCGAAAGCGGCCTTCAGCTTCTCGGGCGTCTCCTTGGGGCTGACGGCCTGCTTGCCGCCCGTATGAGCGTAGATTCGGGTGAAGACCTCGGCCAACGGAATGTCGTCGCCCTCGGTGTAAACCGAAATCTCGGTCAGCGAGCTGACCCTCGACGATGCGGGCGCGTTGAACCGCCGTCCGTCGGCCAACGATTCGACGATAATCCCGCGCGCCGACTGCGCTACATACTTGTACAAACCGGGCTGGCCCGAAATAGCCAGAATTTCTCGTAATTCCATAGTGAATATACCTTGATGAATAGAGTGTTATTCTTGTTTCAGATGCAGGTCCACCTGCGGGAACGGGAAGTTGATGCCGTGCTCGGGCAGACGCTTGTAGAACCGCTCGTTGTTCTGGAAGAAGACGTCCCAATAATCGGCGTTGCGCGTCCAGGCCCGCACGGTAAGATTCACCGCCGAATCGGCCAGCTCGGCGACCCACACCACGGGGGCGGGCTGTGCCAGAATACGGGTATCGGAAGCGAGGATTTCGAGCAGCGCCTTGCGGGCCGCGTCGACATCGTCGCCGTAGGAAATGCCTATCGTCCAGTCGACACGCCGCAGGTCGGCCGTCGAATAGTTGTCGATGATGGCCGTGGCGATGGCATTGTTGGGGATGTAGATGGTCTGGTTGTCGCCCGTGGTGATGACCGTGGAAAAGAGCTTGATTTCCCGCACGGTGCCCGACTGCCCCTGCGCCGAAATGAAGTCGCCGACACGGTAGGGCTTCATGACGAGAATCATCACGCCGCCCGCGAAATTCTGGGCCGTACCGCTCAGCGCCATACCGATGGCCAGCGTAGCGGCGGAGAAGAGGGCGATGACCGAAGTGACGTTGACGCCCAAAGTCTGCACGACGATGAGGATGAGCAGCAGCGTGAAGACGACCTTGACGGCGTTGCGCACGAACATGCGCAGCGAAATGTCGACCTTGCGCCGCTCGAAAGCCACGTCGAGCAGCTGGACGATGCGCCGGACGATCCAGCGTCCGATCATGTAGATGGCTACGGCCAGCAACAGTTTCAGCAGAATCCACACCGCATCGTTGAGAATGCCCGTGAAGAATTCGCGGTAATCCATATTGACCACCTTGTCGATGGTCTGCGCAAGGTTGGCTTTCTGCACGCTGTCGGGTACCAGCAGCGGCTCATCGGCGGGAAGCACCTGCAAGAAAAAATTCCACATACGTCTCTCTGCTTAGGTTTGCATGCAAAAATAGACAAATTCCGCCGAATACGGAAATAATCGGCCGACCCGCCGCAAAAAACAGCGGATAAGTTGCAGGAAAAAAGAACTTTGCTACCTTTGCTGCCGGATTCAGAAAACACTCCGATGAAAATAAACGTTCGATAGGCCGGTTCTGCGGAACCGATGCCGCTGCAAATCAAGCATTCAGGTTTCACCGGGCCCTCAGCGGGCCGCCATTCGATCGTTTATCATGTCTATCATCGCAAGCGGTATTTCGTACCGCCACACCAACAATCAACCCCTGTTCGAGCATGTCGCCCTCTCCGTACCCGACGGCGCCAAAGTGTCGCTAATCGGCCCCAACGGTGTGGGCAAAACAACGCTGCTGCAACTGCTGGGAGGCCGGCTGGCCCCTGCGGCGGGAAGCGTGGCCACCTCGTCGCAACCCTATTATATTCCCCAGCATACGACACCCGACGAGCGCAGCATCGCCGAACTGCTCGGCGTGGACGACAAACTGCGCGCCTTGCAGGCTATATGCGCAGGAGCGACCGACACGGCCTGGTTCGACACACTGAACGACGACTGGACCATCGAGGAGCGATGCCGCGCCGTGTTGGCCGAATGGGAGCTTCGCGACGCAGCCCTCGACACCCCCGTCGCCGCCTTGAGCGGCGGCGAACGGACGAAGGTGCTGCTGGCAGGCCTAAGCCTGCACAATCCCGCAATCGTACTGCTCGACGAACCGACCAACCACCTCGACCGCAGGGCGCGGGCCAAACTCTACGACTACATCGGCTCGACGCACGCAACGCTGGTCGTGGTCAGCCACGACATCACGCTGCTGAATCTGCTGCATACGACCTGCGAACTGACCGCCGCGGGCATTCGGCTTTACGGCGGCAACTATGATTTCTACCGCGTACAGAAAAACATCGAGGAGCAGGCGCTGACCGAGCGTATCGAAGCAGAGCAGACAGCGCTGCGTGCGGCACGCCGACAAGCGCAGGAAGTGCGCGAACGGCAGGAGCGACGGAGCGCGCAAGGCAAACGGAACAAATCGAAGACGGGGCTGGCCCGGATTGTCGTCAATGCACGCGGCGCGCAGGCGCAGAACAGCGCGGCACGGCTGCAAGACCGGCACACCGCCATCATCGGCGATACGCGACAGCGGCTCGCAGAGCTGCGCGAGCAACAGACACGCCACGGCGAACTGAAAATCGACTTCGACGATGCCGCCCTGCACACGGGCAAACGACTGATTCGGGCCGAGGGGCTGAACTTCGCCTACGGCGACGGCGCACCGCTTTGGCCGCAACCGCTCGACCTCGAAATACGCAGCGGCGACCGCGTGCACATCGCGGGCGACAACGGCAGCGGCAAAACGACGCTTGTGCGGATGCTGCTGGGCGAACTGGCCCCGACCGCCGGGCGGGTGGAACGGGCCGATTTTTCGGCCGTCCATCTCGACCAGGAATACCGGACGCTCGACAGTTCCCAATCGGTGCTGGAAACGGCCGAACGGCACAACGCGCACAATCTGCCCGACCACGAACTCAAGGTCCGGCTCGACCGCGCCCTTTTCCCGCACGAGACGTGGGACAAACCCTGCCGGGCGCTGAGCGGCGGCGAACGGATGCGGCTTTCGCTCTGCTGCATGATGCTCTCGGAGCGCATCCCCGACCTGATGGTGCTGGACGAACCGACCAACAACCTCGACATCGGAAGCCTCGCGATTCTGACCGACACGGTCCGCAGCTACCACGGCACGCTGCTCGTCATTTCGCACGACGAACATTTCGTCCGGGAAGTCGGGACGGCAACAACCGTCGTGCTGTAAAAAAGAGCAAATAATTTGCAGGGAAGAAAAGAACTTTTCTAACTTTGTATAAAATTGTACGGACGCAACACACCATGCAGAACGACATCGAAATCATACAGATAAACATTTCGGGCGCCGACAAGCCGGGCATGACCTCGTCGCTGACGGCCATCCTGGCGCGCTACGACGCCTGCATCCTCGACATCGGTCAGGCCAACATCCACCAGTCGCTGACCTTGGGCATCCTTATCATGACCACCCCCGACAAGTCGGGCGGCATCATGAAAGAACTGCTGTTCAAGGCGTCGGAACTGGGCGTGATGATACGCTTCACCCCGATTTCGGAGGAGGACTACGAAGCCTGGGTGGGCCGCCAGGGCAAGAACCGCTACATCATCACGCTGCTTGGCCGCACGGTCTCGGCGCGCCACATCGCCGAAGTGACGGCCGTGGTGGCCGAACACGGGCTCAACATCGACGCCATCAAGCGTCTGACGGGCCGCATGCCGCTGCACGAGGACGACCGCGCGGCCAAGGCCTGCATCGAACTTTCGGTGCGCGGCTCGCTGTCCGACGAGAGCCGCAGCGCCATGCAGGAACGCTTCATGAACCTGTCGGAACTGGGGCTCGACGTCTCGTTCCAGAAAGACGACATCTACCGCCGCAGCCGCCGTCTGATATGTTTCGACATGGATTCGACGCTCATCGAAACCGAGGTGATCGACGAGCTGGCCGAACGGGCGGGCGTGGGCGACGAGGTGCGGGCCATTACGGCGAGCGCCATGCGCGGCGAGATAGACTTCCGCGAGAGCTTCACGCGCCGCGTGGCCCTGCTGAAAGGGCTGGACGTCTCGGTCATGGACGAAATAGCCCGCAATCTCCCCATTACCGAGGGGCTGGAACGCATGATGACCATCCTCAAGCGCGTGGGCTACAAGACGGCCATCCTCTCGGGCGGCTTCACCTACTTCGGCAACTACCTGCGCCAGAAATACGGCTTCGACTACGTCTATGCCAACGAGCTGGAAATCGAGGACGGCAAACTGACGGGCCGCTATGCGGGCGAAGTGGTCGACGGACGCCGCAAGGCCGAGCTGCTGCGGCTGCTGTGCCAGTTCGAGGAGATCAACATCGCCCAGTCGGTGGCCGTGGGCGACGGCGCCAACGACCTGCCGATGCTCAACCTGGCGGGTCTGGGCATCGCTTTCCACGCCAAACCCAAGGTCAAGGCCACGGCCCGGCAGTCGATTTCGACCATCGGGCTCGACGGCATTCTCTACTTCCTCGGACTGAAAGATTCCCGCATCGAGGGATAGGCCATGCGACCGTGGGTGGCTATCGGAGCTCTGCTGCTGAGCGGCTGTTACGATTCGTCGTTCGGCGAACGGCACGAAGAGACGACGCCCCCGCCGGCCACGACAACGATAGGCGAACTGCGTGCACGATTCGAGGGAACCACCGTTGCCGTCGAAAGCGAAACGACGGTCTGCGGCCGGGTGACGACCTGCGACCGCAGCGCCAATTTCTACCGCACGCTCTGCATCGAATCCGACGGCGCGGGGCTCGAAATCATGGCGGGGCTCGACCACCTGCACAACGACTATCCGGAGGGCTGCCTGCTCACGGTCCGGCTGCAAGGCTGGGCGCTGGGCGAAAGCCGCGGAGTGTTGCAGGCAGGCCGCCTGCCCTCGGCATCGGACGGCTACCCGACCGACTACATCGCTTCGCGCCCGGCCCTCGCCCGCACGATTATCCGCCACGACACCCCGCCGCAGCCCTCTGCACCGACCGTTCGGACCATCGGCGAACTGACGCCTGCCCTATGCGGCACGCTGGTGCGCATCGAACGCGTGCGATATGCCCCCGACGGGCTGGCGGAAGGTACTTGGGCCGGAAACAAACGCTTCACAGACCAGGAGGGCACCGCCGTCTACACCTATGTCCGCCCCTACGCCGATTTCGCCGGAAACGAAGTTCCGGCAGGGCCCTGCTCGCTGACGGGGATTCTCCAACACGACGGCAGCCGCTATCTGCTCAAACTGCGCGATGAAACCGACTGCTCGCCGCTGTAAGGCATGGCTGCTGACGGCCCTGCTGCTCGCAGGCTGCGACCGGGCCACGACCCTCGAATTCGGGGAGGCCGAACAGCCCCGCCCGACCTGCACCATCGCCCGGCTGAAATCGCGCTGCGAGGGAGCCTCCTACCCTGTCACCGACCAGACCGTCATCCGCGGCATCGTCACGGGAAACAACCGCTACGGCGAATTCTACAACCAACTCGTCATCGAAGATGCGAGCGGCGGCCTTGCGATTGCGGCCGAATACGACGCGGCGGAGAACGCCTACCCACTGGGCGAAGAGCTGGTCGTCTACTGCAACGGACTGACACTCTACGACTACGGCGGCAAAATCGAATTGGGAAAGGCAGCGGACGGGAATCTTTGCATCCCGCGCGACGAAGCGGACAAACACCTGCGGCTCAGCGGGCTACCGGCGGCGCGGATAACAGCCCGGCCCGTCCGAATCGGCGAACTGACCCCGGCGGATGCCGACACCTACGTGCGCATCGACGGTGTACGCTTCGCCCAACGCGCCGCGTGGTGCGACTTCGACCCCGAAACGGGGCGCTACGTCACCACCGAACGGACCCTCGCGGATGCCGACGGCAACACGCTGGCGGTCCGGACCCTGGGCGGCTGTCTCTACGCAGGCGAACCGCTGCCCGAAGGCAACGGTTCGCTATGCGGAATCATCAGCTATTTCAACGGCAGCTTTTCGCTCCGCATCACCGGAATCGAAACGTCGTTCGTCACTCCTCCTGCAACGCCTGCCACAGCATATCCTTGAGCTGCTGGATATTGAGCCCCGAAACCGACGAAATGAAGACCGCCGGAATGCCCTCGGGCAGGTGGGGCCGCATCTGGCCGATCAGCTCGTCGTCGAGCATGTCGCACTTGGTCACGGCCAACAGGCGGCGTTTGTCGAGCAGCTCGGGATTGTACTGCGTCAGCTCGCCCAGCAGAATTTCGTAATCGCGCCGCACGTCGTCGCTGTCGGCCGGAATCATGAACAGCAGCACCGAATTGCGCTCGATATGCCGCAGGAACCGCGTGCCGAGCCCGCGCCCCTCGTGCGCCCCCTCGATGATACCCGGAATGTCGGCCATGACGAACGACTTGTGGTCGCGCACCTCCACGATTCCGAGATTGGGTTCGAGCGTGGTGAACGCGTAGTTGGCGATCTTGGGCTTGGCCGCCGAAACGACCGACAGCAAAGTCGACTTCCCGGCATTGGGAAAGCCTACCAGCCCCACGTCGGCCAGCACCTTCAACTCCAATATGAAAGCTCCTTCGTCGCCCTCCTCGCCGGGTTGGGCGTAGCGCGGGGTCTGGTTGGTGGCGCTCTTGAAATGCCAGTTGCCCAACCCGCCGCGGCCGCCTTTGAGCAGAACCAGCTGCTCGCCGTGTTCGGTCACCTCGCCCACGGTTTCGACCGAAGTCGTGCCGTCCTCCTGCTCCACAAGCCGTTTGGCCACCGTACCCAGCGGCACGGGAATGACGATGTTGGGCGCATCCTTGCCCGACGACCGGGCCCCCGAACCGCACTGGCCGTCCTCGGCGAACTGGTGGCGCTGGTACTTGAGGTGGATGAGCGTCCAGTACTGCCTGTCGCCCTGCAAAACGATGCTGCCGCCCTTGCCGCCGTCGCCGCCATCGGGACCGCCGAACGCCACGAATTTCTCGCGGCGGAAATGGGCCGAGCCGGCACCTCCGTGGCCCGAGCGGGCGAATATCTTGACGTAGTCTACGAAATTGGAACCTGCCATAACTTTGGGGTGTTTTCGTGGCAAAGGTAATAAATAAATTGCATTTACCTTATGTATATGCGCCGGGAGCCCCTGCCCGCGACGCCTAAAAACTATAACTGACCGACAAATAAAACGTGCGCGGATAAGCGTGGGTGTAGCGCGTGGCATGGGGCCACCAGCTGACGGCATCGCCCGCCGTGACGCGCCGCACGCGCATGGATTCATAGCCGTTGTAAACCGTATTGCGGCTTCCGGGCAGGTTGCGCACGACGAGCGAAGCGACCAGCCGGGAACGGCCTATCATGAACGACTTGTAAACCGACGCATCGGCCGTGAAAGCGTCCGGCAGCCGCTCCTGTCGCGTGAAAGCATCGAAAGCCTCGGGAACGCTGCCGCCCTGCCGGGCCATGCGGAGGGTCCGCCGCACGGGCATGGGTTCGACATGGCGGATTCCCGCATATCCGGCCGACAGCCGGGCGCCCCACCCTTTCGGCCCGAAGTAGCAGACTTCGGCGCAGGCCGTCAGAGCGGGCGCACCGCCCACGACGCAGTCGCCCATGTAGCTCTCGGCCCGCGTGTCGACCGCGCTGTTGTCGGTGTCCGAAACGACCGTCACGCGCGGATTGCGGAGATAGCGGTACGACCCTGCCGACGCGGCGAGCGACAGCCGCCACCGATAGGAGAGCCGCAGCGAAGCGGCCGCTTCCAACCCGCAGGCCAGCCGCCCGCTGCCCGTCACCGAAAGGTCGCAGTAGAGGCCCGCCAAGTCGTCGAAATAACGCCGCGTATCCATCCCGTCGAAAGAAGCGGTAAGAAACGCCGAGGCCTGCCATTCGAGCGTCCGTCCTGTCGAACGGTAGTTCAGCTCGGCGGCGAACAGCTGTTCGGGAACGATCCGCTCCACGCTCAGATTGTTGTAAAGCGGCTGAAAGAACATCGCGTCGGCATCGGGCGGCGAAGCACTGGCCGCGGCCGAAAAACCGAGGTAACTGCGCGGCGAAAATGCCCACCCGGCCGACGCCTTGAACGCATAGGTCGCCATACGCATCCGGCGCGAACGGCCGAAAGAGCGGCTGCCGGGAAAAAGCTCCTTTTCCATCAGTCCCCGCCGATAAGTCGATGCCGCGCCCAACTCGGCCGCCGCATCGGCCCGAAACCTGTCGGCGCGGTAAACCGCCCGCAGATGCGTCGCCGCCCGGAACCGCACCAGCCGATAGTCGTAGCCGAAACGGTTGCCCTGCCCGATGACCCGCCCCGGATGGCGCAGGTCGTTTTCGGACAGACGGCCGTAGGTGGCGTCGTCCACCAGGTACTGGTCCCTGTCGACCACATACCCGGCCCCCAGCAGGTCGCGCATCCGCTTGAAGCTGCGGGTCGCTTCGCGGCCGAGCGAAATCCCGCCGTCGAGCGTCAGCCGCGGACTTACCTGCGCCGAAACCGCTGCGTCGAGACGCAGGTTGCAAAGCCTTTCGACACGATCTTCCAGCGCATAGACCGCATGCCCGCCGCCCAGCCGGTTGACGGCCATCATGCCGTCCCAGTCGATTTGCGTATAGCGAGGGTCGGCCGCCCGCCACGCCTGCTCGGTATCGGGGTCGAGGGCGAAAGAGGGCAGGTAACGATAATTGTCGGGCATGGGCGTGCGGGCGTCGTACCACCCTAACGCACTATAACTCCGGCTTCCGGTCTCGGCGCTCAGCACAGCCGAAAGCGATGTGTTCGCCGACAGCCCGCCGCGATACGAAACCGCCGTCCACGGCACCGTCTCGCGCCGCACCCGCGAATTGCGCACCTTGCCGTTCTGAAAACCCCACGCCGGATTGTAGAGCGCGTCGCCCGTGAGCGAGAACGCCTCCCCGACCGACGAAAGGCGCGTGCCCCGCACCGACGGCGGGACTACGGCCAGCAACGCCACCCGATGATTCGGCCCGAAATGCTTCTCCAGCCGGAACACCGCTGTCAGGGCATTGGTGAAAACCCCGTCGGCATAGAGGTCGCGCCCGGTCCGAAAATCGAGCGCCGCCGCGAAACGCCAGTCATGCGGCAGTTCGCCGACGGCCGAGACCTTGGCCCCGACCAAGTGATTCCGCCCCGAAAACGATACCGAAGCCCGGTAAGGCAGCAGCGGCATCCCGTCCGCGAATCCGAACGTCCGCACACCGCCTGCACCCCCGAGGTGCTCCGCCGTCATGGCCAGGCCCGGTTCCGCGCGTTCCTCGGCTCCCAGTCCGCGCAGCGCCTGAAAACAGCGGTACGGCACCTGCGCCCCGTCGGCCGTGGCGACCTCCGCACCGAACGGCTGTCCGCGCCGCTGCAAAGCCACCTGCGGCAGGATGAACGCCGAGACGGAACCGTACAGGTCGGGAGCCGCCTGCACGGCGCGATAGAACAGCGCCGAATCGGGCACCAGCATGGGCCGGGGCTCCTCGTACTCGGCAAAAGGGTAATATTCGTCGTCGAAAGTCTGGGCCGCCGCCGGGCATGCGCAAAGGGCAAAGAGAAGACAAAGGCGGCTTTTCAGCATACGAAAAAGACTTAACGGAACATACGAAGATACGAAAAAATCCGGGAGCTGCACCCTGCAACTCCCGGAATTCCAAGCGCCGGCGGCTACAACGTCCGCAGCACTTCGTTGAGCAGCTCCCAGAACTTGGGAACGGTGGCGATTTCGAGGCGCTCGTCGGGCGAATGGACGCCCCGCAGCGTAGGTCCGAACGACACCATTTCCAGGTCGGGATACTTTTCGAGGAACAGCCCGCACTCCAATCCGGCATGGATGGCCCGCACCTTGGGTTCGGTACCGAACAGCCGACGGTAGGCGTCGGCCGTCACGGCCAGCAGGCGCGACTTCGGGTCGGGCGTCCAGCCCGGGTAACCGTCGGAATGGGCTACATCGGCGCCCGCCAGCGCGAAGACCGACTCGACCATCTGCATCACGTAGGTCTTGGCGCTTTCGACCGACGAGCGCTGCGACGAAGTGACGACGATTTTGTTTTCTCCGGCGAACTTCACCGACGCGAGATTGGTAGAGGTCTCCACGAGCCCCGGCACGGCGGCCGACATGGCCACGACGCCGTTGGGCACCCCCACGAGCGAGTAAATCAGCGCGAACTGCGACCGCGCGTCGAGCACCTCGGCCACCTGCGGCATCTCGTTGAGCGTAATGCGGAAATTGGGTTCGCGCAGGCGGAACTCGGCTTCGAGGTCGGCGGCGAAGAGCTCATAACGTTTCTCGAAATCCTTCTTGAGCCGGGTCGGAACGCCGAAAATGGCGTATGCCTCGCGCGGAATGGCATTGCGCAAATTGCCGCCCGAGAAGTAGCTCAGACGCAGCTCGCACGACTGCATCCCGCCCCACAGAAGCCGCGCCACGGTCTTGTTGGAATTGACGCGCCCTTTGTCGATGTCGTCGCCCGAATGGCCGCCCAGCAGGTCGGAGACGTCGACCCGGAAAAACGAGTAATTCTTGGGCGCCTCCTCCATCGAACAGGTAAAGGTGGCGATGGTATCGATGCCCCCGGCACAGCCGATGAACAACTCGCCCTCGTCCTCCGAATCGAGGTTGAGCAGGTATTTGCCCTGCAACATCCCCTCGCCCAGCTCGAAAGCCCCGGTAAGGCCGGTCTCCTCGTCGACCGTAAAGAGCGCTTCCAGCGGCCCGTGCTGGGCCTGCGGGTCGATCAGCACGGCCAGCGCGGCGGCCATGCCGATGCCGCAGTCGGCCCCGAGCGTGGTCCCCTCGGCCCGCACCCACCCGTCGGCGATGTAGGCGCGGATGGGGTCGTTGTCGAAATCGAACTCCACGTCGGAATTCTTCTCGCAGACCATATCCATATGCGACTGGAGGATGACAGCCGGGCGCTCCTCGAAACCGGGCGTAGCGGGTTTGCGGATGACGACGTTACCCACACCGTCCTTTTTATATTCGAGCTGGTGTTGCTTGGCGAAAGCTACCAGAAAGTCGATGATCCGGCCCTCCTTTTTCGAGGGTCGCGGCACCTGCGTGATGGCGTCGAACTGCTCCCACACCAAGCGGGGCTCCAATCCTGCAATTTCAGACATGACGTAACAATTATTGATTCGGACAAAAATACGAATAAGCGAGCGCAAAAGCAAGTTTACTTGCATTTTGCCGAGCGGGAGTATACGAAATTTTCGGAAATTCCGGGAGGATATGCGGCGACAAATTTTCGCACATCAATACAACGAACTGATTGCCAGCTCACAGCACAATCCGAAGTCTGCACCGCCCTGCTCTGCGAATCCGCCAACCTGCCCACCGCAAAAAATCGACGGGGCGATGTTGCTAATTCAGCAAAAAATACTAACTTTGTCCCACTAAGAACCCCCTTTCCGGATGCAGGAAACGCGCTTTTTCAAGCGACGGAATTTTCCACGGAAAGGAACGAAGTTTTCGGAAGTTTCCGGCTTAACCGACATAACCTGTTAAGGACAAGCCGTTTATACAAACTCCGAAGAGGAGAAGGTATGTCCGCAACCGAACCGAAGCCCTGCAACCGAACCGAGGAAACGCCGCATTGGTACGTACTGACCGTGCTCCGGTCGAGCCTGCAAGCCTGCGAACAACTGGCGGCCCATGCAGACGAGTTCAACGCCCGCTCCGCCGCCCGGCTGGAATGCTTCGCACCGACGTTCGTCGATGTGACCGCACGCGACAACGGCCGGGGACGCATCCGCAAACCCCTGCTGTACAACTACATATTCATCAGAGGAACCCTGCCGCAACTTCGCAGGTTCCACAACGCCTACCCCGCCTACAACCTGATTCCGACGGGCGAAAAACGGGAGGCACCGACCGACTACCGCTATGTCCCGGACGACGAAATGGCGCAGTTCATGCGCATCGCCCAAGCCTACGAACATGCGGTTCCCTGCTTCTCGCCGTCGGAAATCGACCTTGAGCAGGGCGACCGGGTCCGAATCGTCGGCGGCCAGTTCTCGGGAGTGGAGGGGGTGCTGCTCAGCCAGCAGGGCCGCGACGGCGGCAGGGTAATCGTCCGAATCACCGACATGCTGGCGGTCGAAACGCTCGACATCGCGCCGCAATACCTCCAAATCGTGGAATTCGCCAAAGGCGGCAAACACATTTACGACAAAATCGAAAGCTACCTGCCCAAGGCCCGCCGGGCGCTGGCCAACAGTCTGCTGCGGAAAGGTCCCGATGCCAGCGACCTGGCGGCCGTGAACTATTTTCTGACGCGCTACGGCCAGGTGTCGCTGCCCCCGGCGTCCAAAATCCGCGGAAAATACACGGCCCTGCTGATGCTCAGCCACCGCGTCCTGGGCCGCACGAACGAATACGAATGCTGCAAGCAGGAATATCTGGAATTTCTGCCGCAGATCACCAACCCCGAAACCCGGGCGATGACTTTGGGCATGCTCTACGCCTGCACGGCCGAGCCCCGGTGGCTGCACGAGGCGCGCGCCCTCGCCGACCAATGGCTCGGCTCCGAGGAGCAGCCGAACGCCGCCCGCCGGGCCATCCTCGAAGATTTGGCCTTATACGAAAAAGCACTCGCTGCACAACGCTGAAAACACACGCCTATCATGAAAATACTCTCTTCTCTCAAAAGAAAACGCCGCCAGCTAAACGAAATACATGCCAACGTACAGAACATCAAGTTCTTCATGCGGCGGCTCCAGCTGGAGGACAAAATCCTGCACAGCACCGAGCCCGGCGTCAGCTCCGAAAGATATTGCGACCACGACATCGTCCTTTCGCTGACCACCTACGGCCGTCGTCTGGAAGACGTCTGCTTCACCATCGAAAGCCTGATGCAGCAGACCAAGAAAGCCAACCGGATCATTCTGTGGCTCGACCCGCCATGCTCCGCGCAGCCGCTCCCCGACACCCTGGTCCGGCTACAGGCCCGGGGGCTGGAAGTAAAGATAACCGAGGAGTACATCCGAAGCTACAAGAAACTCATCCCGGCACTCGAAGCCTGCCCCGACGACGTCATCATCACGGTCGACGACGACGCGCTGTACGACTTCGACATCGTCGAACGGCTCGTCAACGCCTATCTGGCCGAACCGCAGGCCATTCACGCCTGCCGCATTCATACGATGCTGCCGGACGGCAAAGGCAAGTTGAAATCCTACAACCGCTGGAAACTGTGTTTCTGCGACCCGAACACCCCCTCGCGGAATTTCTTCACGGGTGTCGGAGGAGTGCTCTATCCGCCCCGCTCGCTGGACGCCGAAGTGCTGAACCGCGAGGTCTTCACCTCCATCTGTCCCACGGCGGACGACGTCTGGTTCAATGCCATGGCCATCAAAAAAGGCACCCCCATCCGCAAAGTCGTCACCCGTAATACCGCGGGCAATGATTATCTGTCGAACGACGAAGTGCAGGACATGGCCCTCTGCAACATCAACACGGGCCGGCAGTGCCAGAACAATCCGCAAATCGAAGCCGTCTTCACCAAATACGGCATCTACCGGCTGATCAAGTAAATGACCTCCGTCAAGAAAGAAATCGCACAGGGCATCTTCTGGATTGCGCTGGCCAAATATTCCGGCATCGTCATTTCGCTCGGCATAACGGCCATCCTCGCGCGCAACGTTTCGCCCGAAGCATTCGGCACCATGGCCATCGCCACGGTGCTCATGGTCTTTCTCGACATCTTCACCGACATGGGAATCGGTGCGGCCATCGTCCAGTTCAAAACCCTCTCCAAGAAACAAATCAATACGCTGTTCACGGCCGGGCTGTGCGCCGGAGGGGTACTGAGCCTCGTGCTGTTCCTTTCGGCCGATACCATCGCCCGTTACTACGGCGACCCCACCCTTGCCGGCGTCTGCCGCTATCTGTGCATCTGTCTTTTCTTCAATGCGCTTAACATCGTTCCGAACGGGCTGATGCTCCGCGAGAAGCGTTTCCGGACCATTGCCCTGCGGACCTTGTCCGTCCAGATTATCTGCGGGTCCATCGCCGTGGCCGGAGCCTTGCACGGATGGGGCATCTATGCGCTGTTGGTCACCCCGGTCCTTTCCTCGGTAGGCGTTTTCGCCGTCAACTACTGCAATTATCCGCAGTCCGTCGTGCTCCGGCCCGACCTCAGCGCCATCCGCACGGTCTGGTCCTACTCCGCGTTCCAGTTTCTGTTCTGCGTCTGCAACTATTTCTCCCGCAACGCAGACAAGCTCGTAATCGGGAAATACTTCACCATGGCCGACCTGGGCTACTACGACAAATCCTATCGGCTGATGCAGCTGCCGCTGCAGAACATTACGTTCGTCATCTCTCCGGTTCTGCACCCTATCCTCTCCACCTTGCAGTCCGACAAGCAGGAGCTGGCCCGGAAAAATACCACGCTCGTCAGATACATCGCCTCTCTGAGTTTCCCTATCGGCCTAAGTCTCTTTTTCGGGGCGCACGACATCGTCAACATTCTCTTCGGCGCCGCGTGGGAGCCGGCGGTTCCTGTCTTCCGGATTCTGGCGCTGTCGTTGCCGCTCCAAATGATTCTGTCCACGTCGGGAGCCCTTTTCCAGGCCGCAGGGAAAACCGACCACATGTTTTATGTCGGCGTCATGAACACCGCGGTCACGGTCACGGGGTTTCTGGTCGCCGCGCTCGGATTCGGCACTCTTACGGCCATGGCATGGGCATGGGACATCACGCTGTTCATCAACTTCGTGAATTCCTACGCCGTCATGTATCGCCGTACTTTCTACAGCCGTTGGACCGAGGTCTACCGGGCCATCCTGCCGCAAACAATCAATACGGCGTTCGTCGCCACCGCCACAATAATATTGTATCGCTACGTCTCGTTTCAGAACATCTTCGGGTCGTTGGCGTGGATCGTCGGCACCGTCTCCCTGCTGACTTTCATCATGGCCGCTTTGTTGAGGCAATACAATATTCTGCTGACGGCAAAAAAACTATTGTTCAAATCCCCGAATATCACCTTTTCGGAAACCGAACATTAAAATGAGCAGTTCCGCATCTTCCGCAGTGCCGCCGCCACGGCAGTCCAATTTTGAACTGCTGAGAATCATCGCCATGTTCATGATTCTTGTGGTTCATGCCGATTTCTGGCTGCTGGGACTTCCGACGCTGGCCGAGTTCCATGCGGCACCCGCCGGAACGTGGACACGAATCCTCATCGAATCGGCGTCCATCGGCTGCGTGAATATTTTCATCCTTATTTCCGGATGGTTTTCGATTCGGGTTTCGGTCAGGGGATTTTGCAGTTTTCTGTTTCAATGCGCCTTTTTTCTGCTGGGTTTCTACCTTTTGATGATAATGGCCGGACAGGAGCAGCCGGGTCTGCGACAGCTTGCACCCTACCTATGTTTTACGAAAGCCAACTGGTTCATCAAGGCGTACATCGGGCTGTACATTCTTGCCCCGATGCTGAATTTGTTCGCTGAAAAGGCAACCAAACGGCAGCTGGCTTTGACGCTCCTTGCTTTTTATTCGTTCCAGACACTCTACGGCTGGACCAATTCCGCCGTTTTCGTAGAACAGGGATATTCCACATTTTCCTTTATCGGACTGTACCTGCTCGCCCGGTATTTGAAACTGCACGGTAACCCATTGAGGGGGGGGGAGAAATGGGGTTCTTTGCAGTAGCTGTCATACTCAATTCGGCGCTGACCGTCGGATTGGTCTGCAACAACGGCGAACGCTTCGTTGCCTTGCTTTATTCCTACGCCAACCCGCTGGTCATCGTATTGTCAGTTATGCTGATACTGAAATTCGCCAAACTTCGGATACCATACAGTCCTGTAATAAACCGCATAGGCAAATCAAGTTTCGCCGTGTTTCTGTTCCATGCCAATCTGACGGTTTTCAACTTCACGTTCCGCAAGTTGATTGCCGGCATCTATGCAAGTTACAGCGGAATCGCCTGTCTGTTCCTGATTTTTTGCATATTGGCGGCCTTGTTCTTCGTGGCCGTTCTGATCGACCAGTTCAGAATATACTGCTGGAACAAGCTGGAAAACAGCGGATGCTGGAAAAAATTGCTTCCGCAAAGTTAAACCGAGAATATTTGCACACATGAATATCGCAATCGTAGGTACCGGATACGTCGGCCTGGTGTCGGGAACATGCTTCGCCGAAATGGGCGCGAACGTCACCTGCATCGACAAGGACAAGCACAAAATCGCCGCCCTGCTCGCCGGAGAAGTCCCCATTTACGAGCCCGGGCTGGACCGGATGGTCCGCAGCAACGTCGAGGCCCGGCGGCTCCGTTTCGCCACCGACCTGACCCAATGTATCGACCAGGTCGACATCGTCTTCTCGGCCGTGGGCACCCCGCCCGACGAAGACGGTTCGGCCGACCTGCAATATGTCCTCGAAGTTGCCCGCACGTTCGGCCGCGCAATCAACAAATACACGCTCCTGGTCACCAAGTCGACCGTGCCCGTAGGCACCGCCGCCAAAGTCAAGGCGGCCATCCGCGAAGAACTCGGCAAACGGGGCGCAGACATCGAATTCGACGTGGCGTCCAACCCCGAATTCTTGAAAGAGGGGGCCGCCGTCAAGGATTTTCTGAGCCCCGACCGGGTCGTCATCGGCGTCGAGAGCGAACGGGCCCGGGAGCTCATGGAAAAGCTCTACCGGCCGTTCGTACTCAACAACTACCGAATCATCTTCATGGACATTCCGTCGGCCGAAATGACCAAATACGCGGCGAACGCCATGCTTGCGACCCGCATTTCGTTCATGAACGACATCGCCAACCTCTGCGAGCTGGTGGGTGCCGACGTCAACATGGTCCGCCGCGGAATCGGTTCCGATGCGCGTATCGGAACCAAGTTCCTCTATCCGGGCTGCGGATACGGCGGCTCGTGTTTCCCCAAGGACGTCAAGGCTCTGATTCGCACCGGGCGCGAACACGG
The DNA here is from genome assembly GCF_949428155.1 of Alistipes sp. UBA6068. Classification (NCBI taxonomy): domain Bacteria; kingdom Pseudomonadati; phylum Bacteroidota; class Bacteroidia; order Bacteroidales; family Rikenellaceae; genus Alistipes; species Alistipes sp. UBA6068. Next base: position 236,191 of record NZ_CASQFS010000001.1, on the reverse strand, counting down.
TTACGAAATGCGGGTAATCAGCGCCGTCGAGGAAGTCAACGAAGCGCAGAAATCGCTGCTTTTCGAGAAACTCGTGGCCCGAATCGGGCCCGACCTGCGGGGGAAGCGCATCGCGCTGTGGGGGCTCGCATTCAAGCCGGAGACGGACGACATGCGCGAAGCCACGTCGCTCGTGCTGATCGACCGGCTGACCCAGGCAGGGGCCGAAGTCGTCGTTTTCGACCCGGTGGCGATGGACGAATGCCGCCGCCGCATCGGCGACCGGGTCCGCTACGCCAAAGAGATGTACGAAGCCACGGTCGACGCCGACGCGCTGATGGTCGTGACCGAATGGAAGCAGTTCCGCATCCCCTCGTGGCGCGTCGTAGCCCGGGCCATGCGCGGCAAATTGGTGCTCGACGGCCGCAACCTCTACGACCCCGCCGACCTGACCGATGCCGGGCTCGTCTATTCGGCCATCGGGGTCCGGTAGCGGCTTGCCCGAAACAGAGAATACTTCTTTAACTACTTACAGTATATGAAGAACATAAAGATTTGCGTCGTCGGTCTCGGCTACGTAGGATTACCGCTTGCAAGGCTCTTTTCGACCCGATACCCGACCGTGGGATTCGACCTCAACAAGGAACGTGTCTCAGAGTTGATGACCGGGCACGATTCGACGCTCGAAGTCGAAGACGCCCTGCTCCGGGACGCCATCGACAACCACGGATTCCGCTGTACGACCGACATCGGCCATATCCGCGACTGCAATTTCTACGTGGTGGCGGTTCCCACTCCGGTCGACGCCAACAACCGTCCGGACCTGCGGCCCCTGCTCGGCGCCAGCGAAACGGTAGGCAAGGTCATTTCCCGGGGCGACATCGTCGTCTACGAATCGACCGTCTACCCCGGTGTCACGGAAGAAGAGTGTCTCCCGGTCGTGGAGCGCGTCTCCGGGCTGAAGTTCAATACGGATTTCTTCGCCGGGTATTCGCCCGAGCGCATCAACCCGGGCGACAAGGAGCATACCGTCGAAAAAATCCGCAAGGTCACTTCGGGTTCGACCCCGGAAATCGCCGACATCGTCGACCGCGTCTATAATTCCGTGCTCATCAACGGCACGCACAAGGCTCCCTCCATCCGGGTGGCCGAAGCCTCCAAAATCATCGAGAATTCGCAGCGCGACGTCAACATCGCGTTCATGAACGAGCTGGCCAAAATCTTCAACGCCATGGGCATCGACACCAACGATGTCATCGAGGCCGCGGCATCCAAATGGAACTTCATCAAGCTCAAGCCCGGACTGGTTGGCGGCCACTGCATCAGCGTCGACCCCTATTATCTGATTCAGAAAGCGCAAGTCTACGGCGTACTGCCCCGAATCATGTCTTCGGCACGCCGTCTGAACGACGGCATGGGGGCCTACGTGGCCAACCAGACCATCAAATTCATGAACAAGAAAGGGGTCATGGTCAAGGACGCCCGCATACTGGTACTCGGTGTCACGTTCAAGGAAAATTGCCCCGACATTCGCAACACCAAGATTGTCGACATCTACCATACTTTGCAGGAATACACGCCGAACATCACCGTCTTCGACCCCTGGGCCAATCCGGGACACGTCAAGCATGAATACAGCATAGACATCGTTACCTCCGGCATCGAGGAATTGCACGGTCGGTTCGACGCGGTCATTCACGCCGTCGCCCACACCGATTTCCAACAGCTCGACCCGCGGGATTTCCTCTCCGACCCCCGAACCGGAGTTGTCTACGATGTCAAGGGCACCCTTAACCCCGCTGCGATAGATGGCCGTCTCTGACAGAATTACCGCCCCGACGGTCAGTATCGTCATTCCGATGTACAATGCAGAACCGTTCATCGGAAAGATGATCGACTGCATCTTGGCGCAGACCTATTCCGATTGGGAACTGCTCGTCGTAGACGACGGTTCCACGGACACGGGAAAACGAATCGTTGCCGAATATGCAGCGAAAGACCCTCGCATCAAACTGATGGTTCGTTCCGAGGAGCGGACGAAAGGCGGAAATACCTGCCGCAACATCGGGTTGGAAAACGTTGCGGGCGAATATGTCGTTTTCTTCGATGCCGACGACCTGATCGCCCCCTACTGCCTTGAGCAGCGAGTGGATTTCATTTCCCGGCACCCCGAGTTGGACTTCGCCATATTCCCGCTTACGGCTTTCAAAAAGGAGCCTTTCGACATCGGCTGCATCGCCTTGGGCTACAAGAGCAGCAGGCATGCGCTTTCCAAGCTGATTCGCAATCTGGTTCCGTTCCAGGTCGTGACGAACATCTACCGAAAGGACAGTTTGCTGTCACGGGGAATCGTATGGGACGAACAGCTCCGGTCCCACCAAGACCCCGACTTCAATATTCTGTGCCTGCGCAGCGGTATGAAATTCAGCGAATCGAACCTCCTGCCCGATTACTTTTGGAGGATTGCAGGCAACCCCAACTCCACCGGAAAGAAGATTTACACCCCGGAACATTTCAAAACCAATCTGTACTTTTTCGACAAGCGGGCCCGGGAATTCTCGGCCGAAGCACAGCACACGGCCGATTTGCTGATACTCTCCGACTACCTCTACAAAGTGTTGGTATACCAGAACAATCTGCAATTCGTAGAAACGTTCCTGTCACACGGATTTTTCGACCGGTATGCTTTCCTCAGACGAAAGCTGCTCTTCATCGGACGAATGCAGAGCCGTCATAAGTTCGCGTCCAGGCATGTCGTAAATATCTTGCTTCTGCTTCTCTGCCCGGTCTATGAAATCCGATACCGGCGGGCTGCCAACATCGGATGGGTGCGCAAGCAGAAAAAATATTTCAGGGAACTCAGACAAGCTGCTGCTGCTGAAAAATGATTGCTCCTCAAAACAAAATACTTACCAACCCCTTCATCCTCTACGCTATCACGTGGATAGGGGTATTGTTGGTCTATCAGCTCGAATGGAGCCATCTTTGTCCCAAACTATCGGTCGGTTATCGGTTATTCCTGCTCTCCACCTGTTTCATATCTCTGTTATTGGGCCTTGCAACCCATCAAAAACGATATTTTTCCTATAATCCGTTGCGCGTTATCAACTTCCGCACATGCCGGAAAGTGATTTATTGGCTCCTCCTGTTGCTCTTCCTCGAAATAATTGCAGCCCGAGGAATCCCTCTGCTCTCCTACATTAGCGGAAACAGAGAGACCGAATATACGGACTTCGGGCTTCCGTTCCTCCATGTAATCGTGGTAAACGGATTGATGATTTGCGTATTGTACTCCTTTTACGGAATAATATCCACAGAAGACAAAACCACTAAAAAATATGGTTACAAGAACATGATTCTTGCCATTCTCCCGTTTTTTCTGATGTTCAGCCGAGGCGGTATCATGTTTTGCATACTTGAATGTCTGATTCTGTTTCTGATGAGCAGACAGCGAATATCAAAAGTCCTGTTCAAACTTGCTGCGATATTTACCTTTATCTTGTTCGGATTCGGAGCTTTGGGAAACTTGCGCACCGATGTGGAAGGTGTGAAAAGCCTGATTCTCGAGTTCGGCAAAGCTACGGAAGAATTCAAGTCTTCCTGCATTCCGGACGAGTTTTTCTGGACCTATATATATATAGCAACACCTCTTGCCAACGCGCAACACATGGTCGATCAAAATCCCGTGGTCGACATAGATGCCGCCTGTTTCCGCGATTTTGCAGTTTTCGAGTTGATGCCGGACCTCGTTTCCAAACGTATAAGTGACGGAAAAAACATGCAGCGGCAGGAAATGGACAAAATCCTGGATGCGTTCAATGTTGCATCCGTATACGGCAGAACCTACAAATATTTGGGTTGGTGGGGCCCCGTCTATATGTTTGCCTTCACCGTGTTCTTTATCTTTGTAACTATCGGGTTGATTCCCCGCGATTCACCGTTCTATGTATTGGGCATTGTCGAAGTGTCTATGGTTGTCATCATGAATTTGTTCGACAACATGTTCATCTTCATGGGCCTGATTCCGCAGCCGTTCATGCTGATACTCTTGAGTCTCAAATATCGTAAACACCGTGCAAAACAGAATTCTGCTGGTCAGTGTGCTGTATAACGAGCGTCTCGCCGACACGAAAACCTACACGACCCTCTTGCAGGGGGGGGGTACGGATGTACTCATCGTCGAGAATTCACCCCAGCCTCTGAACAGCAAGGCCGATTTGCCTGCTTCATGGCATTACATTTCTTTCCCGGACAATCCCGGATTGGGCGCGGCCTATAATTACACGGCCGACTTTGCGCGGCGGCACGGATATGATTGGATTTTGCTGACGGACCAAGATACGGCGTTTCCGCCAGGCATCCTCGAACAATACCGAAGCGCTGTCGAGCGGCATCCGTCCGTCAAATTGTTTTGTCCGCAGGTAAGCATCGGCCCCGATCGGTTCATGTCTCCGGTCCCAATGAACCGTTATCGCTGCAACATCCAGCGAACAGCGCCAACCGGAGAAATCAGCCTTTCTGCATACTCCGTAATCAACAGCGGCATGCTGATTCATGTAGAAACATTCATCCAAGCCGGAGGGTATCGGCCGGAGGTTCATCTCGATTTCGCCGATTTCCAATTCATCGAACGATTCCGAAAGGTTTCGCCCAAAGCATTCGTCATAGACGCAGTTTGTCAGCAGGAATTCAGCAACGAAGTTCAGACACGCGAACAGAAACTAAGCCGCTACCGATTGTTCTGCCAGTCGCTCCGCAATTTCGTGTGCGACGACTGCAAAAATCAAAAATATCTCCACCGGATCGTGTTCCGACGCGCTTGTTCGTTGGCTGTGTCCGAAAAAACGTTCCGGCCTTTCCGTATTTTCTACACAGATTATTGGGTATGATTTCCGTCTGCATGGCCACCTACAACGGTGAAAAATATATCCGGGAACAGATAGATTCCATTCTTGCGCAATTGGACGACAAGGACGAACTTATAGTTTCCGACGACGGTTCGGCCGACGCCACTCTTTCCATCGTCCGTTCTTTCAGCGATCCCCGAATCAAAATAATCAGCAACACGGGCAAACACGGGACCAACGGCAATTTCGAGAATGCACTGAAACATGCGCAAGGCGATTACATTTTCCTCTCGGACCAAGACGACGTTTGGCTGCCCGGCAAGGTAAACATCTGTCTCCAGGCGCTTCAGACGGCCCACCTGGTCGTTCATGACTGCTACGTGACCGACGGCAATCTGCATATCCTGCACCCCTCATTCTTTGAAATGAGAGGGTCCGCATCCGGCTTCTGGAAAAATCTCCTGTGCAACAGTTACGTCGGAGCCTGCGAAGCATTCAGGCGCTCCATACTCGAATACGCTTTGCCTCTGCCCGACAAATTGCCGGTATATCACGACGGCTGGTTAGGCTCGCTCGCCGACATCAAGGGCAAGGTAGAATTTATCCGGACACCTCTGATCTATTTTCGGCGCCACGATTCCAACACATCGCAATCCGCCCGTCGCAGCACGTTTCCGCTGTCCAAACAAATAAGTTACCGCATCAAATTGCTGCTACTTGTAATTCAACGACTTGTCCAATGCCGAAAAACAGCTACTCATTCCGCCAAAAGCTGCAATTAGCCTTTTGGCTTCTGCGTACGAAACTATTATCGCCGAAAGCCCGTCTGATACGTTTCCCGCTCGATTTAAGGGGGGGGGAATTCGTGGACTTAGGCAGCAATCTGACTACCGGAGTAGGTTGCAGAATCGAGGCCTTTTCCACCAACGGAAACCGCGACAAAAAAATCATATTCGGGAACAACGTACAAATCAACGACTATGTGCACATTTCCGCTATGGAAAAGGTCGTAATCGGAGACAATACCTTAATGGCGAGCCACATATATATTTCCGACAGCAGCCACGGCTATTATAAGGGTTCGGAAAAGGATACGCCCCCGACTGTTCCGCCCATCGACCGGCCATATCATACGGCCCCCGTCACAATCGGAGCCAACGCATGGTTGGGCGAAGGCGTTTTCATCATGCCCGGGGTGACAATCGGAGAGGGTTGTATTGTGGGAGCCCATTCTGTTGTCTGCGGCGACCTTCCCGATTATACCATTGCCGCAGGTTCTCCTGCGAAAGTGATAAAAAAGTATAACTTTGAGATAAAACGCTGGGAAAAGACCGATTCCTGATTCCATATAATTTTCTTCGGATTCCATAAGTTTTTTGCTTGCAAGCCAAAGTTTCATTATCTTTATCTTCACAATTTGCATAAAAATCCGGAGATAGCCAGCGAACAGCACCGGCACTCCCGATTCCAAACAACTCAACTCGAATGTCAAAAATACTCATCACCGGCGGAGCCGGCTTCATCGGCTCCAATACTGCACTCAAACTTGTTTCGCAAGGACATGAGGTTGTGGTTCTCGACAATCTGTCGCCGCAGATTCATGGACAGACCCCCGAAACGACATCTCCTTTGTACCAAAACATCCGGGAAAAAGTCCGGTTCATCAAAGGTTCTGTTACCAGCCGGCAGGATTGGCAAACAGCGCTCGAAGGAGTAGACCTCGTCCTGCATCTGGCAGCGGAAACCGGAACCGGACAATCCATGTATGAAATTCAGAAATATGTGGAAGTCAACATCGGAGGTACCGCCCTATTATTGGACATTCTCGCCAACGAGCCCCACCGGGTAAAACGGGTCGTCGTTGCGGAATCGCGGGCCATATACGGCGAGGGACGTTATTGGAGCGACGAGTTGGGTACGTTCGTCTATCCGGAAGAACGGCCGGAAGAAACCATGGCAAACGGCGATTTCGAGGTAAAATATCCGGGATGCAGCCAGCCTCTCAAGCTCGTAGGAACCACCGAAGATTCCGCAATCCATCCGGGGTCCGTCTACGGCATCACCAAGCAGGTGCAGGGGCAGTTGGTGCACATGGTCTGCAAAAGTCTCGGCATCGAATCCGTCTCGTTCCGTTATCAGAATGTCTATGGCCCCGGGCAATCGCTTTCCAATCCCTACACAGGCATACTCTCCATCTTCTCCACCCGCATCAAGAACGGAAACGGAATCAATATTTTCGAGGACGGAAAGGAATCCCGGGATTTCGTCTATATCGACGATGTTGTCGATGCTACGATTCTTGGGTTGACCGTTCCGGGAATATCCGGTCATGCGTTCAACATCGGGACAGGTGTCGCTACGGATGTGCTTACGGTCGCCAATACTTTGAAAAAGTGTTACGGTGTGGATGTCCCCGTTACCGTCAGCGGCAATTACCGGCTGGGGGACATACGCCATAACTATGCGGATATTTCCCTTGCCAGAAAGATGCTCGGCTTCGAGCCCAAGTGGTCGTTCGATGCCGGAATCCAGCAATTTACCCGCTGGGTCGACCGTCAGCCCGTCCAGCAGGACAACTACGAGCTTTCTATCCGGGAAATGAAGGACAAAGGGTTATATAAATAACGGAATATGCCGCTGAAGAACAAAAGAATTCTGTTCCTGTCCGCCCGTACTTTCGGGATTCCCGAGAACATCACCCAGACTATGGAGGCCCTCGGTGCGACCGTCGATTTCTACGACGAACGCCCTGCAAACAGCTTCATCGTCAAGGCGCTCATTCGTATTAACCGCAATCTAATCGCCGGATATATCAACCGTTACCACAAAAAAATAATCGAGACGACCAAGGACAAGAAATACGATTATATCTTTTTCATCAAGGGGGAATCTTTCTCCCGGCACAATCTCGACTTTCTGTTCCGATTGCATCCGGAAGCCCGAACCATCATGTATTATTGGGATTCCATCGCCAACAATCCCAATGCCGTCAATCTGTCGGGGCGGTTCGACCGTGTTTTTTCGTTCGACCGTTCGGATTGCGAAAAAATGGGATTTTCGTTTCTGCCGCTCTTTTATTTCGACGAATACAAGGAGGTCGGAACATACCCCGGTCCGTACGACTACGATTGTCTGTTCGTCGGCACTACCCACAGCGACCGTTTCCGGTTCGTCACTTCCATAACAGAACAAATAAAAGCCTTCGGAGGAAAATGCTTCACTTATTTTTTCTTTCAAGGGAAAATCATGTTCTACAAATACAAATTTCAGAACCGGGAAATGCGAGGGATTTCATCCAAGGCGGTACATTTCGTGCCTTTGTCAAAAAAGTCCTTGCTCGATTTGTATCGAAGAAGCCGGATCGTCATGGACGTTCAGCATCCTAAGCAAATAGGGCTGACCTTGCGGTGTCTGGAAACTTTGGGGGCGAAAAGAAAATTAATAACAACCAACCAGGACATCAGAAACTACGATTTTTACAATCCCAACAATATCCTGGTCGTAGACCGAAACAATCCGGTTGTTCCGAACGGCTTCTTAAATACGCCCTATACGGAGGTGAACAAGGATATTTATGATAAGTATTCTATCACATCCTGGGTCAAACATATATTGAAAGAATCCGAATAGGAATCATTTCTATTATTATCCGTACCGACAACATCACATTCAAAACGGCATAAGTTCTATGAAAGGAATCGTTCTGGCCGGAGGGTCGGGGACGCGGCTCTACCCCATCACCAAGGGCGTGAGCAAGCAGATGCTCCCCATCTACGACAAGCCGATGGTCTACTACCCCATTTCGACGCTGATGCTGGCCGGCATCCGCGACATCCTCATCATCTCCACGCCCCACGACCTGCCCGCGTTCCGGCGGCTCCTGGGCGACGGCAGCGATTACGGCGTGCGCTTCTCCTATGCCGAACAGCCCTCGCCCGACGGCCTGGCCCAGGCATTCATCATCGGCCGGGAGTTCATCGGCAGCGATTCGGTCTGCCTGGTCCTCGGCGACAACATCTTCCACGGCGCCGGGTTCTCGCAGATTCTCCGCGAAGCGGTCGACGCCGTCGAAAAGGAGAATAAGGCTACGGTCTTCGGTTATTGGGTCGACGACCCCGAGCGTTACGGCGTCGCCGAGTTCGACGCGGCCGGCAACTGCCTTTCCATCGAGGAGAAGCCCCGGCAGCCCAAGTCCAATTATGCCGTCGTAGGTCTTTATTTCTACCCCAACAAGGTCGTCGACGTCGCGGCTTGCATCAAGCCCTCCGCGCGCGGCGAGCTCGAAATCACCACCGTCAACCAGCAGTTCCTTCAAGACGGGCAGCTCAAGGTCCGGACCCTCCCGCGCGGCTTCGCCTGGCTCGATACGGGCACCCACGATTCACTCGCCGAGGCTTCGATCTACGTCGAGGTGCTCGAAAAGCGGCAGGGGCTGAAAATCGGCTGCCTGGAGGGCATCGCCTACCGGCAGGGCTGGATTTCGCGCGAGCGGATGATTGAGCTCGCACAGCCCATGCTCAAGAACGAATACGGCAAATATCTGTTGAAGGTGGTCGACGAGCTCGACCGGACCCAATATACCAATCTTGATTGACCATGGAAGTCATCCGCACCGACATCGAGGGCGTTGTCATCCTCGAACCCCGTATCTTCCGCGACGCCCGCGGTTATTTCTTCGAGAGTTATTCGGAGCGCGAGTTCTGCGACAAGGTCCGCACCGTCCGTTTCGTGCAGGACAACGAAAGTTGCTCGTCCTACGGCGTTCTGCGCGGCCTGCATTTCCAGAAACCGCCCCACGCCCAGTCCAAGTTGGTCCGCGTCATCGAAGGGGCCGTGCTCGACGTCGCCGTCGACATCCGCCGCGGGTCGCCCACGTTCGGCAAGTACGTCGCCGTCGAGCTCACGGCCGACAACCACCGTCAGTTCTTCATTCCCCGCGGGTTCGCCCACGGTTTTTCCGTGCTTTCGCCGCGGGCCGTGTTCCAGTACAAATGCGACAATTTCTACGCCCCGCAGTCCGAGGGGGCCATTGCCTGGGACGATCCCGCCTTGGGCATCGACTGGCGCATTCCCGCCGCCGATGCGGTTCTCTCCGACAAGGATGCCTGCCATCCCCGGCTCGCCGACATCGAGCCGCCGTTCGATTACGCTGAAAACCTCTACCTATGAATATCCTGGTCACCGGAGCCAACGGCCAGTTGGGCAGTGAGCTCCGTCTCGTCGCACAGCATTCCAAGGACCGTTACCTCTTCACCGACGTCGCCGAGCTCGACATCACCGACGCCGACGCCGTGCTGCAAACCGTGCAGAACGAGCATATCGAGGCCATCATCAATTGCGCCGCCTATACCAACGTCGACAAGGCCGAGGACGATGCCGCCCTCGCCGAGCTGCTCAACGCTTCGGCCGTCAGAAATCTTGCTGTCGCCATGAACAAGGTCGGCGGGCTTCTCGTCCACATTTCGACCGACTACGTTTTCGGCGGCAACCTCAACAACACCCCCTGCACCGAACAGCAGCCGACCAACCCCACCGGGGTCTACGGCCGCACCAAGTTGCTCGGCGAGCAGGCCGTCATCGAATCGGGGTGCCGGCACCTTATCATCCGCACCGCCTGGCTTTACAGCGAATTCGGCAAGAACTTCGTCAAAACCATGCTCGCCCTCACCGCCGACAAGCCCGAGCTGAAAGTCGTCTTCGACCAGACCGGAACCCCCACCTACGCCTACGACCTCGCGGCAGCCATCTTCGACATCATGGAGAACCGCAAGTTCGAGGGCCGTACAGGCGTCTACCACTATTCCAACGAGGGTGTCTGTTCGTGGTACGACTTCACCCGCATGATTGCCGAAATCGCCGGGCATACCGCGTGCGACATCCAGCCGTGCCATTCCTCGGAATTCCCCTCCAAGGTCGTCCGACCCTCCTACTCGGTCCTCGACAAAACCCTTTTCAAGCAGACTTTCGGCGTGCGGATTCCCTATTGGACCGATTCGCTCCGAGTGTGTATCAGCAACTTAACCGAACAGAATTCATAACCATGAATTTCAAGCGCAATATCATCGTCACCGGGGGCGCCGGGTTCATCGGCTCGCACGTCGTCCGGCTTTTCGTCCGGAAATATCCCGACTACCGCATCATCAACGTCGACAAACTCACCTACGCCGGCAACCTGGCCAACCTGGCCGACATCGAGGCGTGCCCCAACTACCTCTTCGTCAAGGCCGACATCGTCGATTTCGACCGCATGCTCGCCCTCATGCAGGAATACTCCGTCGACGGGGTCATCCACCTCGCCGCCGAGAGCCACGTGGACCGTTCCATCAAGGACCCGTTCACGTTCGCCCGTACCAACGTCATGGGGACCCTTTCGCTGCTCCAGGCCGCCAAGGTCCATTGGGAATCGTCGCCCGCAAAGTACGAGGACAAGCTGTTTTACCATATTTCGACCGACGAGGTCTACGGTGCGCTGGAGCTCACCCGCCCCGAGGGCGACGCCGACGGCCGGGGCCCCTACGGCGAAGAATTCTTCGTCGAGACCACCAAGTACAATCCCCATTCGCCCTACTCGGCGTCCAAGGCTTCGTCCGACCACTTCGTGCGGGCGTTCCACGACACCTACGGCATGCCGACCATCGTCACCAACTGCTCCAACAATTACGGACCCTATCAGTTTCCCGAGAAGCTGATACCCCTGTTCATCAACAACATCCGCCACCGCCGTCCGCTTCCCGTCTACGGCCGCGGCGAGAACGTCCGCGACTGGCTCTACGTCGAAGACCATGCCCGCGCCATCGACACCATTTTCCACCGCGGCAAGGTTGCCGAGACCTACAACATCGGCGGTTTCAACGAGTGGAAGAACATCGACATCGTCAAGGTCCTTATCCGCACCGTCGACCGTCTGCTGGGCAATCCCGAGGGGGCGTCGCTCGACTTGATTACCTACGTCACCGACCGTGCCGGACACGACATGCGCTACGCCATCGACTCCCGCAAGCTCCAGCGCGAACTGGGTTGGGAACCCTCGCTCCAATTCGAGGAGGGCATCGAGAAGACCGTGCGGTGGTACCTCGACAACCAGCCGTGGCTCGACAACATCACTTCGGGGGCCTACGAAAACTATTACAACGACATGTACGCCAACCGATAGGCTGTCCTCTCGCTTACGCAAAACGCCGTGCCCCGAAAGGGGCACGGCGTTTTCGTTGGCGGACGGTTGGCGGACCGGGAATTTTTCGTAACTTCGGGCATCAAAAACTCCGGATATGGATTTCAGAATAGGACACGGCTACGACGTGCACGCGCTGGCCGACGGCTTGAAGCTGGTGTTGGGAGGGGTCGAAATTCCTTTCGCCAAAGGGTTCGTCGCCCATTCGGACGGAGACGTGGCGATTCACGCCATCTGCGACGCCTTGCTGGGTGCCGCCGCCCTGGGCGACATCGGCGAGCATTTTCCCGACACCTCCGCCGATTACGCGGGCATAGATTCCAAGATTCTGTTACAGCGCGTCGCCGCGCTTCTCCGTCAAAAGGGGTTTGAAATCAGCAACGTCGACTGCACCGTCCGCATGCAGCGGCCCAAGCTGCGGCCCTTCATCGGCGCCATGTGCAGCGCGCTCGCCGGTGCTATGGGTGTAGACGATGACCGGGTTTCGGTCAAAGCTACGACCACAGAGCATCTCGGTTTCGAGGGGCGCGAAGAGGGTGTTTCCGTTTCGGCCGTCGCGCTGATTTACAAAGTTTAGTCCCACAGCCAGCCTACGTAGCGCATCGTCGCATCGGGCGTCGTGAGCAGCAGAATCGTCTCTCCCGTCACGGTCGACACGGCCAGTTCGGCCTGGTAGGCGTCGTCTCCGTCATTGAACGCAAACGAAACGCCCCAGCCGTATTGCGTGTGCACCGTCCGATAGTCGCGGATGGGTCCGGCGTCGAAATTGAGCGTCCACACATACTGCGTCACGCCCGTCTCCGTAGGCAGATGCACTTCCACCCGGTCCGTCAGCAGCCCGAAGTAAAAGTAATCGGCATAAATCGACCGCATCAGTCCCCCGGGCTGTTGCTGCATCGAGTTGGGATAGAACAGATAGTTGCGCGACTGCACCAGCGAATCTATCCGCGCAGCATACCGTTCGGCATGGTAGGCCCGGCGCTCCGGACGGGTCATGCGGCCCGTCGGCTTTTCGTAGACCGTCGTGTGCTCCACGATATGCACAGGCGCCTCCTGTACCGGCACCACGGTAGTCTGCGGTACGCTGTCCGCCGCGGCCGTGCCTATCGAGAATTCCGGCGTCTGCGCAAAAACGGCACCGGCTGCAAGCAGCACGGCGCCGGGCAGGCAAAGAAACTTCATGTCAGTAGAGCTGCGAAATCGAACCCGTATACTGCACCGGGTTGTACCACGGGTTGCTGATCGTCAGATTGGCACCGCCCGTGCGGGAGAATATCTCGAACGTGAAGGTGTAGGTCCCCGCCGAATAGAGCGACGTGTTGAACGTCACCATCCACCCTTCGTGGGTCTGTTCGGTCGTGTAGCCTTGCAGGTCCGATACCGTATAGTTGATTACCGTCGTGTAGTAAGGCGGTACGTAGCCTTTGATATAGGGCAGACAGATGTCGGCCGTGCCGTCCCAGATGCCTACGTTGAACGAGGGGTTGACAATCTGGCGCATGGGGCCCGCCGGCTGGCGCTGCATCGTCTGGGGATTGAACTGGAAGTTGCGCGAGAGAACCAGCGAGTCCATCATCTTCTCGTAGTTCGCAATGCGTTCCGCACGGCGTTTTTCGCGGACTTCGCGGCGTTCTTCCTTGGGCGAAAGCATCTTCTTCTGGCCGATCACCGTCGCCGCGGCGGCGCACAGCAGCAGGCCGCTCAGGATTATCACTGCTTTTTTCATGGCTGTAATTGGTTTGATTACAGACTCTCTGCAATTTCGGTGCCAACGCTCCGCCGCAGTTTCGCTTCAGCAGGCCCGCTCCTTACTTTTCACCGCTCGTCTCTCGCGTTTCTCCTCGCCTTTCACCTTTTTACAGCCCCATCTTTTTCAAGAACTGCCCGGTGTGGCTGCGGGAACACTGCGCCACTTCGTGGGGCGTACCCGTGGCGACGACCTCGCCGCCGCCGACACCGCCCTCGGGGCCGATGTCGATGATATGGTCGGCAACCTTGACCACGTCGAGGTTGTGCTCGATGACGATGACCGTATTGCCCCGGTCCACCAGCTTGTTGAGCACCTCCAGCAGCAGGCGGATGTCCTCGAAATGCAGGCCCGTCGTCGGTTCGTCCAGAATGTAGAGCGTGCGGCCCGTGTCGCGTTTGGAGAGTTCCGACGCCAGTTTGATGCGCTGGCTCTCGCCGCCCGAGAGGGTCGTGCAGGGCTGCCCGAGCGTCAGATAGCCCAGCCCCACTTCCTGTATGGCGCGCAGTTTCTGGTAGATGTTCGGTATGTTCTCGAAGAATTCCACCGCCATGTTGACCGTCATGTTCAGCACGTCGTCTATCGACTTGCCCTTGTACTTCACCTCCAAGGTCTCGCGGTTGTAGCGGTGGCCGCCGCACGCCTTGCAGGTCACATAGACGTCCGGCAGGAAGTTCATTTCGATGGTCTGCACCCCCGCTCCGCGGCATTCTTCGCAGCGGCCGCCCTTGACGTTGAACGAGAAACGCCCCGCCTTGAAACCGCGTATCTGCGCATCGGGCGTCAGCTCGAACAGCTTGCGGATGTCGGTGAACACGTTGGAGTAGGTCGCCGGATTCGAGCGCGGCGTGCGGCCGATGGGCGACTGGTCGACCACCACCAATTTGTCCACATGTTCGATGCCCTCGATGGCATCGTATTCCAGCGGACGGTCCAGCGCTCTATAAAACGTTTTAGCAAGAATCGGGCGCAACGTTTCGTTCACAAGGGTCGACTTGCCCGAACCGCTCACTCCCGTCACGCAAATCAGTTTGCCCAGCGGGAATTCGGCGTCTATGTTTTTCAGGTTGTTGCCCCGTGCGCCCCGGATTACGATGCTTTCGCCCGTGCCCTCGCGCAGTTTTTCGGGGATTTCGATGCGGCGGCGGCCCGTCAGATAGTCGGCCGTCACCGAATCGGACTTCAAGATGTCGTCCGGCGTGCCCGCCGCTACGATGTGGCCGCCCCGACGCCCGGCCTTGGGACCCACGTCCACAATGAAGTCGGCCGCACGCATCATCTCCTCGTCGTGCTCCACCACGATGACCGAGTTGCCCGCGTCGCGAAGTTCTTCCAGGCTGCGGATAAGCCGCTGGTTATCGCGCTGATGCAGACCGATGGAGGGTTCGTCCAGAATATAGAGCACGTTCACCAGCTTCGAGCCTATCTGCGTCGCCAGCCGGATGCGCTGGCTTTCGCCGCCCGACAGCGACCGCGACGAGCGGGCCAGCGACAGATAGCCCAGCCCCACTTCGCGCAGGAAGCGCAGCCGCTCGCGGATCTCCTTGACCACTTCCTGCGCTATGCGCCACTCGCGTTCGGACATCATCTCTTCCATGCGGTCCACCCACCCGGCGAATTCGTCGATCGACATGGCCGACACTTCGGCTATGTTCTTGCCGCCGATGCGGAATTGCAACGCTTCGGACCTCAACCGCGAGCCGCCGCACGCCGAGCAGGTCTTATAGACCAGGAATTGTTCGCGCCACTTGCGGCCGCGGGCCGTCTCGTCGTCTTCGCTGCGGCCGATGAATTCGGCCACCCCCTCCCACGACAGGAACTGCCGCCCGCCCGAGGGCGCGCTGAACTGCGAAAGGTCCACGGTCAGCGGCTCCGAATCGCCGTACAGCAAGGCATGAAGCGCCGCGTCGGAGAGGGTCTCCATCGGGTCGTCGAGCGTGAAATCATAGCGGCGCCCCAGCATTTCGAGCGTCGCGAAAAGCATGTTGTTGTGATACTTGCCCAGCGGTTCGACCGCCCCCTCGCGAATCGAAAGGCGTTTGTCGGGGATGATTTTCGCCAGGTCGAAGACCGCTTCCTCGCCCAGTCCGTTGCAGTGGGGGCAGGCCCCCTTGGGCGAGTTGAACGAAAAGGTGTGCGGCGCCGGGTCCTCGAACGCCACTCCCGTCGAGGGACACATCAGGTGGCGCGAATAGAAGCGCTGTTCGTCGGTGCCGTAGTCGTACAGCGCCATCGTTCCCTTGCCTTGGCGAAGCGCTTCCTTAAGCGAGGTCATGATGCGGTCGCGGGCGTCGTCGCTCACGGTCATCCGGTCCACCACCAGGTCGATGGTGTGGATTTTATAGCGGTCCAGCCGCATTCCCGCCGATATTTCGCGGATTTCGCCGTCGATGCGGGCATAGAGGTAGCCTTTCTTGGCCAGCGTCTCGAAAAGTTCGCGGTAGTGGCCCTTGCGGCCTTTGACCACGGGTGCCAGCAGGGCTATTTTCCGCCCCGCAAAGTCCTTGCTTATCAGGCCGGCTATCTGGTCGTCCGAATAGTGGACCATCTCCTCGCCCGTGACCGGCGAATAGGCACGCGAGGCGCGCGCATAGAGCAGACGCAGAAAGTCGTTGATTTCGGTCACCGTGCCCACCGTCGAGCGGGGGTTCTTGTTGGTGGTCTTCTGCTCGATGGCCACCACCGGGCTCAGTCCCGTAATCTTGTCCACGTCGGGCCGCTCCATCGTCCCCACGAACTGCCGCGCATAGGTCGACAGCGTCTCCATGTAGCGGCGCTGGCCCTCGGCATAGATGGTGTCGAACGCCAGCGACGACTTGCCCGAACCGCTCAGTCCCGTCACCACCACCAACTTGCGCCGCGGAATTTCGAGGTCGACATTCTTGAGGTTGTGGACCCGGGCACCCAGTATTTTGATCGTATCTTCTTTCATCGGCAGAGAAACGTACCGCAGCCCCGGTTTATTGGCTCCGGAGCCGCCAAGCGGCAAAGATAGCACAATCCGGCCGAACTTCTCAAGGTTCCAGCCGGAAATCGTCGGCATCCTGCCATGCCGGGAACGATTCGCGGAACGCGCGCTGCTGCTCCAGGTCGAGCGTCACGGCCATCGTCCATTCGCCGCTGTCGGCACCCGCTATCGTGCGGCCCAGGTAGTCCAGCGCCTGCGAGTCGCCGATATACACCGCGTCGGGGTCGGTCCCCACCCGGTTCACGCCGATTACGTAGCATTGGTTCTCGATGGCCCGCGCCCGCAGCAGGGCGCACCACGCGTCGCGCCGTTTGTTGTCCCACGAGGCGCAGTAGATGATGGCATCGTAGTCGCCCCGGCTGCGGCTCCACACCGGGAAGCGCAGGTCGTAGCAGATTTGCAGCAGGAAGCGGAATCCCATGTACTCCACCACCACGCGTTTGTCGCCCGGCGTGTAGTCGCGGCCCTCGCCACCCGGACGGAACAAGTGGCGCTTGTCGTACCATTGGGTTTCGCCCGAGGGCTTCACAAAAAACATGCGGTTGCGGTAGGTGCCCTCCTCCGCGATGACGGCGCTCCCTACCACCGCTTTCTTATAAGTCGCGGCCCAGCGGCGCATCGTTGTGACCACCAGTCCGTCCTGCGGTTCGGCCACCACGGCGGGCCGCAGCTTGAACCCCGTCGCAAACATCTCGGGCAGCACCACCACGTCGGCTTCGGCCGCCGCGACGACGGGTTCCAGCCGTTCCAGATTGCGGGCCGTATGTTCCCACTCCATGTCTACCTGGCAAAGGGCTATGCGTATTTTCATAAAATGCTTTTTTGTCATCCAAAGGTAATTATTTTTCCCCATCCGCCAACTTTCCGCCGCAGCGAATTCGCCGGAAAGTTGCGCCGCAACGAAATAAAGCGTACTTTTGCCGGCAAACCGACTCCACCATGCTCAAAGCAGGCCGCACCCACACCCTCACCGTCAGCCGCATCTCCGACTACGGGCTTTACCTCGAAAACGAAGAGCACGACGAAGTGCTGCTTCCCAACCGCTACGTCTCGCTCACCGACAAGCCCGGCGACCGCAAGGAAGTCTTCGTCTACCACGATTCGGAAGACCGTCTCGTAGCTACGACCGAGACTCCCCTCCTGCGCGTCGGCGAAGCCGGGTTCCTGAAGGTCGTCGACAAGACGGTGCACGGCGCGTTCCTCGATTGGGGGCTCGTGGGCAAGGACCTTTTCCTGCCCAACCGCAACCAGCAGGGCGGCATTCTCGCGGGCCACAGTTACGTGGTCTACCTTTACGAAGACAGCGTCACGGGGCGCTGCGTGGCCACCAACAAGCTCAAGGCTTTCATCGACAACGACCAGATTACGGTCCGTCCGCGCGAGGAGGTCGGGCTGCTCGTCGCTTCCGAAAGCCCCATCGGCTACCGGGTCATCGTCAACAGCCGCCATTGGGGCATGATATACCGCGACCAGATTTTCCGGCCCGTCGCCGTCGGCGACCGCCTGCGGGGTTTCGTGCGCCGCATCACCGAGGACAACCGTATCGACGTCACGCTCCAGCAGCAGGGATTCGCACAAGTCAGGGATTCGGCCCAAACGCTGCTCGAACTGCTCCGGCAGAACAGCGGTCACCTGCCGCTCAACGACGACAGCGCCCCCGAGGAGGTCCGGCGGCTCACGGCCATGAGCAAGAAAACATTCAAGCGGTCGGTCGGCATGCTGCTCAAGCAAGGCACCGTCGAGATGAACGACCGGGGCATCCAAATCCGCAAATAATGGCAAAGGTCCAGACCGCCGAACGCGTGTCGCGCGAGGCTTCCGACAATTTCGTGTTCCAGCGCTCGCTGCTGGCCTACCATGCCGCCGCCGAACGCATCGGGGGCGACGTGCTCGAAATCGGCACCGGGTCGGGCTACGGCATCGAAGCCGTGGCGCCCAAGGCCGCACGTTTCGTCACCGTCGACAAGCACCTTCCGCCCGTCGACTTCGCCCACTTTCCCGGCGTTGTGTTCCGGCAAACCGCCGTACCGCCGCTGCCTTTCGCCGACGGGGAGTTCGACTGCGTGATTTCGTTCCAAGTCATCGAGCACATCAAGCAGGATGCGGAGTTCGTCCGCGAAATATACCGGGTGCTGCGTCCCGGCGGACGGTTCATCGTCACCACGCCCAACGCCCCCATGTCGCTCACGCGCAATCCGTGGCATGTGCGCGAATATACGGCCTGTCAGCTGCGCGAACTGCTCGGCATCTTCGCAGAGGTCGAAATGCTGGGCGTCTCCGGCAACCACAAGGTCATGGCCTACTACGAGCAGAACCGCCGGAGCGTGGAGCGGATGGCCCGGCTGGATATTTTCGACCTCCAGCACCGTCTGCCGCGGCGCCTGCTCCAGGTTCCCTATGACATCCTCAACCGCATCAACCGCCGCAAGCTACTCAAGGAGAACACCGAACTGACTACCTCCATCCTTATGGACGACTATCGGCTCGGACCCGTCAGCGACGAGAGCTTCGACCTTTTCTATATAGCGCGTAAATAACGGTACGCATACGGCAAAACGGGCTATTCGGCACATACCGAATAGCCCGTTTTCGTTTTGGCACTGCTTGCTAAATCGTTTTAATCAACGATCTGCCGAGCCACACGAGCAACAGACCCAGCACGAAACTGAGCCCCACGTAGAGCCCGAACCCGAGCCACTGCTTGTGCTGCAAAAGCAGGTACATGTCGTCGGAAAACGACGAAAAGGTGGTGAAGCCGCCGCAGAATCCCGTGATGAGGAACACGTTCATCGACGGCGAAATCAAGTGCGTCTTCTCGGCCATCCCGAAGAAGATGCCGATGACGAAGCTGCCGATCAAGTTGACCGTGAAGGTTCCCCACGGAAAGGCTTCGGCCCCCGCGAAGTGGAAGATTTTTCCAGTCAGAAAACGCAGGCAGGTGCCGACGAAGCCTCCTAATCCTGCAATAAGCATTGCTCGAAACATAATTCTGAGAAAATTTGCCGCAAAGTTAGCAAATTCCGGGCCGCAGCCGCATTCGCCGTCCTGGCATATTCTTTGAACTGAGCGCGAAGACGTGCCGTCGGTCTCCCCGCGAACGCAGGGCGGCGGGTGCCGTAATCCTCAAAAAAACACAACAACTATGCACTTATCACCGAAAGAGATCGACAAACTGATGCTCCTTTCGTTGGGCATGATTGCCGAACGACGCATGAAGAAAGGGCTCAAGCTCAACTATCCGGAAGCCGTGGCCTACATCACCTCCACGGCGCTCGAAGAAGCGCGGGCGGGCAAGACCGTCGAGGAAGTGATGACCGCCGCAGCCAGCGTCCTGCGCAAGAGCGACGTCATGGACGGTGTGGCCGACATGGTCGACCTGCTGCAGGTCGAAGCCGTCTTCACCGACGGATCGCGCCTGGTGAGCATCCACCACCCCATCAAATAACCTAAAAAAGCCGAATCATGGACAATACCGCAAAATCCGCCCCGGCTGCCGACCAGCGGCAGGCCGCAGGGCTCTATCCGAACCAACCGGGGTTCAAGCCCGCGCAGCCCGTCCCTGTGGGCGGAGTGCTACTGGCTACAGACCCTATCGAATACAACACAGGACGCAAAACCGTCAAACTCGTGGTCCGCAATACGGGCGACCGTCCCATTCAGGTGGGTTCGCACTTCCATTTCTTCGAGGTCAACCGCTACCTGGAATTCGACCGCGACGCCGCGTTCGGCTGCCATCTGAACATCCCCGCCACCACGGCCATCCGCTTCGAGCCGGGCGACCAGAAAGAAGTCGAGGCAGTCGCCTACGCCGGCAAGCGCCGCATCATCGGCTTCAACGGGCTGGTCATGGGCTACACGGGCGACGAAGACGCCCCGACCTACTTCCCGGCGCGGCTCAAGGCCGTGCGCAAGGTCCGTCTGGCCGGATTCAAGGAAATCGCCGAAAAGGAAGCCGAAGCCGCCTACAAGAAACAGCAGGCCGCAGCTCCGCACAACGACAACAACGCAAAAAAATAGCAACATGGCAACAATTTCACGTCAGGAATACAACAACCTGTTCGGTCCGACCGTCGGCGACAAAATCCGGCTGGGCGACACCGACCTCTACGTGGAGATCGAAAAGGACCTCCGCGAATACGGCGACGAAGTGGTCTACGGCGGCGGCAAGACCCTGCGCGACGGCATGGGGCTGGCCAACACGATGACCGCCAAGGAAGGGGCGCTCGACATCGTCATCACGAACGTCACGATCATCGACCCGATTCTGGGCGTGGTCAAAGCCGACGTCGGCATCAAGGACGGCAGAATCGCGGGCATCGGCAAGTCGGGCAACCCCAACACCATGCACGGCGTGCACCCCGACCTGATTACGGGAGCGGCCACCGACGCCATTTCGGGCGAACACCTCATCCTCACGGCCGGAGGTATCGACGGCCATGTCCACCTGATTTCGCCCCAGCAGGCCTACGCGTCGCTGAGCAACGGCATCACCACCCTCTTCGGCGGCGGCATCGGCCCCACCGACGGAACCAACGGCACGACCATCACCTCGGGCAAGTGGAACACCGAACGCATGCTCGAATCGCTCGAAACGCTGCCTGTCAACGTGGGCATGCTCGGCAAGGGCAACTGCTCGGTGGCCCAGTCCATCGAAGAACAAATCGAAGCGGGCGTCTGCGGACTGAAGGTCCACGAAGACTGGGGCTCGACCCCGGCGGCCATCCGTGCGGCGCTCGACGTCGCCGACCGCTACGACGTGCAGGTGGCCATCCACACCGACACCCTCAACGAAGGCGGCTACGTCGAAGACACCATCGCCGCCATGGACGGACGCACGATCCACACCTACCACACCGAAGGTGCGGGCGGCGGCCATGCGCCCGACCTGCTGAAGGTCGCTTCGATGCCCTACGTACTGCCGTCGTCGACCAACCCCACGCTGCCGTTCGGCATCAACTCGCAGGCCGAGCTCTTCGACATGATCATGGTGTGCCACAACCTCAACCCCAAAATCCCGTCGGACGTGGCGTTCGCCGAAAGCCGCGTACGCCCCGAGACGCAGGCTGCCGAAAACGTGCTCCACGACCTGGGCGTGCTCTCCATGGTGTCGTCCGACTCGCAGGCCATGGGCCGCATCGGCGAATCGTTCATGCGCACGTTCCAGACCGCGTCGTTCATGAAAAACGCCTGCGGCAAACTGGCCGAAGACGCCGAGGGCAACGACAACTTCCGCGTGCTGCGCTACCTGGCCAAGATCACGATCAACCCGGCCATCACGTTCGGCGTGTCGGACTACTTAGGCTCGGTCGAGAAAGGCAAAATCGCCGACCTGGTGCTGTGGGAACCCCACTTCTTCGGCGCCAAGCCCAAGATGGTCATCAAGGGCGGGGTCATCAACTGGGCCAACATGGGCGACCCCAACGCATCGCTGCCCACGCCGCAGCCGTGCTACTATCGGCCGATGTTCGGCGCCTGGGGCCGTGCGCTGCCCAAGACCTGCATTTCGTTCGTCTCGAACGCCGCCTGCGAAAGCGGCATCAAGCAACGGCTTTCGCTCGACCGCATGGTACTGCCTGTGCGCCGCACGCGCCAGATCACCAAGTTCGACATGGTCCGCAACGGGGGCATGCCGCAAATCGACGTCAATCCCGAAACGTTCGACGTGCTGGTCAACGGCGTCCGCGCCTATGTCAAGCCCGCCCGCGAATTCCCGCTGAGCCAGCTCTACTGGTTCAGCTGACGCTGCGCCCGGTTCCGGAAACGCATGGTTCCGGAACCGGACTTTTTCTCCACCTCTCAACAAAACACTCCTGCCCATGAAAATCTACTCCGCAATCGTCGGCAACCTGCACGCGCCCGAGTGGGCCGAACGTGCCGCCGAAGCCGACATCGAAACCGTCGAACTCGACCAATGGACGGCCCAGAAAAGCCGTTTCGTAGCGCCCGGCGACCGCGGCAGCGAATATGCCGTGGCCCTCGAACGCCATTCCCAGCTGCTCGACGGCGACATCCTGGAATACGACGCCGACGCCAACCGCATGGTGGCGCTCCGCATCCGGCTCAACGACGTGCTGGTGGCCGACCTCGGCGAACTCGCGTCCGAACGGCCCGAGGAAATCATCCACATCGCCCTCGAACTGGGCCACGCCATCGGCAACCAGCATTGGCCCGCCGTCGTCAAAGGCACGAAAGTCTACGTTCCGCTGACGGTCGACAAGAAAGTGATGGACAGCGTCATGCGCACCCACCGCATCGAACACGTCCACTGCTCGTTCCAGCCGGGCTCGGAAGTGATCCCCTACCTCGCGCCCCACGAAATCCGCCGGCTGTTCGGCGGTGCCAACCACGAAAACGAAACGGACCACCACCACCATCATGCCCACGCCTGACCGCGCCGCGCTGCTGATGCGGCTGATGGCACTCACCGACTCGGCCTTTCCGGTCGGCACCTTCTCGTTTTCCAACGGACTGGAGACGGCCGCCGACACGGGGCTCGTGCACGATGCACCCACGCTCGAAGCCTACGCCCGCTGCATCGCCCGGCAGGCGGCCCTGACCGACGGCGTGGCGGCACTGCACGCCCATCGCAGCTACCTGCGCAAGGATTTCGAGGGCATCGTCGAAGCCGACACGCAGGCCATCCTCTGCAAGCTGAACGCCGAAGCCCGCCAGATGACCTGCCGCATGGGCAAGAAACTGGCCGAGCTTTTCACCCGCATCGCCGACGACCCGACCGCGGCCCGCTGGCTGGCCGAAATCGAAGCCGGACGCACGCCCGGCAGCTACCCTGCGGCCCAAGGCATCGTCTTCGCGGCCAACGGCATAGGCGAACGCGAACTTTTCTGCTCGCACCAATACGGCGCCATCGGCACGGTGCTGAACGCCGCGCTGCGCTGCGTCCGCGTGTCGCACTACGACACGCAGCGCATTCTGTTCCGGCTTTCGGCCGAAACCGAAGCGCTCTATGCCGAAGCGGCCGGAGCGGACTACTGCGACATGAACGCTTTCGCGCCGCAGACCGACATCCTGGCCTCGCTGCACGAAAAAGGAACCAAACGACTTTTCATGAACTGACAAAACACCTGAACCAATGAACAACACATGCAGAATCGGAATCGGCGGACCCGTCGGCTCCGGCAAAACGGCCCTCATCGAAGCCATCACGCCCCGCCTGCTGGGAATGGGCTACAAAGTGCTGGTCATCACGAACGACATCGTGACGACCGAAGACGCCAAACACGTGCGCAAGATGCTCAAGGGCATCCTGGTCGAGGAACGCATCATCGGCGTGGAGACAGGCGCCTGCCCCCACACGGCCGTGCGCGAAGACCCCTCGATGAACATCGCGGCCGTCGAGGAGATGGAAGCCCGCTTCCCGGACGGCGACGTGGTGCTCATCGAATCGGGCGGCGACAACCTGACCCTCACCTTCAGCCCGGCGCTGGTGGACTTCTTCATCTACGTCATCGACGTGGCCGCGGGCGACAAAATCCCCCGCAAGGACGGCCCGGGCATTTCGCAGTCGGACATCCTGGTCATCAACAAGACCGACCTGGCGCCCTACGTACATGCCGACCTGGAGGTCATGCGCGTCGATTCGGAGCGGATGCGCCCCGGCAAACCGTTCGTCTTCACGAACTGCATGACGGGCGAGGGCATCGAGGAACTGGTGGAACTCATCCGCCGCATGGCCCTGTTCGACGTCGAACGCCACGAGGAACCCGAACTCGAAACCGCAATGGTCTGAAGCGATGGACTTCTCCGCCGCCAAAGAAATGGCCCCCTACCTGGCCGAGCCGAAAGCCATGCCGGTAGGGACCCCCGGGAAGACGGGCTACCTCTATTTAGGTTTCGAGCTCGACGGCCAGGGGCGCTCCATCATGCGCGACCTCGACCGCCGGGCGCCGCTCATCGTCCAGCAGGAACTCTACTTCGACGAGGGGATGCCCGAAATGCCGTGCGTCTACATCCTTTCGTCGGGAGGTCCCAATGTCGACGGCGACCGCTACCGCCAACATTTCGCAGTCCGCAAGGGCGCCTATGCCCACCTCTCGACGGGAGCGGCCACCAAGCTGGCCGAAATGCGCTACAACTATTCGGGGCTCCGGCAGTGCTTCGAGCTGGAAGCGGACGCCTATCTGGAATACCTGCCCGAGCCGACGATTCCGTGCCGCCACACGCGTTTCATCGCCGACACGACGATCCGCATAGACCCCACGGCGACGCTTTTCTATGCCGAAATCTACATGAGCGGCCGCAAATACTTCGACCGCGGCGAACGCTTCGCCTACGACGTGCTTTCCGTGACGACGCAGGCCGAACGCCCCGACGGCGAACGGCTGTTCCGCGAAAAGTTCGTCATCCGCCCGGCGTCTGAGCCGCCGGCGGCCTTGGGCGTGATGGGCGGCTACGACGTCTTCGCCAACGCCATTGTGCTGACGCCGCCCGACGAAGCCGAACGCATCTACGCCCGCACGGAAGCCTTCGTCGACGACGCAACCCGCACGGCGGCCGGAATCACCCGCCTGCCCAACGGATGCGGACTGCTCTACAAAGCACTGGGCGACGAAACGGGCCCGGTCAAGAAACTGGTCCGCCGGTTCTGCTCGACGGTGCGCGAAGAAGTCAAACACCGCCCGCTGCCGGAAGAATTTCCGTGGCGATAACCGATTAAACGACTTATAAACTATGGCAACAACTCTCTCTGCGCCGACGGCCCACGCCGGAGTCGGCCTTCTCAAGAAAATGCTGCGCGGCATGGGGCAGGTCATGTTCCAGCCCAGCGCATGGACCGGCCTGCTGTTTCTGACAGGCATCATCTGGGGCTCGTGCGCCAACCGCACGGGCATCGTAGCGTGGGGCGCACTCGTCGCGGTGGCGGTCTCCACGCTGACGGGCAGGCTGCTGCGGCTCCCGGAAGACGACGGCACGCAAGGGCTGTGGGGCTTCAACGGAGTGCTCGTAGGCTGCGCCTTCCCCACGTTCCTGGGCAACACCTTCTGGATGTGGCTGGCGCTGATACTCTGTGCGGCGATGACGACCTGGGTACGCACGGGATTCAACAACGTGATGGCGCCGTGGAAAGTCAACTCGCTGACTTTCCCGTTCGTCTTCTGCACGTGGCTCTTTCTGCTGGCGGCGCGCGCCATGCACGGGATGCCGCCCACCCATCTGAGCGACCCGACGCTGCCGACGCTTTTCGCGTCGGGCGAAAACCTGCGGCTGGGCCACCTGATCGTCTACTGGCTCAAAGGCCTCGGGCAGGTGTTCCTGGTCGATTCGTGGGTGACGGGACTGCTGTTTCTGATCGGGCTGCTGCTGAGCAGCGCCCGCGCCGCGCTGTGGGCAGCCGTCGGTTCGGCCGTGGCGCTGCTGGTAGCGATCCTGTTCGAGGCTTCGGGCAGCGGAATCGCGGGCGGGCTCTACGGATTCAGCCCCGTGCTGACGGCCATAGCTTTGGGCACGGTCTTCTACAAGCCCAACCGCCGTTCGGCCGTGTGGGCGCTGCTGGGAATCGTCGTGACGGTATTCGTGCAGGCGGGTATGAACGTCATGCTTGCGCCGCTGGGCATCCCGACGCTGACCGCGCCTTTCTGCCTGACGACATGGCTGTTCCTGCTGCCGCTGATCCGCTTCGACGAGACCGAACGCCCCGACCACACCGACTGGGACCCGGCCCGCAAGACCCACCTGGCACCCCGGCCGCTTTTCGAGCCGCGCCGCACACCCAAAAAATAGGACACCATGCACATGTCCGACGCTTTGGTCTCGCCGACGGTGGCTGCCGTCGCGGGAGCCGCTTCGCTGGTGCTGCTGGGCACGGCGGTCCGCAAACTGCGCCCGGCGCGGAGCGGACTGCACACCGATGCGCTGCACAGCGAACGCATCGTGCCGCTGATGGGGGTCATGGGAGCCTTCGTCTTTGCGGCGCAGATGATTAACTTCGCCGTTCCGGGCACCGGGTCGAGCGGCCATATCGTAGGCGGCATCCTGCTCTCGGCGATATTGGGACCGTGGGCGGCGCTGCTCACCCTCTCGTCGGTGCTGATTCTGCAATGCCTGCTTTTCGCCGACGGCGGATTTCTGGCCCTGGGCTGCAACATATTCAACATGGCGGTACTCTCGTGTCTGGTGGCCTATCCGCTCGTATTCAAGCCCCTGATGCGTCCGGACGCCACGCCGGGCCGGATTTTCGCGGTGTCGGTGCTGGCATCGGTGGCGGGGCTCGAACTGGGCGCGCTGGCCGTGACGCTGGAGACCGAAGCCTCGGCCATCACGGCGCTGCCCATCGGGAAATTCCTGCTTTTCATGCTTCCCATCCACTTAGCCATCGGTATCGGCGAGGGGCTCGCTACGGGAGCCCTGCTCTGCGCGGTGAGACGCTACCGCCCGGAACTGCTGGCCGGAACCGAACCGCAGGAGCAGCCGGCCAAGCGCCGTTTCGTCCGAACGCTGGCGGCCATCGCCGTGGCGGCGCTGCTCGTGGGCGGTTCGTTCTCGTGGCTCGCTTCGTCGCAGCCCGACGGGCTGGAATGGTCGCTAAGCCGAACGGCCGGAACCGCCGAAATGGCCCCGGCGCCCGACGACCTGCACCGCACGGCCGCCGCCATTCAGGAGACCACCGCCGCCCTGCCCGACTACGGCACCACGACGGCCGGGCTGGTGGGCTGCGGCGTGCTGCTGCTGGCCGCATGGGGCGGCACGCAGCTGCTGCGCACGCGACGCAAAAGGGCATGAAAAACAGCCTGCAAAATGCCCTCTGCGCACTCGACGCGCTGGAACGGAACGCCCGGACGGAGAGCCCGATGCACCGGCTCGACGCCCGGGCGAAACTGCTTGCGACGACGGTCTATTTGGTGACGATGCTGTCGGTGCCGCTCCCGCAGCTGTCGGAAATCCTGCTCTATGCGCTCTTTCCGATGGCGACGGCGACGCTGGGCGGCATGCGGCTCGGGCCGCTCCTGCGCCGCTCGCTGGCGGTACTGCCGTTCGTGGCGCTGATAGGCATCTTCAACCTGCTCTACGACCGCACCCCGGCTCTGCGGATAGGAACGCTGACCGTAACGGAGGGCGGCATCGAATTCGCCGCGATTCTGCTGCGGGGCATCCTCTCGATGGCGGCGCTGCTGGTGCTGATAGGCACCACGGGATTCTACGCCCTCTGCCGGGCCATGCAGCAATCAGGAATCCCCCGCTTTCTGACGGTACAGCTGCTGTTCGTCTACCGCTACCTGCGGGTTCTGCTCGAAGAAGCGCTGGCCATGTCGCGGGCCTGCGACGCCCGCAGCTTCGGCCGCAAACACCCCGCCCTGCGGGTGTGGGGCACGCTGGTGGGGCAACTGCTGCTGCACACCTTCGACCGGGCCGAACAGATACACCGGGCGATGCTGGCCCGCGGCTTCACGGGACGCATACCCGACTGCACGGCCGGGAAGCCGCGCTGGCGACGCGCCGACACCGCCTTTCTGACGGGCTGGAGCCTTGCACTGATCGCCGCGCGCTGGAGCTATCCGGTAGAAACCCTGACACGTCTTTTCCGATGAGCCACCACTACCTGCAATTCGACCGCGTCGGCTACCGCTATCCGGGCGGCCACGAAGCGCTGCACGGCGTTTCGCTGCGCATTACGCACGGCGAAAAAGTCGCCCTCGTGGGCGCGAACGGCACAGGGAAATCGACCCTGCTGCTGCTTGCGGCGGGACTGCTGCTGCCCACCGACGGCGAAGTGTCGGTCGGCGGAATCGGCCTGACGCCCCGCACGCTGCCGATAGTGCGGCAAACGGTGGGACTGGTCTTTCAGAACCCCGACCACCAGCTGTTCATGCCGACCGTGGAAGAAGACGTGGCGTTCGGCCCGGCGAACATGGGACTGACGCCGGAAGAAATCGAAGCCCGCGTCACGGCGGCGCTCGAATCCGTGGGCGCCCTGCACCTGCGCAAGGAATCGCCCTGCCGCCTCTCGGGCGGGCAGAAACGCAGCGCGGCAATCGCCACGGTGCTGGCCATGGAACCCTCGGTGCTGGTGCTGGACGAACCCACCTCGGACCTCGACCCGCGGGCCCGGCGGCAGACGCTCGAACTGCTAAAACGTTTTAGCCACACGATGCTGGTAGCCACCCACGACATGGAAATGGCAAGGGAACTCTGCCCCCGGATGATTGTCCTGCGCGACGGAGAAATCGCAGCCGACGGAGCGGCCGAAACCCTGTTCCGCGACACGGACCTGCTGGACGCCTGCGGCCTGGAACCGCCCTGCCGGATGCGCTGACGGCCAACAAAAAAGCAGGCGCCGAAGCAACCTGCCTGAAACTGTCATATCCGGTCGAGAAGATGCTGGAACCAAAGGAAGACGCCCCGCCGCTCGAACTGCGAGACCCGGCCCAACCGCAACAGGAAGCGGTAGAAACGATTCCTGCGCCGCTCGTTCCATCGCACGAAATAATAGAGCCCGAAAGTGACCAGGAAACTCAGCGCGACGACGGCATAGAGCTGCACCTCGACCGAAGCCCCCGCGGCATACAAGGCCCAAAGGCACACGACGACCGCGGCGTTGAGCGAAAGGATGCAGAACGTGGTGCCGATATGCGAAAACCCGAGGTCGATGAACAAATGATGAAGGTGCGTCTTGTCGGGATGGAACGGCGAAACATGCCGCCGCACGCGCGCCGACATGACGCGCAGGGTATCGAACACGGGCACCGACAACACGGCGAGCGTGAACGGGATGAGCCCGAATCCCCTGGCGGCGAAAACCGCACCCAACGACCGGGCGTCCAGAGTATGGATGACGAAAATCGACATGACCAACCCCATGACGAGCGTACCGCCGTCGCCGATGAACATCCGCGAACTCTTGCCGAAAACGTTGTGGAAGAAGAACGGAATCAAAGCCCCGACGCAGACGATGGCGAGCAGGACCATGACCAAATCGCCTGCGAAGAAGAAAAAAGTGCCGAAAATCAGACACGCCATGATGCAATAACCCGACGAAAGGCCGTTAACCCCGTCGATGAGGTTGATGGCGTTGATGATGCCGACGGCGGCGAAGACCGTGAGCAGCGCGCTGCACCACCAGCACGGGATGGCGCCGATACCCCAAAGCCCATGGAAATGGCTGATACTGAAACCGCCTGCGACGACGAGCAGCACCAAACAAA
Organism: Alistipes sp. UBA6068; assembly: GCF_949428155.1. NCBI lineage: Bacteria > Pseudomonadati > Bacteroidota > Bacteroidia > Bacteroidales > Rikenellaceae > Alistipes > Alistipes sp. UBA6068. Next base: position 206,322 of record NZ_CASQFS010000001.1, on the reverse strand, counting down.
GCACCTCGACGAAGAAACGGAACCCCGGCGACAGATTCAGAATATCGTCCATGGTCCCGATATAAAGCATCAGGGTCATGGCCGCCATGATGATCGGCAGCTGCGAAGAATCGAAGAACGGGCTGACGATGCCCAACCCCAGCGAAATGCCGAAGAAGACGGCGCAGCCGCCCAGCACGGGAACGGGACTGCGCTGCAGCTTGCGGAAATCGGGATTGTCGACAATCCCCTTGAGGTAAGCCAGCTTGACCAGCCGCGGGTGAATCCAGCACACCGACAGAAACGCCACGACGAACGGAATCAAAGGCAAGAGTCCCTTGTATGTCAGAAAAATCTGGCTCATAGGCCGCAGCACGGTATACGGTTCGACTTAGGTAACCTGCAACTATTCCGCCAACCGGACGGCTCCGCGGCGGAATCCGGCCCGAAACACCCGCTTCAGACCTTCCGCACGGACCCGCCCCGGAGAGCGGCGGAAAGTGCAATTTGTCAACAAATGTAACGCATTTCAAGCAAGTTACCAAAAAAATTCCGCCGGGGAACCGCGAACGCAGAAGTCGAAACCGAGCAAACAACTGACAAACAAACGATTACAAACCGAATATATTTTTAGCGGCAGGCCACACTTGGGAAACGAGCCGCTTGCACCCGTATCCGGCAAAGGGATACCGACTGTTCCGAACGGGTGAATCTGTACCCGGAATCGCCGATGAGGGGGTGCGGATTTCGGGAAATCCCGAAAATATTGTTATATTTGCCCAAGCAAAACCAGAAACAACAAAACAAAAAAGAGTTATGATGAATTTCCTCCAGGCGATGCCCGCCGAACCCCAACCCGGATTTTTCCAGCAATACAGCTTCCTGATCATGATCGGCCTGATGGTGCTGGTGCTGTGGCTCTTCATGTGGCGCCCCGAAGCCAAACGCCGCAAACAGATGCAGGCGTTCCGCGACGGACTGAAAAAAGGCGACAAGGTAATCACGGCAGGCGGAATCTATGGCACGGTCAAGGAAGTGAAAGAGACCTCGCTGCTTATCGAAGTGGACAGCGATGTGACCCTGCGCATCGACAAGAACATGGTGGTGGCCGACAACAGCAACCAACAGAAATAAGCCATCCGCACGGCACGACATGAACAAGAAAATAAGTTATGCCTGCGCAGGCACCTGCTCGAAACAAGTGGACATCGAACTTGAAGACGGCGTAATCCGCCACGTAGCTTTCACGGGCGGCTGTCACGGCAACACGCAGGGTATTGCGGCGCTGGTGCGCGGAATGCGCGCCGAAGAAGCCGTCGCCCGCCTCAAAGGCATCGACTGCCGCGGCCGCGGCACCTCGTGCCCCGACCAACTGGCCAAAGCATTGGAAGAAGCAGGCCACGAAGAATAAACACCTCTGATAATAGGGCCGCCCGCTGGGCGGCCCTGTCTGTTCCGCAAGGTATCAACACGTTCACCCGCCCCGATGGAGAATGAATCCATCGGGGCGGGGCACGTATTGCCCCTGTATTTTTACCCGTCCGGCGAATTGGGGAACGGAATTTGCAACGAAGCAGACGTTAAGTCAAAAAAACGAAAACTATGTATTTTCTGTGGTATCTCTTAATCGGTCTGGCGGCCGGATGGATCGCCAACCTGATCGTCAAGGGCGACGGCTCGGGCCTCGTCATCAATCTGATCGTAGGTCTGATCGGCGGTGTGCTGGGAGGCTGGATCTTCTCGTGGTTCGGGTGGGTACCCGTAGGCACGCTGGGCAGCTTCCTGACCTCGATTGCCGGAGCTGTCGTTCTGCTGTGGATCGTCTCGATGATCACCCGACGAAGAAAACATGTTGAACGGTAAAAAATCAAGACAATGAACGACACGAAGAACAGCTGGGAAAACCGGCAAACCGAAAAACAGTTCGGCGACAAACTCAACCAGGCCACCGACTGCAAGAACAAGACCGAACAGACCGCCGACAAGATGAAAAACGGCGTGGAAAACGCTGCCGACCGCATGGGCAACACGGCCCGCAAGGTAGGCGACAACATCAAGCAGGGCGCGGAAAAGACCGCCGACAAAATCGGCCAGGCTGTCGACAAGACCGCCGACCGCCTGCAGGGCAAAAAGAACTATTGACAGTTCCGGCCCGAAAACGAAGCGGAGACCCGACGCCGGGTCTCCGCTTCTGCTGAAAGGAGTTGAGCTGCCAGGACTCGAACCTGGAACGACAGAACCAAAATCTGCTGTGTTACCATTACACCACAGCTCAATCGCTGCTCGAAAGCAGTTGCAAAGGTAATCAAAAAAACGCAATATCCAAGAAACGCATCCGAAATCACGCACCCCCGAAATCCTGAACCATGCTTGCAACCCTCATCGCGATTTTCTGCGCGGGCTACCTGCTCATCGCGCTGGAACACAAAATCGGAATCAACAAATCGGCCGTGGCGCTGCTGATGTGCGGCGCGCTGTGGGCCATATTCAGCCTGGCGGGCCACGACCCGCAAATCGGCGCGCAGCTGACCGCCCAGCTGGGCAGCACGTGCGAAATACTGGTCTATCTTATCGGCGCGATGACCATCGTGGACCTGATAGACACCCACGGCGGATTCAACGTCATCACGTCGCGCATCCGGACCCGCAGCAAACGACGGCTGCTGTGGCTGCTGGTGGTCATCACGTTCTTCATGTCGGCCGTGCTGGACAACATGACCACGGCCATCATCATGATCATGCTTCTGCGCCGGATTATCGACGACCGCCGCGAAAGGTGGATATTCGCCGCACTGATTGTGGCGGCGGCCAACAGCGGCGGCGCGTGGTCGCCCATCGGCGACGTGACGACGATCATGCTGTGGATGCGGGGCAACGTCACGGCCGGGCCGCTGATGTACGGACTGCTGCTGCCGTCGCTGGTCTCGGTGGCGGTGCCGACGGCGATAGCGATGCGCTACGTAAGCCGGGGCGAAACGGCGGCGACGACGGAACCCGCAGCGGCGCCCCTGCCGCAAGGAGTGGACAGCCGCATGAGCCACACGATACTGGTGACGGGAGTAGCGGGACTGCTGTTCGTACCTGTCTTCAAGGAACTGACGGGACTGCCGCCCTACATGGGGATGATTATCGCCCTGGGCGCAAACTGGGCGCTGACCGAAATCCTCTACGACCGCAAACGCGACATGGAGGAATCTATCCAGAACCGCGTGTCGAAAGTGGTCAAGCACATCGACATGCCGACGATTCTGTTTTTCCTGGGAATTCTGATGGCGGTGGGAGTGCTTCAGAGCGCAGGCATCCTGACGGGGATGGCCCAATGGTTCGACAAGCACCTGCATGAACCCTACGCCATTGCAGGACTGATCGGCATCCTGTCGTCGGTCGTCGACAACGTACCGCTGGTAGCGGCCTGCATGGGCATGTACCCGGTGGCGGACGCCGCGACGGCAGCGGCGAGCGCCGACCCGGCATTCATGCAAGGCTTCGTAACCGACGGCCTGTTCTGGCACCTGCTTTCGTACTGCGCCGGAGTGGGCGGCAGCCTGCTTATCATCGGCTCGGCGGCAGGCGTGGTGGCGATGGGACTTGAAAAAATCGAATTCGGATGGTACCTGCGCAAAATATCGCCGCTGGTACTGGCGGGCTACTTGGCGGGCATGCTGGCAATCTGGCTCCAGCACCTGGCAGGTCTGTAACCTACCGGACCTTGGCGAGGAACCGCGCGCGGTCGACGACGAAACGCACGTGGGTACCCTCGCCGATAAGCCCCTCGGCGTCGCGGGCCCCGACGGTGAAGGTGATTTTCCTCTCGTCGACCTCCGTGACGACGGCCGAAGCGATGACCTCGGTGCCGAGACCGGAGGGCTTGATATGGGTGACGTTCATCTCGGCGCCGACGGTAGTGGCCCCCTCGGGCAACGCCCCGGCGACTGCCAACATGGCGGCGTTCTCCATCAGCGCGACCATGGCGGGCGTGGCGAAAACGGGCATGTCGCCCGAACCCATGGCGGCGGCGGTATTCTGCGGCGTCACCGTCGTGCGGCTGACGGCCGTAAGTCCTTTTTCCAACATGATGATTTCCGTATTGGGAACGAATTGATTATTTTTGCATGGACCGGCCCGCGCCGCCGAAGATGCACGGCGCGGACAGCCCGACAAAGATAACTAAATTTACGGACCATGAAAAAGCTGCTGCTGCTTTTGTGCGTGCTGTGCGCCGCGCAGCCGGAACTCCGGGCGCAAGGGGGCCGCGGCTATCTTTACCAGGAATGGACCGTGGAACAGGGCGACTCGACGCCGCTGATCCATGTGGCGCCCGTCCCCGTTTTCCAACGCCCGGCCGACCTGCGCCGCTACCGCCGACTGGTCGACGCGGTGAAGAAAGTCTACCCGATAGCGAAAACCGCCCGGGCCAAGATGGCCGAAATGGAAGCCGAACTGCTGCGCCTGCCGACGAAAAAGGAACAGAAAGCCTACATCAAACAAGTCTACGACGAAATCAAGGACGAATACACGCCCGTACTGAAACACATGACCCGCACGCAAGGGCGCGTACTGCTGAAACTTATCGACCGCGAAACCGACCGCACGGCCTACGACGTACTGCGCGAATTCCGCGGCGGATTCGTGGCGGGATTCTGGCAGGGCATCTCGAAAATCTTCGGGCAGGACCTCAAGTCGGCCTACGACAAGGAGGGCGAAGACCGCATCATCGAACAGATCGTAGCCTACTACGAAGCGGGCCTGCTGTAAAGTCCGGAGCGGATTTGCAGGCGTACGATTTTCTGCTTACCTTTGAAGCCAAATTGGGAAAACCATGTTTGAAAACCTGACAGACAAACTCGAACGGTCGTTCAAGATACTCAAAGGCGAAGGCCGCATCACGGAAATCAACGTAGCGGAGACGCTCAAGGAAATCCGCCGTGCGCTCATCGACGCCGACGTGAACTACAAGGTAGCGAAGACCTTCACCGACACGGTGAAGCAAAAGGCGCTGGGTCAGAACGTACTGACGGCGGTGAAGCCGGGGCAGATGATGACCAAGATAGTCCGCGACGAACTGGCCCTGCTGATGGGCGGCACGGCGACGGACGTGAAGCTGGAAGGCACGCCTGCGGTGATACTGATTGCGGGTCTGCAAGGCTCGGGTAAAACGACTTTCTCGGGCAAGCTGGCGGCGCTGCTCAAGAACAAGAAAGGGCGTCAGGTACTGCTGGTTGCAGGCGACGTCTACCGCCCTGCGGCCATCGACCAGCTGAAAGTGCTGGGCCAGCAAATCGGTGTGGAAGTCTACACGGAAGAAGGCAACAAAAACCCGGTCGAAATAGCGCAGAACGCCATCAAACACGCTCGGCAGAAAGGCCACAACGCGGTAATCGTCGACACGGCGGGCCGCTTGGCGGTGGACGAGGCGATGATGGAAGAGATAACGGCCATCAAGGCGGCGGTGAATCCCTCGGAGACGCTGTTCGTAGTAGATGCGATGACGGGCCAGGACGCTGTGAACACGGCCAAGGAATTCAACGACCGGCTGGATTTCGACGGCGTGGTACTGACCAAGCTGGACGGCGACACGCGCGGCGGTGCGGCGATTTCGATCCGCTCGGTGGTGGACAAACCGCTGAAATTCATATCGAGCGGCGAGAAGATGGACGCCCTGCAAGTATTCCACCCGGAACGCATGGCCGACCGCATTCTGGGCATGGGCGACGTGGTGTCGCTGGTAGAACGCGCGCAGGAACAATTCGACGAAGAAGAAGCCCGGAGACTGAAGAAGAAAATCGTCAAGAACCAATTCGACTTCAACGACTTCATCGCCCAAATCCAACAGGTGAAGAAGATGGGCAATCTGAAAGACATAGCCTCGATGCTGCCGGGCATGGGCAAGGCACTCAAGGACATAGACATACCGGACGACGTATTCAAACAGACCGAGGCGATCATCGGCTCGATGACCCCGGCCGAACGAGCACAGCCCGAAATCATCAATGCCCGCCGCCGCGAACGCATAGCCAAGGGCAGCGGCACGACGATGGCCGATGTGAACCGGCTGATGAAACAATTCGAGCAGACGCGCAAGATGATGAAGACCGTGGCGGGCGGCAACCTGCGGATGCCCAAATTCCCGGGCGGGATGATGCGGAGGTAAACGACCGGACCGACAAGAAACGGCGGCTTTTCCTGCGATGGGGAAAGCCGCCATTTTTAAGGCCGAATAAGAAAAATCCGCAGAAAATAACTACCTTTGGAAGATAAAAACGCGAGATAAGGAAATGCACAAATCGGGCTTTGTAAACATCATAGGCAACCCCAACGTAGGGAAATCGACGCTGATGAACGCGCTGGTGGGCGAAAAACTCTCGATCATCACCTCGAAAGCGCAGACGACGCGCCACCGCATCATGGGCGTAGTCTCGGGCGACGACTTCCAAATCGTCTACTCGGACACGCCGGGAATTCTGAAACCGAGCTACAAACTACAGGAGTCGATGATGAAATTCGTGACGGGAGCCCTGACCGACGCCGACGTGATTCTGTATGTGACGGACACGGTGGAACAAGGCGACCGCTCGGAAGAAATCGTAGGCAAAATAGCGCGGAGCGGGATACCGACCATCGTAGTGGTGAACAAGATAGACCTCACGACGCCCGAAGCGCTGGAAGCGCTGGTCGAAAAATGGCACGCGGCACTGCCCGAAGCGCAGATAGTCCCGGCGTCGGCCAAGGAACGATTCAACATCGAAGGACTTTTCAAGACGATATTGGACCGGCTGCCCGAAGGCCCGGCGTTCTATCCGAAAGAGACGCTGACGGACAAGACCCTGCGCTTCTTCGCGTCGGAAATAATCCGCGAAAAAATCCTGCGCAACTACGACAAGGAGATACCCTACTGCTGCGAAATCGAAATCGACAGCTACAAGGAAGAACCGGCCATCGACCGCATAGCGGCGACGATTTATGTGTCGCGCGAATCGCAGAAAGGGATACTTATCGGCCACAAGGGCGAAAAACTCAAGCGCGTAGGCCAGGCGGCGCGCGAAGACCTGGAACAATTCTTAGAGAAGAAAGTATTCCTGCAACTGTTCGTCAAGGTGAACGACGACTGGCGCAACAACCCGCGGCAGCTGCGCCGCTTCGGGTACGAACAGGAATAATTCATAATTAAAAATTGGCCGATGACCGGCAAGAAAATAAAACGCCGGAAAAACACGTTGTACGAATAAGATGCGGAAAATCATCACATTCATCATGCTGGGCATGGCGCTGCTGAGCGGCCTGCGGGCCCGGGCGCAGTACAACCGGGAGTATTTCTTCTGGATGGGCCAGCGCTGCATGATGGACAACAACTACCGCGAAGCCATCCGCACGCTCAACACCCTGCTGCGGTTCGATGAAGACGCCTACGAAGGCTACTTCCTGCGCGGAATAGCGAAGTACAACCTGGACGACCTGATAGGCGCCGAAGCGGACTTCACGACGGCCATCGCCAAAAACCCGGTCTACACCCAAGCCTACACCTACCGTGCGGTGACGCGCTCGCGACTGGGCAACTACGACGACGCGCTGCAAGATTTCCGCGAAGCCATCGACCTGCGGCCCGACCTGCCGGGACCCTATTACAGCCGGGGCGTGACGCGCCTGCTGAACCAACAATTCACCGAAGCCATCGAAGACTTCGACAAATTCATCCGCCAGGAAAACAAGGTGGCCGACGCCTTCATCTGCCGGGGGCTGAGCTACCTGCATCTGAAAGACACGCTGCGCGCCTACGAAAATTTCGACATGGCGATCCGCACCAACCGCGAAAACCCCAACGGCTACAACCAACGCGGCGACCTCTACATGCACCAACGCCGCTACCGGGAAGCGGAAGCCGACTTCGACAAAGCCATCGCCTGCGATTCGGCCTACCTGCTCTCCTACTTCAACCGTGCGCTGGTCTACTCGTCGACGAACCGTCCGACGCAGGCGCTGGCCGACTTCGACAAAGTAATCGAACTCGACACGCTCAACTCGCTGGCCTACTTCAACCGGGCGATGCTGCGCGCGCAGGTGGGCGACTACAACCGAGCGCTGGAAGACTACGACCGGGTAGCGGCCTACTCGCCGAACAACGTACTGGTCTACTACAACCGTGCGGGGGTTCACACCCAATTGGGCGAAATCGAAAAAGCGGTCGAAGACTACACCTCGGCCATCCGGCTCTACCCGGACTTCGCGAACGCCTACATCTACCGCGGCCGCCTGCGCGAACTGCTGCGCGACCCCAAGGGAGCCCGCGCCGACCGCAACACAGCGCAACGCAAGATAGCGGAATACCGCACGCGCCTGAACGACAGCACCTACTCGATATACGCCGACACGACGCAGCGCTTCGACCGCCTGCTGTCGTTCGACACCCGGCCGGCCGGCGCCGACTTCGACAAGATGGCGGGCCGCACGGGCGGCCGCGACGAAATGCGCCTGCTGCCGCTGTTCAAATTCACGCTGATGCGCCCCGACACGCTGCCCAAACCCGCACGCCACCACCAGCAACGGGTCGAAGACTTCCGCCGCAGCATCGGCAACCCCTATCTGGTGCTCTCGTGCCGTGTGAGCGACCTGCACCCCGACACGCTGCTGCTGCTCGACAAACGCTGCACGGAACGGCTGAAAACGGCCGACCCGACGTGGAAAGACTACTTTGAACGCGGCGTGACCCAATCGCAGATCAAACAATACACCAACTCGGTGAACACCTACTCGTCGGCCATCGAGATGAACCCGACCAACCCGTTCCTCTATCTGAACCGCTCGACGACGCGGGCCGAAATGATCGACTTCATATCGTCGATAGACAACTCGTACCAACGCATCACGATAGACGCGGACCCGGCGAACCGGCTGAACAACAACCCGAAACGTACTTACAGCTACGACGAGGCGATAGCCGACCTGAACAAGGCGGCCAAACTCTACCCCGAATTCGCCCACGCCTACTACAACCGGGCGAACCTGCGGGCCCTGTCGGGCAACCTGCCGGAAGCGTTCGAGGACTACACCAAGGCCATCGGACTGAACCCGTGGTTCGCGGAAGCCTACTACAACCGCGGAATCGTCCAACTCTACATGAAAGACACGCGCAAAGGGTGTCTGGACCTCTCGAAAGCGGGCGAACTGGGCATCGAAGAAGCCTACGAAATACTCAAACGCCATGCACCCCATGCAAAGAACTAACATCCAAAAAGATAACAAATGACAGCAACAATCCAACGCAAACTCAACGATTCGGCGGCAGCACGCTGGACGGCGCTGATACTGATCGCGTCGATGATGTTCTTCGGCTACATGTTCGTGGACGTGATGTCGCCGCTCAAATCGCTGGTCGAAACGGCCCGCGGCTGGGACAGTTCGACGTTCGGCACCTATGCGGCGTCGGAGTACTTCCTGAACGTATTCGTATTTTTCCTGATATTTGCGGGCATCATCCTCGACAAGATGGGCATCCGCTTCACGGGCCTGCTGTCGGCGGGACTGATGGTGCTGGGCGCGACGGTCAAGTTCGTGGGCATCACGGACTGGTTCCAGACGACGCAGCTCTGCGGCTGGCTCGACAGCTGGTGGACCTCGTTCCCGGGCAGCGCGAAGATGGCCTCGCTGGGCTTCATGATCTTCGGCTGCGGATGCGAAATGGCGGGCACGACCGTCTCGAAAGCCATAGCCAAATGGTTCCAGGGCAAGGAAATGGCGCTGGCGATGGGCCTTGAAATGGCCATCGCGCGGCTGGGCGTCTTTGCGGTGATGTGGCTGGCCCCGATGATCTCGAACAAATTCGACCAATCCATCGTGGCCCCGGTAGGCTTCTGCACGGCGCTGCTTGTCATCGGCATGCTGTGCTACGCAGTATTCGTCGTGATGGACAAGCAACTGGACAAACAGCTGATAGCGGCCGGGGAACTGAAAGAAGAAAAATCGTCGGACGAAGAATTCCACATTTCAGACCTCGGACAGATATTTTCGAGCAAGATGTTCTGGCTGGTGGCCCTGCTGTGCGTACTCTACTACTCGGCGATATTCCCGTTCCAGCGCTATGCCCCGAACTACCTGGAGGTGACGCTGGGCGTGGACGCCGAATCGGCCGCGCGGCTGTTCAGCTGCTTCCCGATACTGGCGATGATTCTGACGCCGTTCCTGGGGGCGCTGCTGGACTTCCGCGGCAAGGGGGCGACGATGCTGATGATAGGCGCCATCATCATGACGGGCTGCCACCTGTGCTTTGCGTTCCTGCTGCCGCTCTTCCCGTCGCAATGGCTGGCGCTGACGCTGGTGGTGACACTCGGCGTATCGTTCTCGCTGGTACCGGCGGCGCTGTGGCCGAGCGTACCGAAAATCATCGACGAAAAGATACTGGGCTCGGCCTACTGCCTGATATTCTGGATACAGAACATCGGCCTGTGTCTGGTGCCGCTGCTCATCGGCAAGGTACTCGACGCGACGGGCGGCTACACGACGCCGATGATGATTTTCTCGTCGTTCGGGGTGCTGGCGTTCATATTCAGCTTCTATCTGAAACTCGAAGACCGGAAGAAAGGCTACGGTCTGGAACTGCCCAACATCAAGAAATAAACGGGGCGGACAAAAACGAGCCGGGAACCTTGCGGAAAGGTTCCCGGCTTTTTCGTAACGGCTTGCTTAGCGGCTACCGCACCATATTATAAAGCTCGGCAATGCGGCTGCACATCTCCTCCCACGAAAAACGGCGCCGTTCCTCGATGCAATTCTCGCGAAACCGCTCCAAGACCCCGGGTGCGTAGATACGCTCGATAGCGTCGGCCACCCCCTCGGCCGAGGGCGGGCAGACGCAGCCCACCCGACCGTCGGGCACGATTTCGGCGAGCCCGCCGACGTCCGTGACAATCATGGGCGTACAGAACTGGTAAGCAATCTGCGTGACGCCGCTCTGAGTAGCGGTCTTGTAAGGCTGGACGACGCAATCGGCCGCCGAAAAATAGTATTTCACCTCGGCGTCGGGAATGAAACGGTCGTGGAGAATGACCTCGTCCTGCAATCCGAGCGCGGCGATCTGCGCCAGATAAGGCTCGGGCGAAGTATAGAACTCTCCGGCGACAATCAGCTTCCTGCCGCCGATGCGCCCCTCGCGCCGAAGCCGGGCCCACGCATCCAACAACAAATCCAACCCCTTGTAATCGCGGATGAGCCCGAAAAAGAGGGCGTAACCCACGGCCGGGTCGAGCCCCAACCTCACACAAGCCTCGCAGCGGTCGACGCGGCCGCCGAAATGCTCGAACAACGGATGGGGCGAAAAGAGCGCCGGAGCGTCGGTATAGGCCGCGAGCTCGCGGCGGACCTGCTCGGACATGTAAACGAACCCGTCGACGGACCGGAGGAAGAAACGGTTGAACGGCTTGTCGACCGCATGATGCTCGTGGGGCTCGACGTTGTCGATCTGACACAAGACTTTCGTATGGCCGTTGCCGCGTGCGATTCGGGCGATGGTACCGAAACACGGCGCCATGAAAGGCGTCCAATACTTCAACAGGACGAAATCGGGCCGCTCGCGCCGCAGCTGTCGCCCGACCCGCCACCAACTGAAAGGACTGACCGTATTGACGCACCGGACGATGGACAAATCGCCGGGCGGCGGAGTGTCGACCGTCTGGCTTTTACCGGGAAAAAGCAGGGAGGGATATTGCAGGGTGAAGGTGCGGACCGACACCTCGTCGCCCCGCCGCCGGAACGTCCGGGCCATGGTCTCCATGATGGAAGCCAACCCGCCCCGGTAAGGATGGGCAGGGCCAAGGATGGTGATTTTCATAGCGAATGCGTGCTTACTCTATGACAAAGATAACGCAAGGCGAGGGCAATGCCAAATAAATTTGGGTGCGGCCGAACCGAAAACAAAAACGGAACCTCCCGGGGGAGGCTCCGCGACGAAACGGGCAGCCGGCGCTACTCGTCGTGGGAATGGTGGTGCAGGGCGCGGGCGGTGTGCTTGCTGCCGGCGGCGGACTGGAGCGCGAGGTACTCCTCGCCGTAATCGGTGAGGTTCTGCAACTCGGTGCGGAACGTATCGAGGTGCTGCTCCTCCTCGACGATGATGTCCTGGAACATCTTGTGAGTGACGGCATCGTTGTGCTCGGCGGCGATACGCGAAGCCTGGTTGTAACTGTCGATGGTACTCTCCTCCAACTGCACGGCGAACTGAAGCATCTCCTTGACGTCGGTAATCTGCCGGGTGCGGAACGCGGCGTTCATGTCGACGTCGCCTTCGAGAAAGAGAATACGGTCGGAAAACTCCTCGATATGCCGCATCTCGGCAATCGAAATCTCGCGCATGATACGCGACAGATACCGGTAACGGGCATCCTCGAACCGGGTGTGGAAATACATGTACTGGAGCGACGTGGCGATCTCCTTGCCCACGGCGTCGTTCAACAGGTCGATGCTGACCTTGTACTTGCTCTTGACTTCGGTGGTTTCCATAAGTATGAAAAAGGTTTTGCAACGACGCTGCAAAACCCGTTCCATGTATCTGACTGAGCGACGACTATTTCCACTCGACGGCGGCCCGCACGGCCACGGCCCCTTCGCCGCTGCCGATCTCGAACAAAGCCCCCTCGTCGCGGAACTCGGCCCCGACGGTCAAAGTCTGCCCGAGACGGCACTCCCTGAGGAAATGGACGTCGAGCCGCACGGGAGCTTCGGAAGTGAGCCTTTCGACGGGCAGCATGTCGAGCATCATCTCGATGTAACGCATGGTATTGACATGGCGGTTGAAGTCGATGTCGCTGTAAACGACCTTGTGCTCGCACACGACCGACGGCTCGACGGCCCGGATTTTACGCGGCATGGCGGCCGGGGGCGGCGCGTCGACGATGGCGTCGGCATGGGCGTCGCCTACCCACGAAAGGTCGACCGCGGCGCGGGAAGCCAAGTCGATCATGGCCCACTGCGAAACGGCGCGCCCGAACTCGTGCCCCTCGGCGTCGGAGAGGACGAAATTACGCGTGGAAAGCACACGCCCGTAATCGCTGATCCACGTGGCGACGGTGTAATCGGCGTACTGCGCGGGGCGGCTGTCGAACTCGAACGCGATGCGCGAAAGGACCCACGAATGGTTGTCGGCATTCAAGGCATCGACGCCGAAACCCTTGCCGTGGGCATCGGTGCCTGCGGTATTGAGCACGGCGGAACCTAACGCGGGAATAGTCGCCCGCAAGGTGAAATCGACCTCCTGCGGCTCGATACGATAAGAATAGAGAGACTTCTGTGCCTGCATGACTTTGCGGGATAAGGATATACAAAGGTAGTGTTTTTTTCGTAACTTAGCGGCAGAAAACCCTCCCTTAAACAAATGCTTATGGAACTTCTGGAACCCAAGAAACTCAACTTTGCGGAGACGCTCAACGATGCGCTGACTATCGGAGTGAAGAACGCCCCGTCGATTATGGCGGCCGTGGCGCTGTGGCTGGTGACGATATGGATACCCTATCTGAACGTAGGCACCACCATCGCCATTACGCTGCTGCCTGCGGAACTGGCCAAAGGCAGCGTCATCAACCCGCTGGGAATCTTCGACAGCAAATACCGCCGCTGCATGGGCGAATTTCTGCTGACCTCGATACTGCAGATCATGGGCATCTATGCGGCGATGCTGTTCCTGTTCATCCCGGGCATCGTACTGGCCCTGTCGTGGTCGCTGGCCTACTACTATCTGCTGGAAAAAGGCAAAAACCCCATCGAAGCGCTCCGCGCGTCGAACACAGCGACCTACGGCAGCAAATGGACGATGTTCTTCATCAGTCTGATATTCGGCACAGCGGCGGTGATTGCAACCGGAATATGCGGAGCCGTCTGCGGAGCGATAGGCGTAAAAGCCATCACGTTCATAGTGACGCTGGTGGCAATCGTTGCGATAGCCTCGGTCTCGATGGCGCTGAAAGCCTCGTACTGGCGCCAGCTGAAAGACAACGCCGAATGACGGAACCGGTCTCGGGACTAACGAAGACGGTCGTCCGACCGTCTTTTTTTATGACTGCGAACCCTATTTTATCGAAAAACGATAAATATTATTTGTTTTTCAGAAATAAATCGTATCTTTGCTGTCGAAGGGTCCGCACGCGGACCGCAGAACCAAAACACACGGAACATGCAGAACAAGAAACCGTTCCTGCAACGCCTGCTGGCCATCTACATAGCGTTCTTCATTGCGCTGACGGCGGGGCTTGCGCTGGAATTCCTGCCCGGATTCAACCGGGGCTACGCCGACGGTGACGAAATAGGCATGAACCTGGCCCGCAATTGGGGCTCGGGAACGCCGCGGCTTATCTACATGCTTGAAAACATTACTATTGACGAAAGCCCCGAAAACGTCCTTGCCCTGCCGGAAAACCCGAACGTGAAAATCGACACGAAAATCCGCAAAATCGGGCTTGTAGTGGAACAGGAAGCACCCGGGACGTCGATAATAGGGCTGGCTTTCCGCTCGCTGGGCGGCAGCGGCTGGATTTATGTCTCGGTGATGCTGACCCTGCTGGCCTATCTGACGATAATCGCGCTGATGTTCCTGATTATAAACTCCGTACGCCGCTCGATCCGCGAAGAACGCACGCTGGACAAACGCAACGTATGGTACCTGCGTGCCATCGGCGGACTGGCCATAGCGACGGAACTGATGGACGGACTGGTCGTGTGGACGATGAACCGCCGGGCGGCCGAACTGCTGGCGGGAAGCCAGTACACCGTCGACACGGCGTTCCATCTCTCCTACTCGACAATCATCATCGGCATCCTGATAATCTTCGCGGCGGAAGTGTTCGCCATCGGGCAGAACCTGAGCGAAGAACAGAAACTAACCATCTGAACGACCATGACAATCCGTATGGCTATGAAAGGGGGGGGGAAAATGGCTATAATCATCAACATCGACGTGATGATGGCGCGCCGCAAGATTTCGCTCGGCGAACTGGCCGAACGCGTGGAAATCACCCCGGCGAACCTCTCGATTCTCAAGAACGGCAAGGCCAAGGCGATCCGCTTCTCGACCCTCGAAGCGATCTGCCGCGAACTGGACTGCCAACCGGGCGACATCATCGAATACCGCCCGGAAGAACCTGCAACGAAACAATCTTCCTAAAAAAAGAAAAGAGTATGAAGAAAAAACTGATGTTCCTGCTGCTTGCGGTGCTCACCGCGGGAAGCATGGCGGCCCAACCGGGCATGATGGCACCGATTCCGGCCGACAAAGCGGTGCGCACGGGCAAGCTGGAAAACGGCATGACCTACTACATCCGCCACAACGAAAAACCGAAGGGACAGGCAGACTTCTACATTCTGCATGACGTAGGCGCCATTCAGGAAAACGACGACCAGCAAGGTCTGGCCCACTTCCTCGAACACATGGCGTTCAACGGCACGAAGAACCTGCCGGGCAAGATGCTGACGGAATACCTGGAGACCGTGGGCGTGAAATTCGGCTACAACCTGAACGCCGCGACGGGCTGGGACCACACGACCTACCAAATCAAGGACGTGCCGACGGCCCGCGAAGGAGTGATCGACTCGGCGCTGCTGATTCTGCACGACTGGTCGCACTTCATTGCACTCGAAGGCGACGAAATCGACGCGGAACGCGGCGTAATCTGCGAAGAACTCCGCACGCGCGACGGTGCCCAATGGCGCTCGATGATGGCGATGATCAAGGCCCTGGGCAAAGGCTCGAAATACGAACACCGCAATCTGATCGGCTATCTGGACTATCTGAAGAGCTTCGACCACCAGGCGCTGCGCGACTTCTACCACCAATGGTACCGCCCGGACTACCAGGCAGTCATCGTAGTGGGCGACGTGGATGTGGACGCCGTCGAAGCCAAGGTGAAGAAACTCATGAGCGACATACCGGCTCCGGAAGCGAACGCTTCGCACAAGGAGAAAATCACGGTACCGGACAACGAAGCACCCATCGTGAGCATCACGACCGACCCGGAAATGCAAGGCTCGCGCATCCAGCTGTTCATCAAGCGCGAAGCCCTGCCCAAGGAACTCAACAACACGGTGCAGGCCGAAATGCTTGACGTAGCGCAGGCCTACATGTCGTCGATGACCAACGCGCGGCTGCAAGAAATCGCGATGAAACCCGACGCGCCGTTCCTTGGCGGCGGCATGAGCGCAGGCGACATCCTGGGCGTAATCCCGACGATGAACGTGACAGTGTTCGTGGTGATGACGCAGGACGGCAAACTGCCCGAAGGCTTCGAGGCCATCTACGGCGAAATGGAGAAAGTGCGCCGCTTCGGCTTCACGCAAGGCGAATTCGAGCGCGCACAGAACAACCTGCTGCGCAGCGCGGAACGCAAGTACACGAACCGCAACGACCGCACGAACGCGGAATATGTGGACATCTACCTGGACAACTTCAGCAAGAACACGCCGATGCCTGCGGCCGAGACCGAATGGCAGATCGACAGCATGCTGCTGAAATCCATCGACGTAAATGCGGTGAACGCGATAGCACAGCACCTCATAACGCCGGCGAACCAAGTAATCGTCATCACGGCCCCGGAAAAAGAAGGTCTTGAGACCCCGACCGAAGCCGAGATACTGGCCATCCGCGACCGGGTGACGGACTCGGAACTGGAAGCCTACGAAGACACGGCCGTGAAAGAACCGCTGCTGCCCGCAGGCACCAAGCTGAAAGGCTCGCCGGTGAAGAAAACGGTTGAAGACGCGGCCTACGGCACGACGGAATGGACGCTGAAGAACGGAGTGAAGATTGTGGTGAAACCCACGACCTACAAAGCCGACGAAGTACGCATGAACGCGGTATCGGAAGGCGGTCTTTCGCTGCTGACCGACGCAGAACTGCCGATGGCCGAATGGCTGCCCGTCTACGTCTCGATGATGGGCACGGGCAAATTCTCGGCCTCGGACCTGCGCAAACAACTGGCAGGCATCTCGGCGTCGGTGGAACTCGGCGTAGACAACTACCAGACCCAAATCAACGGAGTGTGCTCGCCGAAAGACATCGAGACGATGCTCCAACTGCTCTATCTGAACTTCGTACAACCGCGCTACGACGAGACGGACTACGCGACGCTGATGAAGATGCTGCGCTCGCAGCTGGAAAATGCGGAATCGAACCCCGACTTCGTCATGGAAAAACGCTACCTGGACGCAGCCTACGGCAACAACCCCCGCCGCCGGATGACGACCGTCGAAGTAATGGACGGCTTCGAGTTCGGGATGCTGCCCGTGATTCATGACAAACTCTACGCGGGCGCCAACAACTTCACGTTCACGTTTGTGGGCAACATAGACCCTGCGACGCTGAAACCGCTGGCCGAGAAATACATCGGCTCGCTGCCCGTGACGAAGACGAAAGCCGAAGCCATCGACGACCACAGCGCCCCGGTCAAGGGCGAAGTGACCGAAGACTTCCGCGCGCCGATGCAGCAGCCCAAGGTATCGGTACACTACCTCTTCTCGGGCGAGATGCCCTACACGTTCAAGAACCGACTGGCGCTGACCTTCCTGACGCAGGCGCTCGACGCCCGCTACTTAGTTTCGATCCGCGAGGAAAAGGGCGGCACCTACGGCGTACAAGTCTACGGCGGCACCGAATACCTGCCCAACGAGACCTACAAACTGAACATCGCATTCGACACCAACGAAGAGATGGCGGACGAACTGCTGGGAATCGTGATGGCGGAAATCGAGAAGATAGCGGCCGAAGGCCCGCTGACCGAAGACGTCGAGAAGACCCGCGAATTCATGCTCAAGAGCTGGAAGAACAGCCTTGAACAGAACCACCAATGGATGCGCTACATCCGCGCGAAGTACACTTCGGGCGAAGACTATCTGGCCGGCTACGAAAAGGCGCTGCGCGAACTGACCAACGCCGACATACAAGCCCTGGCGAAGAAGATACTCAGCGATGGCAACCTTGTGAAGGTAGTCATGCGCCCGGAACAGGCCGAATAACGAACATACACGGCTAAAAAGAGACGTCCGCCGCTCGATCGAGCGGCGGACGTTTTGCTATGGGAACTATCCACCGATGTTTTGCCGGGCTTAGCAGACAGCGATTGCTCAGAAAAGCGTGCAGACCTCCATGCCGACGGTCAGCTTATGCAGGCACTCCTCGGACCCGCGGAGCACGGGCGAGACAAGGTCGTAATCGACCGAAAACCGCACGCCGAAACCTGTCGTGGCAACGCAAGTCACGGAAACCCCGGTTCCTATCGACGCACCGCCGCGGTCGCCCAAATCGCCGAACGAACTGCGCATCCGCTTGAAATACTCGTATCCGCCGGACAAATGCGACCCGACAGCGCAACGGGCCGTGAGCGGATAGGAAAAACAAGGCCCGACGGCGACCGACGCCCCATACTGCAACTCGTTCTGCGCCTCCGAGTCGATGGCCAACCGCATGCTGCCGACGGCGAGCCGCCCGCCGACCCCGACGTAAGGCGTCGCGAACCAAGCGCCGCGAACCCCGACCGTAGGGCCGCCTGCGAAACGGACCTCCCTGCCGGACAAGACGGTATAACTTCCCAAAGCGGTAGTAGCCCCGGCGTGCAACGAAAGGAACGACGGCCGCCGGAAACGGTCGAAATCGGGGAAAGAACCGATGTCGGCAATACCCCGCTCCCGGTAAATCAAATCGGCGAAGAGATAACCCAACTCGACGGAGAGGATACCGATGCCTGCGCCGACCATGATGTCGCTCATCCAATGGCGGTTGTTGAGCTGGCGCGTGATGCCGGTAGCGGCGGCGGCAACGTACCCCCCGACGCTGAACCACGGACTGCGATGGCCGAACTCCTTATGGAGAATAGAGGCAGCCATGAAAGCCGTAGCGGCATGCCCCGACGGAAAAGAATTGCGGGTGGAGCCGTCGGGGCGCTCGGCCCGCACGGAATATTTGAGCGAATTGACCATGGCAGCCATCAAAGCGGCGGAAAAGGCGTTGGAGACGATCATCCGCCCCCAAGAACTGCGGCTCCTGACGCCACAAGCCTTCAATCCCCAAGCGAACGCCAAAGGCGCGTACTGGAGATAATCGTCGTAATCGTGGCGGAACCCGACGGCGTAACTATTGCGCAAATCGCGGAAATCGCGGTCGCAGAAAGTCATGGCAGCACCGCCCATGATCAAAGGAACGGCAGCGACGGCCAAACGACCGTGCCCGAGGCTGTCGCGCTGCGCGGCGAAGGAACGGCCGGGCGCCCACAGACACGCGAAGGCCAGCAAACAAACAAGAATCTTCATCGAATTCGGATTAGGTTCATCGTTTCCCGGACAACAAAAAGCGTGGAACACTTCGCATGATCCACTGATGAGGTCTTGGCGTACCCGGTGTAGAGAACAATACGAATGCCCACGCCGAAAAACGACGCGAGCACCAACCTTGCTACTCCTACACCGTCAAAAACCGCCAAGTTTCATCAGTAAGAAAGTAAAGCCGATGCGCTTTAAGTCCGAATGTCGGCAACCCCGAGAGAGACTGCCGGAGACAAAGGTAACGATTTTACGGCGAATCCGACAGCGAGAGACGAAAAATATTTACGACGGCGCCCGCACCTTTGCTTCCGGCAATGACAGGGCAGGAAAACAGATTCTTCGCTGCGCTCAGAATGACAAAGAGGGGAAGGGTACCCAGAATGACAAGGAGGGGGCATCCGGGATGACGTGGATGAGAATCCGGAATAGCAGAAGAAGGGGCAACAGGACGAGGCGGTCGGGATGGGCGGAAAGATAAGAACACGAAAAAAGAGGTGCCCTTCGGGCACCTCTTGGAGAAAACGGGAACGCGGCGGAAAGACCGCAATCCCTGGAAAACGGAACTACTCGTCGTACTCGCCGCTGCCGTCCTTGACGGGCGGATTGTAGGAAGCGTCGGGCGTATTGTGGTCGATCCACTCCTGCGAGAGCAACGACTCCTCGGGGAATTCGAGGTCCTCGATGCGGTTGACGGTAATCTGGTACTGCGCGTAAGGATAGGTAGCGCTCTTGGAATAGATACTATAGATACCCAATACATTGCCCACACTACCGTCTGCGGGAATCGGCCGCATGGCGAAACGCGAATAACCGCTGGTGCGGATACCATAAACACCAGCAACGTTGGTGGCCGTAGCTTCGGTATTCAACATCATAAGCACCGAACCGTAAAGACTGACGTTCTCGCGGCTGTAAGCCCAATGATACCAAGCACTGAAGACGGGCGAACCCGAATCGGTAACGATCCAATTAGGATAGGGATTGTCGCCGATAGTTGGCTTCTCAATATCATCGGTCCACAAATACTCATAGACCGGCTTATCATTCTCGTCAAGAAGCTGCTCAAGCTCATGAGCCTTGTTATAATACCAGACTGCACCCTGCCGATCGAAGATAGGCTTGCCACCCTCGGCAATGAACTTCCCGTAGACGGGATTCATAATCGGATTGCCCTGTTCATCAAGCTGCAAGTCCTGATATTTGACGCCAGCATAACGAATCGTAACGCCCTCGAAACGAATCAGACGCCCGTAATCGTCCTGCCCCAACTCGTTGTAATTGGACGAATTGACAACCTTGATATTGGTAGCATCCAACTGACAAGGACCACCCGCGAGCACGCGGTTGAAAGTGGGATTGTTGAGGTTGGCCCACATATCGACGCTCTCGAAATTGGAATTGGCGTAATACTTATCGGCCAGACCCGTATTGAGCGCATTGGAGGGAGCATCGCCCAGCGAAAGCATCATCCGGTAATTACCGAGGTAGAAATCACGGAGCTTGACGTAGACCCACGTACTTTCCATGGTCCCGAGGTTGAGCTTGAAAGTAGTGTAGAGCGTACCGCAGAGCTTGAGCTCGATGGCGGCGGTGCCGTCGTCGATGTAGAGCGACTTGTAGACATTGCCCTGCGCATCGCTGGAAATGACCTTGCCCTTGATATAACGGTTGCCGATGTCCTCGCGGAACTTTATATTGGAAAAACCCTCCTCGATGGGCGTCGAGGGGGCCCCGAGCTTGACGGTCTTGGTATCGGACCAACTACCGTTGGAACCGGTATTGTCTAACGAACCGAACTCGTTGATGAAAACGTTCTTCATCTCCTTGATGGAAATGGGTTCGAGCCCGAGCGACGCCATGTCCTCGTCGGTCCAGACCTTGGCGGGAGCGGGCGTATCGAAATCGTTGTAACACCCCGCGCACAGGATGCCGAACACCGCGACGAAAAATAACTTATTGATTTTCATAATGCAGAATCGCTAAACGAGGTTAGAAACGGAAATAGACGTTCAGATAATAATTGGTCCCGAGCATGTAGAAATACTTGGAATCGAAGCGGGAGAACTTGACACCCTCCGGAGTGCGGACGCGGCGCAGACGCATCTGCTCGTAACCGCCGGTGCGGATGTCCTGGTCGTTGAGGATGTTCTTGACCTCGAGGCTGAAACCCAACATGTACTGACGGCGGATGTACCAATTCTTGCCGACGCTGGCGCTGAGCGTGAAGAACCCGCCGAACTTCTCCTGGGCCCGCATCTCCTCGATACCCTTGGCCGCAGTCTTGATTTTGGCGATGTCCATGTCGGGCTTGTTGACCTCGCTGGCGATGATGTTGGAATAATACTGCGTCGCCTGAGAAGTACGGTACAACGGGTTCATCGAGAGGTAGAGATTGTCGTAGTAATTGAAATTGACCGACGCGAACCAATTGCGCGGGCCGCGGTAATCGAGCCCGACGTTGAGGGCCAGCTGCGGCGAACTCTCGACGTGCATGCCCTTCCAATTGACGCGGTCGCCACGGGCGACGACCTCGCTGTTGTCGATGGTCTGGATGAAGTCGGGGTTGGAAGTATAGGTGTAATCGCCCCAGCTGACGGCGCCGACAGCGGAAATACCATTCCAGATAGGCACGGAGACGGCAGCTTCGACACCGTAATAACGCTTGTCGATACCGCTCATGGCGAAGTTGGTGAACGAACGCTCGACGTCGTCGTAGAACGAAATGACCTTGGTCTGGTCGGTCATGGCGGAGTAATAACCCGAAACCCGCGCCTTGATATAAGGCAGGTTGAGGTTATAGGTAAGGTCGGTACCGAAAATCCGCTCGGCGGAAACGCCCGGCGTAGTCGTATTGCGGGTACGGGGCGAGACGAACGAATTGACGAACTTGGGGGCGTTCTGCATGAAAGCGACCCCGGCTTCGAGCGAATGGGCGCCGGAGAAACGGTACGACAGATTGAGCTTACCGCTGTAAATGAGGAAATCGAGCGTCTTGGAATCGCCGAACGAATTGTTGGGGAACAGACCCTTGCGCCACAGACCCTCGCGGTGCATGGACGAATAACCGACCTTACCGCCGACATTCATCGAGAACCCGCCGACAGCGTAGGTATAGAGCGCCCAGGCGCTGGTTTCGAGCAGGTGAGCGCGGTAATTGTAACTGATTTTGTCCCCCACGCGGGCGATGCGGGCGTGGCCGGTCTGGTAATAATAATCCAAATCGTTCTGGTAATTGACGGCGCTGTGCGACATGTCGCGCTCGGCGAACTTGTCGATGTCGTACCAATAATCGCCGCCGAGCAGGTCTTTCACCTCGTCGTAATACCAAGTACGGTTGACGCGGAGGTTGGCCCCGGCGACAATCTGCATATTATTGCGAATCTGATGGTTGACGTCGAGCGCGAGGTTATAGTCGAGCTGGTCGGTGTGGCGCTCCTCGAGGATGAGGTTGGAACGGAACTGGGTCCCGATGGTATTCTTGAACTGCTCGTCCGTGCTGGAAGCGAACTGGTCGGCCAAGGTATTGTCGATGAAACGGTTCTCGCGGAAGAAACGGTCGTACTGCAACATACCGGTGAAATTCTGCGCGAGCTGCTGGGCGCGGAAACGGTACTCGTACTCGGTCTCGGGCGACGTGACGCCGGGAACGATCTGGCTGAGGAGCGACGAAGGCAGATAACGGTAGTAATCGCCGCGGGGATCGCTGGCGTCCTTCCAAGTAAGAGCGGAATAACCGTTCTTACCGAAACGCAGGGCGGTGGCGGCGTTCAAACGGGTACGCTCGGAAGCATCCCACGTATAATTGAGCATGACGACAGGCTCGTGAGTATTGCGAACGCGGGAATTGCGCAGCTTACCGTCCTGGTACCCGACGTTGGGATTGTAATAGTTGCTGCCGAAGAGCCGGTAAGCCTCGTCGGTCGAAGCCTGCTGGGCACCGCGCTCCGAAGGCGAAGCGAAAGCGGTGAGGGCCAACCGATGGCTGTCGCGGAAGAGCTTCTCGACGGAGAGGAAATACGAATAGGAATTGTAATACACCCCGTCGACGTAACCGTTGCCCCCCTGGCGCGTACCGACGGAAACACCGTAAGACCATCCGTTGTCCAACTGTCCGGAAGCATAGGAGACCATGGCGCGGAAACGATACATCTGATTGCCGTTGGAGACGCTGACGCGCAAACCCTTACGCATCTGGGAAGCACGCGCGTTGACGTTGGTCATACCGGCGATGCCCCCGATACCGAAATCGGACGAAGCGAGCCCGGCGACGGTATTCTGGTTGCGGGTAGCGTCGTTGAGACCGCTCCACAAAGACCAAGGGCCGTAACCGGTCATGGCGTCGTTGAAGCGGATACCGTTGAGGTAGATGTCGGAATACTGCGAATCGTAACCCCGGACATTGAAACGCATCTCGGAAAAACGATACGAAGCGACGCTGTTGAAGAGGTCCTTGGACGAAGAAAGCGACGACGGCAGGGCCTGCTCGTCGGAAGCCGAAGAATCGCTGTCGAACTCGGCGAAGACCGAATCGTCGAAACCGTCGGAAGTCATCAACGGCGAGACGACGACCGCGGACAAATCGCGCATGTTCTGCCCGACGCGGACGCGCAACTCGAGCTCCTCGAACTCGGGAGCCTCGAACGCGACGCGGTAATCGCCCTGCGGGAGGTTCTCGAAGACGAAATTACCGTTGCTGTCGGTGACGGCGGACAACCCGGTGGATTCGAGCGTGACACGCACGTTGCCCAACGCCTCGCGGCTGCCGCGCGAAACGACCTTGCCACGGATACCGCCGTCCTGCGCATACGCGCCGGAACAAACGGCCGCAGCGAAGAGAAGGAGAAGTAAAGATTTCAGTTTCATAAGGTTATTGTTTGCACTGTTGTTTGCCGATATAGATGAAGACGGGGAAGTGGTCGCTGAACCCGCCCTGGAAATTGTTGCCGACGAACGTACGCAGGGGATAACCCTTGTACTGACCCTCGCGCTGGAGCATGTAAGGCCGCCGGAAGATGCCGCCGTAGAACTTGGAAGTACCGACGGAAAGCAAACGCAGGGTCCCGGCGGGCGCATCGACGAGGTTGCCGGAGACGATGATGTTGTCGAAGAGGTTCCACGCATCGCGATAAGCCAACGTACCGTAACCGGCCTTGAGCAAGGCGATATAGGGATTGAACATGTCGCCGGGCTGCAAATCCTTGATTTTGCCCTTGGCACTCAGACCGATGACGATGCTGTCGTCGGTAGCGTCGTCGTTCAGGTCGCCCATGACAACGACCTTGGTAGCGGGATTGGCCTGCTGGACGGAATCGACGATGGCCCGCACCTGACGGGCGGCGGCGAAACGCTTGGGGTCGGAAGCCTCCTTGCCCCCGAGACGCGAGGGCCAATGGCTGACGAGGAAGAAAAAGGGCTCGCCGTCGATGGTCCCCCACATGGTGACGAAGTCGCGCGTACGGAAGTTTGGCAACTCGGGCATGTGGAACGGAATGGGCGCGCTGCCCTCCAACTTGAACCTGTCGGGCCGATAATAAAAACCGACGTCGACGCCACGTGCGTCGGGCGAATCGAAATGGACGATGCGATAATTGGCCGGGGCCAACTTGGGCTGCGCGATGACGTCCTCCATGACGTTGCGGTTCTCTATCTCGGAGACGCCGATGACGATGGGGAAATCACGGTCCGCGGCAGCGATGTCGAACAAGACGCGCTCAAGGTTGGCGATTTTCTTGTTGTACTTGGCCGAATTCCAGTTTTTGAGCCCCCCGGGAGTGAACTCCTCGTCGAAGATGTCGGGATCGCGGACCGTATCGAAAAGGTTCTCGAAGTTGTAGAAGACGATTTTGTACGGCTTCTGCGCGATGCCTGCCGCGAACAAGACGACGAACAGACCGGTGAAAAGGATTTTCTTCATGACGGATGATATTGAATAATTTTATAGGCTCCAATCGGAGGGACGGTTCTGCGCCTTGACGGCGTCGGCAGCCCCGGCGGGGATGTTGCGGAAGAACGCGAACCCGGTTTTGCGCTCGATGTCGGCGATGGAAGTGGCGTAACTCCGCAACGACGCGGTATTGGAAGCATCGTTGGCGAACCAGAACCCGATGCCGTAGAGCTCGTCGGCAGAACAATCCCAAACAGCCTTGCCGCCGGAACCGCGCAGCAAGACCTTCCAACAATTGGACGGATAACCGATTCTGGTGCCGTCGCGGGCCGTAATGTAACGATTGCCGGCGAAATAGGTGCCGGTCACGACAAAAATCGTATCCCTGCTGTTACGGGCTCTTACATCACGGATTTTATTTTCGAGGTCGACCCACACCCCTTCGTTGAAATCGGAATTCTGGGGCATAATGTTGGTCGAATAGAAAGTCATGGCATTGGTTTCCTTATTGCTGTAACGGTCGGCCGAGGGGAGCTGGTGACCGCGGGCATCGCCTGTACCGTAAGTATTCGCAACGTTGAACTGGTACTGAACGGGAATTTCGGGCAACTGAGTGTTGGGGTCGTAAGACCAGGCGTTGGTACGAGTGACGGCAGGCTCGACGTAATTACGGGTCAAAGGATAAGCGACCCAATGGGAAACGCGCTTCTGGGTATCGTAACAAACGGAGTAATTACGGACGTACCCGCCGCGGATAAGGGTGGTATAATAAGTCTTATATATATAAGTATCGCCCTCGCGGAAGAAAGGCTGCTCGCCCCACTGACGGTCGAAGTCGGCGGTAGGCGAAAAAGCACCCTGCCTTAAAGTGAGATCGGCGCTGAAACCGTTGGCGAACGTTACGCGGATGAGCGCCTCGCGGACCTGGTCGGTCTCGTTGCGGAGGAGGTAGAGGTTCATCGGAACACCGACGAGACCCGATTTGGAGAACTGGGGTTCGATCAATGTATCGAACGAAGAAAACGAACACCAAGCATCGCCGACGTCCTGCGAGAGGATGGTGGCGACGAACGTCATGGCGTCGCCGACGGCGATGATTCTGTTCGATGTAGTGTTGCAATTCACGGTCTCTGCGTCGAGCCGCACGACGATAAGAGAATCGTCATCGCTCCCGCCGCATCCCGCGAAAAGGAAAAGAACACCCGCAAACAACCACGCGGGCAAATGGAAATTCTTGAAAAGAGACATTCCGGGAAATTACGAAAGAGAAAAAAGAGTTTCAAAGAAACCAAACTCTTGACGGGATATTACTCCCGCCAAGAGTTGGGTTTAGGGTAGAAACGATTTAAAACTTATTCTTTATAAGTCACTTTAATCGTCAAAACACGCGTCTGCTCGTATTTGCCCTTGCTATTTTTATTCGGGTCAGACGTAAAGACCACTTCGGGGGCCTCACCCGTCCATTCGGAACCGCTGTACGTACCCGTAGAAACAGTTTTCCAATTATTATAATTACCCGTAACGAAGGTAAACTCTACTTTCAGAATAGTTGCACCGGAAATAGTAAGCGTAGTACCAGCATAGAAGCGGATGGCACCAGTAGAGGTATAGAACGCAGGATCTGTTGTGCCACTTGCTTTAGAAATAGAGAAAGCCAAAGGTTCGAAGCCAGTAATGGATGTCACTTTAAACTGATTTGCATAACCCAAATTGGCACAAACGACAGTAGCTTCTTTTGCACCGTCAGGCAATTGGGCTTCCTGCTCGACAGCGAGTTCAGCCAAAGTCGTACCATTCCAAGACGCAACGAGCTTTGCGGTATAGGGGGCTCCGCTGGCATTGTCGCCGACAGCCTTGATGGTGACAGAAGTAGCATCTTGGGCTTCGACATTGAACTTATCGGCATCGGTACCGGAGAATGCAAAGGTAACAAGCTGGTCGCTCGGAATATTTTTAGCTACGAAATTGAGCTTCTGAACTTCGGGAGTACTACCGGCGAAAACTTTGGGCTCCGTAGTGAAGAGCAACGAAGGTGCCGAAGTATTCTCTTTAATCGAACGAAGCAAGACGTTCATGCGGCTGTTCGACGAATCGTAACCCAGAGCGAAACCGGTCACGTCGACCACGTCGCCCGAAGCACGGCCGTCGAAATAAGAATTCAGACCGTAGGCGAACTGGATTTCGGTCGGGCAACCGGGAACGAGAAGTCTGTAGGTATTATAGGAAGCACCCACCTCGATGGTAAGCGTACCCGTCATCTTGATATACTTATACGCAGCCTTGTTCACATCGGCAGCGATTTCGGAAGTATACGTTGCGATAGCAGCTGCATCGAAATTTGCAGGCTCGGGCAATACGAGCGACGAGGCGGCACCCGGCGTAATCGTAAAGTCGGAGAACTGCCACAGACCGTAACGCTGTGCGGCAATACCCTTGATGGAAGCCGTCTTGTCCACATCCGAAATAAACGGATTGGCATCCTGCGTTTTCCAGGCATTGTTGAAAGCAAGCACGTAATTGACCGTACCGTCGTTGTTCTGAGCAAGCATAACGGCCTGCTGATGAACGCCGACGATGGTAGCATCCTTGATTTCGCGGTTGCCTGCAGTCAAGCCGGCAATAGTTGTCTCGGTATACTCGGGCTCGGGAATAGCCTCGGTGAGCTTGATGTCGTCGATAGTACGGGGCGAAATCTGCTTATCGTTATTGTAACGCCCTGCGATGCCGACCAACGAACCCATTTTCTCGGGAACGGTCTGATCCTTGAAAACGGCCTTGGAACCGGTGCGGCAAACGAAAGCCTGTCCGTCGGCGGTAGCGAAATTGACGTTGCCCTTGTTGGTCGAAGTATTCCAACCTGCACCATAACCAGCAGTAGGATAGCAATTGTCGACCTGCACGAGCATGGATTCGTAATCGAACAAAGCATCGGGAGCGATAACAACAGGTTCCGGAGCGTCGGTGGAAACCGTCTTGACAGCCTCGGCGGCAGCGTCGGCAATGTTGAGCTGGAGCAACCCGTTGTAAAGCTGCACCTGCGCACCGGTCAAAGCAACCGTGACGCACGTACCGGGAGCGTAGGAAGCGGACTGGAACTTCGAGCAGGAAATGGTCAGACCGGAATTCTTAACGGCGGCACCATCCTGAATGGCGATATTCCAATCGCTGCCGGTGTTCTTACCCTCCGAATTGGAAACGACGATACCCGTGAGGGTCATAGCGCCGATATCGGCGGTGACGTCGGTCTTGGTCGAAGTGGGATTCATGGCTACAAGCAAGGCGCGAACGGCAGCGACGTTGGTATCGGGAGTAGCCGAACCGGAGGGCGACTGACGCACGGTAACCTTGGCCGTGACCGTATAAGGCACGCCGAGAATCTCGCCGTTAGACGAAAGGATAGCCGTAGCGGAACGCTCCTCGACGCCCTCGGGCAAAGCGGTGACCGTGAACTTGAGCGACGAAGTACCGCCCTTGGCAGCCGTAACGCTGGGCACGCACCAATCCTGCTCGGTCTCGAAAGCGAGGGTCCACGGATTGGACGAAACGACCTCGACAGCCTCGGTATCGCCGGCGGCAGCCTTTACGCCGATAGTCGTGGACTGCTTGCCGTTGACCGTAAGCGAAGCTTCGCCATTGTTGTTTCCGCCGTTGTCATCGTCGTCCGAACAGGCGGCGAACCCGACAACTGCCAACGCTGCGAAAAACAGCGAACGCCAGAAATTAAAATTTTTCATAAACACGCAATTTTTAATAAAACAATTTGAGGATTCCGTTCACACGACCAATACCATTACATAATAACAATATTGTTCACATTCATATAGGTTTCCCGGCCCTGGCAAAGCACCCGAAAACGGAGCTCGGCACCCGGCCTGAGAAAACTACCTCAAAGATAATTTTTTTTTATTTAGGAACAAAGTTCCTGCCACCTTTTTTATATCGGAAAAGGACCGGGCGGGCAAAAAAAACACCGGTTCGCGGAAACGAACCGGTGCGAAACGGAGAAAACGCCCCTCAACGGATGCGGTCGGCAGCGCGGACGAGCAACTCGTCGTGCAAAATGGCGCGGGCGGCGAGCCACACGAAAACAAGGCAGACGACGGGCAATGCGATGGAGACATAGACACCCTGCAAATGGAATGTCAGCCCGGAGAAGACCCGCCAGCTGAGGAAATAGTAGACCCCCTCCATGACGGCGGCCCCGACCAGCAGGACGGCCTCGGCGACGCACAGCCGGAACTGAAGCAACCGCCGCCGGAACAAAAAGAGAGTGACCAAAGGCAAGGCACACGCAACGGCGAGGAGCACTCCCATGTAGAGGGTCGGCTGAACGGCCTGGCCGCCGACCTCGCGGAGCGCAAAGGCGCAGAGCCGGAACTCCCCGGCATCGCCTGCGAACCAAGCCAACGGCACGAAGAGCGTGACGGCCATGAGCGCCGAGACGATGAACAGATAAAGGGTCTGAATACGCTGTATCATAACTACATATTTTTATCGATCAGATACTTGTTGCGGTCGGAAGAACCGCGGTTGATGAGCTCGCCCAGAAACCCGGCCAAAAAGAGCTGGACACCGAGGACTACCGCCAACATGGCGAGGTAGAACAGCGGCTGGTCGGCGACGGGCCGGAGCGGCAGACCATGGGCCTGCTTCCACAGCTTGGCGGCGATGACCCACACGGTAGTGCCGCCGCCGAAAAGGAACATGAGGGTGCCGAGCCCGCCGAAGAAATACATGGGCGACCGCCCGAAATGGGACATGAACAAGACGGTGATGAGGTCGAGGTAACCCTTGAGCATGCGTTCGAGCCCGAACTTGGACTGCCCGTACTTGCGGGGACGGTGCTCGACGACCTTCTCGCCGATGCGGCGGAACCCGGCCTTGCGGGCGAGAATGGGGATGAAACGGTGCATCTCGCCGTAGACCTCGATGGACTTGACGACCTTGCGGCGGTAAGCCTTGAGACCGCAATTGAAATCGTGGAGCCGGATACCCGACGCAACGCGCGCGGTCCAATTGAAGAACTTGCTGGGCCACCGCTTGCCGACGGGGTCGAAACGCTTCTTTTTCCACCCGGAGACAAGGTCGTAGCCCTCGTCGAGGATCATGCGCCGCATGGCGGGAATCTCGTCGGGCGAATCCTGCAAATCGGCGTCCATGGTGAAGACGACCTCGCCCTGCGCGGCCTCGAACCCGCAAAAGAGCGCGGCCGACTTGCCGTAATTGCGGGCGAAACCGATGGCCCGGACGGCGGGAAACTGCTGCCGGAGCTGTCCGATGACGTCCCACGAACCGTCGGACGAACCGTCGTCAACGAAGATAATTTCGTAGGAAAGGCCGTGGTCGCGGGCCACGCGGTCGATCCACGCGGCGAGCTCGGGCAGCGACTGCTCCTCGTTGTAGAGAGGAACGACGACCGAAATATCGGGATTACTCATGGCCGGAAGTGTGCTCGGGACCGAACATGGAGGGATTGCGCTTGGTGAAAGCCGCGACGAACAACCCGAAGAAAGTACCCTTCAAAGCATAGCCGAAAACATTGGAAAAGAGCACCCAAAGCGGCGAGAAAATCATCCGCCGCATCATGGACTGCATCTGCCGGAGCATGTCGGTGCTATAAACCCCGGTCTGCGAGAGCACGGAAAGCGACTGGTCGACCAAAGCCTGGTACTTTTCGGGGAAGAAGAAATTGGCGGCGAGAGCCGTATAAGCCCCTACGAGCACCCCGGCGAAAAGCGACATGCACAAAATATACAACAGGCACTCGCCGTAGCTGTAACCCAGCTCCTCCGAAGCGTAAAGCCGGACCCGGCGCCGGGTGAAGACCACCAACAAAGCGACGAAGACGACGAAATGCAACAGACCGAGCCCCTTGAAAGGACAAACAAGGTTCAACGTAACGAAACCGATTTCGGCCAAACCGAGAAAAGCACCGTAAAGGGCGGCATCGCCCCAAAAAGAATTTTTCATGTCGAATATCTGAATTTACATAAATGCACTACTGCAACTCGCCCTTGCCCTCGCGCAGGATTTCGGGCTCGCCGTCCGAGAGATCGACGACCGTAGTCGGGACGAGGTCCCCCACCCCGCCGTCGACGACCAACGAAACCTCGCGGCCGAAACGCTCGTGGAGCAACTCGGGGTCGGTCATGTATTCCGTGACCTCGTCGTCCACGCGGACCGAAGCCGTGACCAACGGGCACCCCAACGCCCCGACGACCGCCCGGGCGACGGGATGGGCAGGAATCCGCACGCCGATGGTCTTGCGCCTGCCGAGCGTCTTGTCGGGCACGCGCGACGAAGCGGGCAAGACGAAAGTAAAGGGACCGGGCAGATTGCGCCGCAAAATCCGGAACGCGGCGTTGTCGACGCGGCAGAACTCGGCGACCTGCGCAAGGTCGGCGAAGACGAGGGCGAACTCGTTCTTCCCCTTCAGCCGCCGCAGCCGCTCGATGGCCTTGACCGAACGCAACGAACAGCCGAAAGCGTAGACGCTGTCGGTGGGATAGATGACGATGCCGTCGCTGCCGAGCGCACCGACGACCCGCTGCAATTCCCGCTCCGAAGGATTCTGTCCGTAGATTTTACAAAGCATCGCCGACAAATATAGGTAAAAAACGGCGAAAAACGGGCAACTATCGGTAAATAAAACGCTTTGCAGCAACGTCCGCCCGCCTGCCGAACACGACAATGCCCCGCCGGTGCAAACATGACAACCTATCGGTCAGTCGGTTTTCCCAAATTTCCGTTTGAACAGCAGCCGATTCTCCGCACCCCAGGCAATCATGGCATCTATGATCGGCAGCAGCGACCGCCCCAGCCCGGTGATGGCATATTCCGAACGCGGCGGAAGTTCCGCGAAGATGGTTTTCGCAACCAGACCGTCTTCCGCCAGTTCTTTGAGTTGGAGATCCAACACGCGGGGCGCCGCTTCCGGCAGCGCTTTATGCAGTTCGCTGGGGCGCATCGGTCCGTGCCGCAGTTCATCGAGGATGCACGACTTCCATTTTGAATTGATCAGACTCATGGTCAGCCGCAGAGGACAACTCAGGTCGACGGGTATTTTTCTTTCGTACATAGCCGTTCAATCGGGTTACGACACAAAAATAATGATATTCCTCCATACGGGAAGTATACCGATAATTTTTTCAGTATCCGAATCATTTTTCGGTACTTGCACCGGTCGGCGGCACCCGTTAACTTTGCAGCCATAAAACTCCAAAAAACACAATCTCCATGCGCAATCCGATCCAGGAATACGAGGCTGTCGAGGCGGCCGCCATGAAATTTGTCAGAAGCGTGGCCGAGGGCGACAGCAGCCATGCACGCGAACTCTTCACCGACGATGCCGTGCTGTTCGGCTTTCTCGACGGAGCGTTGGAACGCGGCTCCATCGAACAATTCTACCGCAACGTCGACAGCGTCAGCGGCGGCGAGGAGTTCAAGGCCCGCATCGACGTTGTGGCCGTCGAGGAGACGCTCGCCGTCGTCCGCGTGCTCGAAGAGGGCTGGGGAGGCCGCATCGACTTCACCGACTATCTCCTGCTGCTGAAAATTGACGGCGAATGGAAGTGTGTGGCGAAAGCCTACAACCAAAATTCCGACACCGTCCGGAAATAGAAGCCCGCCCGCGGCCGAACCGAAAAGCCCGCCTTTCCAGGCGGGCTTTTTCAGTCGACCGAACCGCCGGTCACCTGATATTGCGCCGGTTGAGCTCGGCGCTGTAAGCACGGGCGTTCCTCATATGCTCGTCGAACGTGCGGGCGAAATTGTGGTAACCGTCGAACTCGGGCCGGGCGCAGAAGAAGATGAAATCGTGCTTCTCGAAATTGAGCACGGCGTCGATGGCGTTCTTGCCGGGCATGCAGATGGGCGACGGCGGGAGGCCCCTATTAATATAGGTATTGTAAGGCGAGGGGAATCGGAGGTGCTTGTAGAGGATACGCCGGAGGGTGAAATCCTGCATGGCGTACTTGACGGTAGGATCGGCCTGGAGCGGAATCCCGCGGTTGAGCCGGTTGACGTAGACCCCGGCGACGCGGGGCATTTCGTCGGACTGCCGGGTCTCCTCGTAGACGATGGAAGCCAAGGTCAAGACCTCCAGCCTGCTCAGCCCGCTGCGCCTGCGCAGCGAATCGCGCCGGGGTGTCCAAAAGCGCTCGTACTCCCGCTTCATACCGCGCACGAACTCTTCGGGCGAGACGGTCCAATAGAACTCGTAGGAATCGGGGATGAACATGGAAAAGAACGTGACGCTGTCGAAACCGACCTTGGCGGCCTGCTCGGGAGAAGTGAAAACCTGCATCAAGGCGGCGGAATCGGCGTCGAGCTGACGGGAGAGCTTCTGAGCCAGCTGGGCGGGAGTGCGCACGTTGTTGATGGTGACCCGGACGGGAGTTTCCAACCCGAGCTTGAGCATGCGGGCGATACGGATGACGTTCATACCGCGGCTGAGGACGTAATGACCCGGCTTGAAGCTGTCGGCCAAACCGATTCGGCGGGCGTAGAACCTGAACGCGGCGCGGTGCCTGATACGGGGCATCAGCGAATCGTCAAGCTGCCCGTAATCGGCCTGCGCACTGACGAAGAGCTCGCTTTCGGCGCGCACGGCATTGCCCTTGAACTGGAAGAAGACGACCGCCCCAGCGAGCAGAACCGCCGCGCCGCAAGCCGCCAGGATGAAAAAGATTTTTTTACGCATTGTCCGCGGATTTTTTGCAAAGATATAAAATTTTCCTACTTTTGCGGTCGGGTGAGTCTTATACGACCAGCTCCTGCAGAATCCCCCAGGCGAGGAATCGAGCAAGGGTATGCGGTCGCAGCGGTGCGATATAAGTAGCTCACCCTTTTTTCATGCCCATACGCAAAGGCGGAATTCCCTCGGGAATTCCGCCTTTGACGCTATAAGGAAGCGGGCTAAAATACGACCTTGGCCCCTGCGGTGAAATTGACGCGGTACTCGGGATACCAAGGATATTCGTAGAGCTTGCGGTCGAGCAAATTACGGCCCTCGACGAAAACGGCGACGCGGCCCGAAATCTTCCACTCGAAATCGGCCCCGAGGTCGACGGCGAACGGCACGACGTAACGCCCGGCCGAATGTTCGCCGTTGCGGGAAATGAACATGGTCCACAGCCGTTTGCTCTCGGCGAGGGCTCGGATTCCGAAAGCGATCTTCCGCCCCTGGTACCTCACGGCTCCGTCGGCCCGGAACTGCGGCTCGCCGTTGCCGAGCCCGATGCGCCGGCCGTCGAACCGCAAAGGCTCGTCGTTATAGATGAACCCGTGCACGCCGAGGTCGATGCGCAGCTGACTGACGGGCCGATAGATGATTTCGCCGTGCAGCGAAGAGACGGTCTGCCGCGACTGGACGGGCATCAAAGCCCCCGAAAAGCCCTCTTTCTGACGGTCGGCGGCCAACTCGCCGTACCAATAAACATGGTGGTCGCGGATGGAAAAGCCGACATAGACGCGGTAATCGAAGCGGTTGCGCCAAAGCGTACCGCCCAAACCGAGCCGCGCGTTGTAGTCGACCGAACTTTTGTCGAGCCAAAGCCCCCGCCCGTCGTCGGTCTGCACCCCGCCTGCGACGTAGGGGTTCTGCCGCGTGAGCGAACGGAAACTGTTCTCGCGAACCTTGCCGTCGGCCTCGACAAAAGGCTTGAACTCGCGGGCCCCGAGGGTGAAATGGACGCGTGCGAAAGGCAGGATATAGTTCTGATTCTCCGCCCCTTTCTTGTTGTCGTGGTAGTAATCGGCGCCGACCTCCAGCCGCAGCACCTCGCCGTCGTGGCCGTAACGCACCCCGGCCTGAATCTGCTGCTGCCGCTCGCCTTTCAGATTCTTGCGCCCGTCGAAACGGTCGTACCCGGCCGTGAGCGAAAACCAATGCTTGCCGAACGCCCGGGCCAAACGCCCCGAAGCCCCGAGATGATTCTGGCTGGCCCGCCGGGCGACGTCCGAATGGTCGAAGAAGATACCCCCTGCGAGCGCGACCTCGAAATTGAACCGGCTCAAATCGATAAAATCGTCGCCGATACGCAGCTTGAGGTCGGCATCGCCGTAATCGACGACCGCCCCGGCCGACGGCAGGTCCGTGAAAGCCACGCCGACGGGGATGTGACGGCCATAGCGATGGAACAAACGATTTTCATAGGAGAGCTCGCCCTCGAAAACATGCTTGCCGACATAATACCCTGCGGCAGCACCGACACGGTTGGTCATGCGGATGGAATTCCAGACCGAACCGAAATCGTTGCGGATGTTGGCATAACGCCCCGCGTGGTTGAGGTAACCCAACGCGTAACCGGTATCGTGGTTCTGCGACGAAACGTAGAAATCGAGCTCGGAATTGAGCGGGTACCCCGCCCCGGCCTTGAGGTAGCACCTCCGCGGACGGTTGAACTCCCAATAAGTGACCGAAGCGGGGCGGATGGGCCGCGTGCGGAACGAAGTCTCGATGGACAGCGGCGCGATGGAATAGTCGATGTCGGGATACATGAGCACCGTATCGGTCATGTCGGGCTGGACCGGGAGCTTGACGGCGCTCTGCAACCCGGGCACGTAAGTCTTGGTCACCTCGACCACCTTTTCGACCTGCGCCGAAGCAGTCCCGAGCGAAGCCGCGATGCAGGCGGCGGCTATGAAGCATTTTTTCATGGTCAGTTCATTTTTTGAATCCGGGCCCTGGCTTCGGCCACCACGCCGTCGTCGGCAGGCGAATAACCGTCGGCCACGCTCTGCCAGGTAGCGCGGGCCTGGAAGTCGTCGCCGCGCCGGGCGTAGACGTCGCCCAACAGGATATAAGCCTTGGCGAGCCAGTAAGCCTGCGGCTCACGCTCGGAAAAGGCGAAAATCTCCTTCTCGGCCCGGTCCATGTCGCCTGCGGCGAAGGTATCCTCGATCAGATAATAAGCCGCGGCCGACCCCTCGCGGGTCTGAACGTCGGCAGAAAGCGTCTTGTAGAGCTTCGCCGCCTCGTCGCGCCGCTTGTCGGTCCGCAACTGCTCGGCCCACGCGAAACGCGCTTCGCGCAAGGCCACGGCTCCGGCATCGGAACGGGCGCAGACGTCGGCCGCCATGTCGGCGATTTTGGCGGGATCGCCGAGAGCGACCGTAGCCCGGACGTAACCGGTCATGGCTTTCTGTCGGTCGGCGGCCGTGGGCGCGACGTCGTAGAGCTTGCGATAGGCCGTGGCGGCCTTGTCGTACTGACGGTCGGCCCAAGTCATCTCGGAAAGGCGCTCCAAAACGGTGACGCTATACTTGTTGGTACCCAGAGCGGCCAACTCCGAAAGGGAACTTATGGCCTCCTTGCGCTGACCGAGCCGGAGGTAACAATCGCTCAGATAATAAAGGGCATCGGCCCGGTAACTGCCCTTGGGATAACTGCGCACATAACTGCGCAGCGAACGGGCGGCGACCTCGTGGCGGTTGGTCAGATAGAGCTTCTGCGCGGCGGCGAACGAAAGCGAATCGCGCGAAATGGAAGTCACGTCGCTCTCCATACCCGCCTCGGCGGCATACTTGAAATAACCGTCGACATCGCCCTCGGAAACGTAAATCTCGCGGATACCCCGCAGAGCTTCGCGGGCCTCGGGAGAATGGGGCGCCGACGTGACGACCAACTCGTAGAAGTGCAGCGACTTCTTACGGTCGCCCAGATTGAGGTAAGCGAGCCCGAGGTCGGAACAAGCCTGCACGCGATGGGGCGAAGCGGGATAATCGGCGAGGAACTTTTCGAGCTGCCGGGCCCCCTCGGCGTAACGCTCCATGACGATGTAGGAACGGCCCAACTCGCAGGAAGCGGCATCGGCATACTCGCCCGTTCGGGCGTCGGCAATCTGCCGGAGCGCCCGGAGCTTCTGGTCCGTGAGCCCCTGCAAACCGAACGTAATGGCGCGCTTGTAGGCGGCATAATGCTTCTCGGGCGCGGTATTGATGGCGATGGCCTTTTCGTACTCCTCGACCGCAGCCTCGAACAGCCGCTCGGCATAACAAATATCGCCCTGGCGGTTGTGGGCATCGGCCCGGTAACGGTCCCGGGCCTTATGGAAACGGAGGAACTTGGCGAACGCCTCGCCAGCGGACGAGAGCTGCCCGCGCGAAAAAGCGCAGTAACCGAGGTTGTACCACGCGAAAGCATACTCCCGGCCGGACTGCGGAGCGCGCTTGAGATAGGCGTTGTACTTGGCGGCGGCTACCGCCTTGTCGCCCCGGGCAAAGGCGATTTCACCCTGCCAGAAGTTGTTGAGCGCGGTATATTTGGAACTGACACCCACGGCCGCCGACTCCTCGAGACAACGCTGTGCCTCGGTCAGATTCCCGTCGGCGTAAGCCTTCAGCCCACGGAAGTAAGCGATTTTCTGCAAGGCGGTCCGCACCTCGGAATCGCCCGCAGGCGAAGCCTTGATGGCATTGTAAGCCGCATCGTAATCGCGCGAATTGTAATAGGCGGCTATCAGCAGCGTCCGCGCTTCGTTGGCACGGGCCGACGAGGGATGCCGCTCGACATATTTGGTGAGCATGTTGATGGCGCCGTTGAAAGCCCCGCCGCCCAACTCGTACTGCAACTTGGCGTAATTGAACAAGGCGTCCTCGGCGATGACGGCGTTGAACCGCTCGTCGTTGGCCATGGCGAACGACTGCATGGCACTCTGCTTGTCGCCGGCCCGCAGATAACAGTCGGCCAGATGGTACGACGCATTCTGCGTGAGCGCGTCCTCGGGGCCGCACGCCTTGCGCAACCACTCAGCGGCCTCGGGATAACGGGTGGTACGGTAGAGCGAGAAACCCATGAGATAATTGGCTTCGCGGTCGAACTCGCCGCCCGACTGACGGAGCAATTCGAGGTGCGCGATGGCCTGCGAATAATCTTCGAGCCGGAACCACGACTCGGCGATGATGCGCTCCAACTCCGCCCGCCGCTCGGGCACGGAACGCCGGGCCAACTCCTCGCCCCGCCCGACGACATACTGGTAATTCCCCTCGCGGAACTCGATCTGAAGCAGGTAATAAGGAATCAGCTCGCGGTAGGCATCGCTCTGCTCCAACTGCAAAAAGCCCTTCTTGGCACGTCCCGAACGCTCGCAGGCGTAGTCGATATAAGCCTTGTAATAAAGCGCGTGGTCGAAGTACCGGCTGCGCGGACCGATGCGGTCGAAATGACCGTAAGCCAAATCGTAATTGCCGTCGGCGAACTCGACGCACCCCATGCGGATGTCGAACTGCTCGCGCCGCGAAGCGCTCAGCGCCTTGTAATCGGTCTTGCGGAAAACCTCGCGGGCCAAGAGGGTTTCGCCCTTGGCGCAATAGAACGACCCGAGCGCAAAGTGGACGTTGTTGTTGAAGACGGAACGGGGATACTCGGCCGCAAAGCGCATCAAAGCCCCCTCGGCATCGTCGCTGCCCAACTCGACGGCGCAGGCGGCCAGGAAGAAGTCGATCTCCTCGGCATCGCCCCGCTGCCCGGGACGCAACGCGTCGCGCGCAGCCAAATATTCGTGCCGCGCCTCGCTCCACCGCCCCAGATCGAACAACTCGTGCCCGCGGACGATGAACTCGCGCGGAGAACCGGGTGCGGCCGCGGCGCCGGAGAAACCGCACGCCGAAAAAGCCAGCAGCAAAAGAAATTTTCGCATAGGAACCGTAACCAAATGAGCCGCCCGTGCGGTGCGGGCATCCGGGTCCGCAGGGGCAAAAGCCGCCGCGACCGGAAACCGCCCGCCGAAGCAGCAGTTAACCGGGTACAAAGATAAATATTTTACCTGTTTGTCCGGCCTTCCGGGAACGGAATTTGCCCGGTGCAGGGAAACGCACCACTAAAACACGAAAGAAAATGATTGAAAAAGTAACGGTACGACTGACCGAAGAAGGGAAATTCCGGGCCATCGACGGGCCGCAATGCGACGAGATGAACCCCAAGGAACTGCTGCTCCATGCGGCGGCGCAATGCTCGGGCCGCACGGCGATGCACCTGATGCAAAAGATGCACATGAAACCCAAGGGACTGGAAATAAGCTACTCGGGCGACCTGAACACCGACGAAGTGCTGCCCGAAAGTATGTTCCGCTCGTTCCATGTAGTCTACAACGTCGAATGCGCCACGGGCGACGACCAGGAAAAAGCGAGCCGGGCCATTGCGCTCACGCACGACAAATACTGCGGACTGACGCAGATGCTGCGCCGCATAGCCCCCGTATCGCACGAAACGGCCATCGTGAGCACCGAACCGGAACCGGCAAGATAACCCCGGCCCGACGGCCTCACGGGACAGCGACGCTATTCGGCCGCGGTGATGCGCCGATAATCGGAAATGGCGAGGGCGTAATTGTAACGCGCCGTGAGGTCGTTGGTATAGAGCTGAATCCAGCTGAGCTGCGCCTGCAGGACGTCGAGAATCGTAACCAGCCCCTCGCGGTAGGAATAGGTGCTGATTTCGAGATTCTCGGCGGCGATGCGCAGGCTCCGTTCCGACGCATCGACCTGCGCACGGCTCTGGACGATGGCCGTCCACCCGTTCATCTCCTCGCGCTCGATGTCGTCGCGAATCTGCGCAGCGTTCCACTCGCTTTCGAGCTGTCGGGCCCGCGCGGCACCCATGGCCCTGCGCCGCTCGCCGCCATGGAAGATCGGCACCGAAAGATTGACGAAAACCGAACCGTCGACCACGGTAGCGCCGGTGCGGTTGGGCGTATAAGGCTTCCACGAACCGCCCAACCCGACGTTTATCTGCGGATTGAAAGGCGCCCGTGCGACCCGCACCCCGGCCTCGGCCTGCGCCGCCCTGAACGCGGCGGCGGCATAATCGGGCCGCAGCGAAAGCGCCTCGCCGAAAGGCACCCGCTGCGGAAGCGGAAGCGAATCGCGGATGCTGTCGGCCAACCGCACGCTGTCGGCCGCAGCGGCACCCCGCAAAATATTGAAATTATGCAGCGCCACCTCGGCGCGCTGCTCGGCCGTGACCAACTGATAACGGGCTTCGCTCAACCGGGCATCGGTCATCAGCACATCGCCCTTGGCGATATATCCCTCCTTGAAACGCCAGTCGACAACCTCCTTGAGCGAGACGATCAGCGCAACATACTGCCGCATGGCAGCGGCGTAGAGATTGAGCGCCGAGAGGTTCCAATAAGCATAATCGGCCGCATAGAGCACCTGCAGCCGCGAAAACTCCTCGTCGCAGAGCGCCGCATCGTAACCCGCCGCGGCATAGTCGACCCCGGCCCTGACCGAACCGCCGCCGTAGACGGTCTGCACCAACTGCGGCAAAAGACTGAACGTCCAATGTTCCACGCCGTCGTAATGGTGTACGTTGGCGGAGAAACTCCCCTCCATGGCCAGCCGCGGCAGATAACCCGTGCGCGCCTGCCCGAGCGTCTGAACGGCCGCTTCGCTCCGGGCCGCGGCGGCCTTGAGCTGCCAGCTATAATCGACAACGGTCTGCCGATAATCGTCGAGCGGAGTTTGGGCAGCGAGGGGCGACGAAAGGCATGCCCCGAAAAGGAAAAGCAAACGTTTCATGACTGGCGAATGTTGTAGAACACGGCATAGACGACGGGCAGCACGCAGACGGTCAGAAGCGTAGCCACGAAAAGCCCGCCCATGATGGTGGCGGCCATGGCGCCGAACATGGAATCGAACAGCAAGGGCAGCATGCCCAGAATGGTGGTGCCCGAAGCCATGGCGACCGGAACGATACGGCTGCGGGCGGCCGATACGACCGCGTCGTAAGGCGTGGCCCCGCCGCTTCGCAGCACGCCGATCTGCTCGACGAGGACCACGGCGTTCTTGATATTCATACCCACGAGCCCGAGCAGGCCGAGCAACGAAAAGAAGTTGAAGACCTTGCCCGAAACAGCCAGCCCGAGCACGACCCCGATGAAGATAAGGGGAATCATCAACAGGATGACCGCCGGCTCACGGTAATTGCGGAACAACAGCAGCAACACGATGAGAATCAGCACCAAAGTCAAGGGCATGTACCGGGCCAACGCTTCGTTGGACTCCTGCTGGCTCTCCTGCTCGCCGAAAACTTTCATCGAATAACCCTCGGGCAGCACCACCTGCCGGGCGACGGAATCGCGCAGGGCGGCGAACAGCCGCATGGTATTGACCCCGCGTCCGGGGTCGCACTGCGCTTTCATGACGCGCTGGCGGTCGAAGCGTCTGATGACCCCC
Organism: Alistipes sp. UBA6068; assembly: GCF_949428155.1. Classification (NCBI taxonomy): domain Bacteria; kingdom Pseudomonadati; phylum Bacteroidota; class Bacteroidia; order Bacteroidales; family Rikenellaceae; genus Alistipes; species Alistipes sp. UBA6068. The sequence goes on along the minus strand of NZ_CASQFS010000001.1, from coordinate 164,996 downwards.
TGGCGGAACCCGAAACGGAAATCCTCGACGGCCTGCCCGAGCGAAAAGACGCGCCCGGAGGGGTTGAAAATGGGCAGGGCCTGCAAGTTGGTGAGGTTGTAGGCACCGATGTTCTCGTCCTTGAGCAGGATGGGCATGAACAGGTCGCCCTCGCGGTACTCGCCGAGCGTATAACCCTGGGTGGCGATGGTGATTCCCTGCGCCATTTGGCTGCGGCCGATGCCGATGCGCTGCCCCTTCATCTGCGAATAGACGGGCATCCAGGCAGGCTGGCGGTTGCCCCAACTGTTGCGGATACGCACGGCTCCCGGCGTATGCCACATGATTCGCTCGGCCTCGGCGGTCAGACGGCAGAGCGTGTCGATGTCGTTGCCGATGAACCCGAACTCGATGGCGGCATCGGGCACGGGCGAGAGCTTGAAGAGCGACGACCGGAGCCAGACATCGGGAAACTCCGCCGAGACATAAGCGTCGAAACGCTCCTCGACGGCGGCCGTCTGCTTCTTGTCGTGCAGCTCCACGAGGATATTGCCGAAGTTGGGACGGAGCGAAACGGCGCTGCTGGCGAGATAGTAGCGCGGCGGAGTGGAACCCATGGTCATCGAGACGTTCTTCACCTCGGGCTGCTCGCGGAGCCACCGCTCCATCCGCAGCAGGCTGCGCTCGGTCTCGCGGATGCCGAACCCCTCGGGCAGCAAGACGTCGGCCCGGAAATAAGGCTTGTCGAGCGCGGGGAAGAAGTTCTGCGGCATAAGCCCCATGACCACGAGCGACACGACGAAAAAAGCGACCACCCCGACGATGACGCCCCACCGCCAGCGCAGCAGCCGCCCCAGCAGCCGGTCGAACGCCCGGTAAAAACGGCTGTCGTAGGGATTGCCCTCGCGGGGCTTGACCCGCAGCATGAAATTGCCGAACAGCGGGGTTTGCGTCAACGCGAGCACCCAGCTGAGCAACAGCGACAAAGCCAGCACGACGAAAAGCGGCTTGACGATTTCGGCGACGGACGACGGAGCGAGGTAGAGGGGCAGGAACGAGAAGATGGCAATCAAGGTAGCCCCCAGCAAACTCCAGCGGGGAGCGATGGCGGCGTCGATCATGGCGCGGCTGCGCTCGACACCCCGAAGCATCGCCTGCTGGGCGTTGTCGGTGACGACGATGGCGTTGTCGACCAACATGCCCATGGCGATGATGAACCCAGCCAGCGAAGTACGGTTGAGCCCCTCGCCGAGAAACTGCATCAGAAGCAGCGTTCCGCCGATGGAAAAGAGCAGCGAACTGCCGATCAGCACCCCGGCGCGGAACCCCATGACGAGCATGATGATGGCGATGACGATGGCGACCGATTCGGCCAGATTGATAAGAAACGTCGTATTGGCCTCACGGGCGATGCGGTTCTCGGGATAGAGAACGGTGAGCTCCATACCCACGGGCATCCGGGCCGTCTCGGCGTCGAGGACGCGGCCGATGCGGTCGCCGGTCTTCACGACATCGGCCTGCGCATCGGTCGAAATGCCGATGCCGATGGCCCGGCGGCCGTTGACGCGCATGAGGGTCTGCGGCGGCTCGGCGTAGCCCCGCTCCACGCGCGCGACGTCGCCCAACCGATACTGCTTGCCCGAAGAAGAAATCAGGAGCTGGTCGGCGATGTCGTCGAGACTGCGGTAGGAACCCTCCTCGATGATGCGGATTTCGAGCGCGCCGGCCTGCTTCTCGCCGCTGCCGATCACGGCGTTCTGCTGGCGGATGGTAGAAACGATGGTCTCGGGCCGGATGGAGAAATTGGCCAACGACGCCAATCCGACATAGACGTTGACGACAGGCTTCTGCTCGCCGAACAGAGCGACTTTCTGCACGCCGTCGACGGTGACGAGCAAGGTTTTGAGCCGCTGCGCCTGCTCGCGCAGCTCGCTCCACGTGAACCCCTCGTCGACCGAGAGGGCGTAATAAATGCCGTAGACATCGCCGAAATCGTCGGCCACGGTGATGGGCGAAGCCCCGGCGGGCAGACGCGGCTGGACGTTGAGCACCTTGCGGCGCAGCTCGTCCCAAAGCTGCGGAATCTCGCGCGCGGAAGTGGCGGGATCGAGCTCGACGAGAATCTTCGAGAGCCCGTAATAGGATTCGGAAGTGACCTTGTGGACGCGGCGCATCGACTGCACCTCGCGCTCGATGGGCTCGGTGATGAGCGATTCGACCTCCAGCGGGTCGGCTCCGGGATAGGAGCAGACGAGCGACGCGCTTTTGATGACGAAAACCGAATCCTCCTTCTTGCCCAACGTGAAGAACCCGGCGACACCGCCCGCCAACAGCACAAGCAGAAAGAACCAGACGACTTTCGGATAACGCAGCGAATATTCGGGGAGGGTCATGGCCGTATCATTTCAGAATCCGCACCTCGTCGCCGGCATGCAGCTGATACACCCCAGCCGTGACGACCGTTTCGCCCGGAACCACCCCGCTGTCGATGACGACGCGGTCGCTGCCGAACAACTCGCCGAGCGTGACCGTCCGTCGCTCGACCCGGCTGTCGGGCCCGACGACCCACACGTAAGTGCCGCCCTCGGTAGGGGCATAGATGGCCGACAGGGGAACCGACACGGCGTCGGGCACGGGGTCGGCCGAAAACATGGTGACGGTGCACGACATGCCGGGCGAAATGTCGTAACGGAGCGTATCGGTCCCGCTCAACGTGAGCGAAACGGGAAAACCCGACGCATCGGACGAAGTGCGGGCGTAATCCTTGAGCCGGGCGGCGAAACGGATGCCGCGGAAGTTGTCGAACACGACCTCGAAACGGGTCGAGGAATCGGCCAGCGCGGCGAGCCCGCGCTCGGGCATGGTGAACTTGACGGTGGTGGTATGCGGATCGACCAACCGGAGAATGGCCTGCCCAGCCTGCACCCGCTCGTAATTGTCGACGTAAGTGTCCTCGATGACGCCCGCGAAAGGAGCCTTGAGCTTGGTATCCTTGAGCAGGTCGAGCGCATTGTTGTAAGCCGCCCGGGCCTGCGCGAAACGGGTGCGGGCCGCCTCGGCATCCTGCCGCGAAACGGCCTCGTGGGCCAGCAGCCGCTCCATGCGCTGCTGCTGCGAACGGGCCTCCTCGAACGCGGAACGGGTGGCCGACACCTGCAACTCGACGTCGCGGGGGTCGAGCTCGGCCAACAAAGTACCCCGCCGCACCCGCTCGCCCTGCGCCACGGGCAACTCCGTGAGCTGGCCCGAGAGCTTGAAAGCGAGGGTCACGGCATCGTCGGGCGTGGCCATCCCTGCGAAATCCTTACGCAGAAACCCGGCGCCGGAAGCCTCGGCGACCTTGACCGGACGCACGGCCGCGGCGGGAACGGCCGACCGACGGCCGCACCCGGCCGAAACCAACAAGAGAAACAAAACGGGGAAAATACGCATACGAAAAAAGCTGACTTCCCCTGCGGAAGTCAACTTTCATACCACACGCACCCGGCGGCCCCTACGGACGAATATCCCGACAATTCATTTTAGCCGAGATGGTTCCGTCGTCGAGGACGACCAACCCGTTGCTGGCCCGAAGCATGGTTTTCATGGTCGAAGCGTCGATGTTGTAACAGCGCACCTGCTGCCCGCCGAACGCATGCCACTTCCGGCCGTAAAGCGGATCGGGTGTCAGGCAGACGACCTGTGCCCCCTCGACGGCAGCAGCGGCGGCCAGCGCCTCCATGCGCCGTGCGCAACGCCGCGAAAGGCGGTCGAAGCGCGTGACGCACAACATATAAAGCCGCCCGGGCGTGGAAAGCACCTGCTCCGTGGCATCGCCGTCGGCATCGTGCAAGGCGAACTCGCCGATAATCAGCCGCACGGAAGAGAAGCCGCCCGAAGTACGGGTGTCGACCCACTCCCACTCGTCGCCGTTCTGCCACTCGGTATCGTCGAGCGAAAACTCGCGCACCTTGCCCGAACGGAGGTTGCGATAGACGAGTACGGTCTCCGCCGCATCGGTCTCGGCCTCGGCGGCCTGCATCGCTTCGCGGATATTGACCCCGACCTTGTAGGGCAAAAAGTCGATGAGCGGCAGATGCCGATAACAATAATAGCCCAAATACATGGACATGATGAAGAACGAACATGTCAACGCGATCTCGACGGCGTTGAATGCGAAAACCTTGTCGGGCCTGTAACGCCACCAGACGACCAGCGCCAAAGGCAGGAGAAGCAGATTCTTGAAGAAAGTCTGCCACGGCGTGAGCTTGACGGCCTCGCCGAAACACCCGCAATCCTCGACGGGAATGAGCGTCGCGCTGAGCAGGGTGAGCACGGTGAAGAACGACATCGACAACAAGGCGAAAATCGAAATCAGCCGGATGCGCACCTTGAAAAGCAACATGCAGCCCATCATCAGCTCGGCGCCGCACAACCAGATGGAAAAGGCCATGCTGGCCCCCTGCAGCTGCTCCAACCCGTAGATGGATAGATACTCGTTGACTTTGAGCGAAGTACCCCACGGGTCGATCACCTTGGTGAAACCCGAGAAGATGAAAGTGCAAGCCAGCACCAGCCGGCACACATGGGCGAACAACTTGAAAATCCGGTTACTTCGCATCGGCGTGGAGCAGAGGGTTCAACAAATCGCATATCCGGGCGAAAATCGTCTCGGGCGCGGCCATGCCGCCGCACGCATCGCTGCAATCGACGACCTGCAAGGCGGGGTCGGAAGCGGCGACGTCGAGATAGACCTCGCGGACGCTGCGCTGCAAGGCGAGCGACGCCTCGTGGATGTCGTCGGCACCCTGCAAATAACTGCGGTCGTCGCCCTCGCGCACGGCGGTGAGCTTGCGCTCGGTAAAGGCGAACGGAACGTCGAGAAAGAGCGACAAATCGGGGCGCGGCAAGGCATTGCGCCCGAACTCAAGGTCGAGAATCCACCGGGCCAGCCGACGGCGCCCGTCGCCCTGAGGCAGCTTGGCGCACTGGTACCCCACGTTCGAGAAGACGTAACGGTCGAGAATAACGGCCTTGCCCGCGGCGATCCACTCCCGAATCTGCGGCGCGGCGTCGGCCCGGTCGCCTGCGAAGAGCAGCGCCACCAGATAAGGATCGACCTGCCCGGCGCTGCCGAACTCGCCCCGCAGAAAACGGGCTATCAGCTCGCCGTAGACGGGCGCGTCGAAACGCGGGAAATGGATATAGGCGCTTTCGACGCCCTGCCGTGCGAAAAAGTCGCGCAAAAGAGCTATCTGCGTCGACTTGCCGGCGCCGTCCAGACCTTCGAGAACGATAAACATGGGGGATTCTTCCTTTATTATATATAAGGTATATCGGGTCAGCGCAGCATCCGCACGGCGCGCCGCACCCCGTCGGCCAAGGCATCGACTTCGGCGAGAGTGTTGTAGAGGGCCAACGACGCGCGGCACATGCCGGTGACGCCGAAATGGTCCATGACGGGCTCGGCGCAATGCTGGCCCGTGCGCACGGCGATGCCGAGCTTGTCGAGGATCATCCCCATGTCGTAGGGATGCACCCCCTCGACGTTGAACGAGACGATGGCGCATTTGCCGGGCGCGCTGCCGTAGATACGCAGGCCGTCGATTTCGCGCAGGCGCGCTTCGGCGTGTCGCAGCAAGGCGCTTTCGTGGGCTTCGATTTCGGCCGGGTCGAACCGCTGCATGAACGCCACGGCCTCGCCCAACCCGATGGCGCCGATGAAATTGGCCGTGCCGGCCTCGAACTTGAGCGGCACGGGAGCGAACGTGGTGCGGGCGAAAGTCACCCGGTCGACCATGTCGCCGCCCCCCATGAACGGGGGCATGGATTCGAGCAGGGCCCGCTTGCCGTAGAGCACGCCGATGCCGGTAGGTCCGTAGAGCTTGTGGCCGGAAAAAGCATAGAAGTCGCAGTCCAGCGTCCGGACGTCGACCCCGCCGTGGACGGCCCCCTGGCACCCGTCGACCACGACGATAGCCCCGGCGGCGTGCGCCGCGTCGACCACGGGCCGCAGGTCGGGCCGGGTGCCCAATGTGTTGGATGCCTGCGTAACGGCGACGGCGCGGGTTCGGCTGTCGATAAGCGACGGCAGGAGGTCGGTTCTTAACGCACCCTCGTCGTCGAACGGCAGGACCCGGATTTCGGCCCCCTTGCGCTCGGCGAGCAGCTGCCACGGAACGATGTTGGAATGGTGCTCCAACTCGCTGACGACGATGTTGTCGCCCGGCCCGACGAACTTGTCGCCCCATGCGTAAGCCACGGTATTGAGCGACGCGGTGGCACCCGAAGTGAAGATGATCTCCTCCTTCTCGGCGGCACCGAGCCACCCTGCAATGCGGGCGCGGGCACCCTCGTAGAACTCGGTCATCTCCTCCGAAAGGAAATGTACGCCGCGGTGGATGTTGGCGTTCTGTTCCCGCATGAGCCGGTCGACGGTGTCAAGCACCTGCAACGGCTTCTGCGCCGTCGCGCCGCTGTCCAGATAGACAAGCGGCTTGCCGTAGACCTCGCGGCCGAGCACCGGGAACTCCCGGCGTATGTCGTCGACGCTGAACATGGCTACATGGTTTCCATTTTACGGGCGACGGCCTCCATGAGCGCCTCGCCCAACTCGCCGATTCCGCAACGGCGCACGACGTCGCCTGCGAAACCCTCTATCTGCAACCGCCGCGCCTGCGCCAGGCTCAATCCGCGCTGCCGCATGTAGAGAATGGCTTCGGCATCCATTTGCCCCACCGTGGCGCCGTGCGAACACTTGACGTCGTCGGCATAGATTTCAAGCTGGGGCTTGGCATCGATGCGGGCCGTTTCGCTCAACAGGATGTTGCGGCTCTGCTGGCGGGCATCGGTCCGCTGGGCATCGGGAGCAACGTAGACCAGCCCTCGGAACTCGCCGACGGCATCGCCGCCTGCGATACCCTTCATGAGCGAATCGCTCGTGCAGTCCGGCACGTTGTGCGCCGTGCGCAGCTCCATGACGCAATGCTCGCTCTCGGCGGCGAGAAAAAGCCCGCCCACCCTGCTGGCGGCATGCGCACCGTCGAGGTCTATCCGATAGGAAACGTTGGCGCCGGCCAGCTGTACGGCTGTCAGGCAACACGAACTGTCGGCCGCCTGGACCGTCCGGACCTCGGCGAAAGCCTCGCCCAGAAAGACCTCGGTGACCTCCAACTGCGCCCCGCGCTCCAACAGGAAAGAGAGCGACGAAGCCAACGGCTTTTCGTGCACGACGACAAGCCGCGCCGAAACCCCGGCAGCGACCTCGACGCGCAACTTCGCGGAATCGACGGCGACGAAAGGCTGCACTGCGTCGGAATCGTCCCCGATGCGGAGCCGTTCGCTCCCGACGGACCGGAACCCGCTGAGAATATCGGTAAGGGCGGCCATTACTCCTTATACTCGTTTATCAGCCAGTCGTAACCCTCCTTTTCGAGCTTGAGGGCCAACGTCTTGTCGCCTGAGTGGATAATGCGGCCCTTATAGAGGACATGCACCACGTCGGGGACGATATAATCCAACAGCCGCTGATAATGGGTGATGACCACCGTGGCGTTCTGCGGCGTATGCAGCTTGGTGACGCCCGTAGCGACGATACGCAGGGCGTCGATGTCGAGCCCCGAATCGGTCTCGTCGAGGATGGCCAGCTTGGGGTCGAGCATGGCCATCTGGAAAATCTCGTTCTTCTTCTTCTCGCCGCCCGAGAACCCCTCGTTGACGGCGCGCGACGTGAGCTTGGCGTCCAGTTCGACCACGGCGCTTTTCTCGCGCATGAGCTTGAGGAACTCGGCGGCGGACAAAGGCTCCTGGCCGCGGAACTTGCGCTGCTCGTTGACGGCCAGCTTCATGAAATTGGCCATGGTGACGCCGGGAATCTCGACGGGATACTGGAACCCGAGGAAAAGCCCTGCCCGTGCCCGGTCCTCGATGGACATAGCCAGCAAATCCTGCCCCAAGAAAGTAGCGGAACCTTCCGTGACGGTAAACTTCTCGTTTCCGGCCAGCACCGAAGCCAGCGTCGACTTGCCCGAACCATTAGGCCCCATGATGGCATGCACCTCGCCGGCCCGGACTTCGAGGTCGATGCCCCGCAAAATCTCCTTGCCGTCGACCGACGCATGTAAATTCTTAACGCTCAACATATCTTTTTTGCCAATTTCTTACATTTCATTATCTCCCGCGGCGTCAGCCCGCCCTGCTTGCGGCAACCGCCCTTGGCCAGGGTGCCGACCACCTTGTAGCCGCTCCACTTGAGAATCTCGCGCACGGAACGGAACACACCGCCGGTCTGGCCGAACCAAACGTTGAACGGCCACACCGTATTGCAGGCAGAGACCACGACGGCCCGTTTGCCCCGGTGCAACGGCACGGGTATTCCGTTCTCCCGCTCGCCCATCATCACATAGACCACCCGGTCGAACAACACTTTCAATTCGCCCGTCATATTACCCCAATAACAAGGCGATCCGACGACGAGCGCGTCGGCATCGCGCAACAATTCGGCAACACGGTGCGCATCGTCTTCCGGGAGCACGCAGCGTCCGAGCGTGCGGCAGCGCATGCACCCCGTGCAAGGCTTTACCTGCAAGTCGTGGACGAAGAACTCCTCGGCCCGGCACTGCTCCGGCAGATGGGCCGCAACATGCCCCAGCATCTGCGACACCACGCCCCCGCGGCGCGGGCTTCCGTTCAACACGACGATTTTCATCTCCGAGTCCCGCATCATCCTACCGAACCCTCCAGACTGAGAGCCAACAATTTTTGCGCCTCGACGGCAAACTCCATGGGCAACTTGGCCAACACCTCGCGGGCATAGCCGTTGACGATAAGCCCGACGGCATCCTCGGTCGAGAGCCCGCGCTGGTTGCAATAGAACAACTGGTCGTCGGAAATCTTCGAGGTGGTGGCCTCGTGCTCGACGACCGCCGAACGGTTGCGGCAATCGATGACGGGGAACGTATGCGCCCCGCACCTGTCGCCGATGAGCAGCGAATCGCACTGCGAATAGTTGCGCGCCCCCTCGGCCCCCTTGCCCACGCGGACGAGTCCGCGATAGGAATTTTGGCTGCGACCGGCCGAAATGCCCTTGGAGACGATGCGGCTGCGGGTATTGCGCCCTATGTGAATCATCTTGGTACCGGTGTCGGCCTGCTGACGGTTGTTGGTCATAGCGACGGAGTAGAACTCGCCGACGGAATTGTCGCCCGCGAGGATGCAGCTGGGATATTTCCACGTAATGGCCGAACCGGTTTCGACCTGCGTCCACGAAAGACGCGCGTTCTCGCGGCAGATGCCGCGCTTGGTGACGAAGTTATAGATGCCCCCCCTGCCCTCGCGGTCGCCGGGATACCAGTTCTGAACGGTGGAATACTTCACCTCGGCGTTCTTCTCGACGACGATCTCCACGACGGCAGCGTGCAACTGGTTCTCGTCGCGCTGCGGCGCCGTGCAACCCTCTAAATAACTGACGTAGGCCCCCTCGTCGGCGACGATGAGCGTACGCTCGAACTGCCCGGTGCCGGCCGCATTGATACGGAAATAAGTGGAGAGCTCCATGGGACACCGCACCCCCTTGGGAATGTAGCAGAACGACCCGTCGGAGAAGACGGCGGCGTTCAATGCGGCATAGAAATTATCGGTATAGGGCACGACGCTCCCGAGGTACTTGCGCACCAGGTCGGGATAATCGCGCAGCGCCTCGGAGATCGAACAGAAGACGATGCCCATCCCGGCGAGGGTCTCCTTGAAAGTGGTCTTCACCGAAACGGAATCCATGACGGCATCGACGGCGACGCCGGCCAAGGCCATCTGCTCCTCTAAAGGGATGCCCAACTTGTCGAACGTGCGCTTCAGCTCGGGGTCGACCTCGTCCATCGACTCCAACTGCTTCTTGGGCTTGGGAGCCGCATAGTAGATAATATCCTGGAAATCTATTTGGGGTATGGTCAGGTGGGCCCACGTGGGAGGCTCGAGCGTAAGCCAATGACGGAAAGCCGCCACGCGCCGCTCGGTCATCCACTCCGGCTCGCCTTTCTTGGCGGAAATCAGGCGCACGACCTCCTCGTCGAGCCCCTTGCGGATGAGCTCGGTGTCGATCTGCGTGGTGAAGCCGTACTTGTACTCCTGCCCGCCGATATGCTCCAGCAACTCTTTTTCGTTTTCTGCCATAGCTACGGAATAACATGCAAAGGTACGAAATGAATTCGCAATTTCATAATAAGGCCGAGCAAATCTGCGGCCGGAACAACGCACGGCCGAAACGGAATTGCGCCCCGGCGACAGCCGAAAACGGAACCCCGTCCGACGATACCATATAATATATAGGTGCGGCCCTTTCGGAGCGCCGTTAAAAAGTCCCGGTTTTACGTCAAAAAATCCAATATCCGGGCCGGAGCGATAAATAATTTTGTACAGCTGAAAGGCTCCCGGGCCGAGGGCGAAACCGAACCAACCGGGCGCCGCCCGAACTTCTGCGAATCTCCGGACGAAACACAAAACAAACAAATAACCTATTAGGAATCTATGAAAAAACTGATCGAACGGCTCTTCGGAGCCTGCATGCTGGCCCTGCTGGCAGGGTGCGGCTCGGACGGGACCGACCCCATGAACGGAGGAACCCCGCTTGCGGCCCCGTCCCCGGTAGTCACGGTAGACGGCGACACGGCGACGGTACGCTGGAGCGCTGTGGAAAACGCCCACCAATACGGCTGGGAAGTGAAAAACGACGCTGACGAAACGGTCGAAACCGGCACCGTCTTCGCCGCGGCCTACTCGTTCACGATGAAGGAGGAGACGCTCTACTCGGTCCGCGTCATGTCGAAAGCACGCCCCAACTCGGAATTCAAGGATTCGGAGTGGTCGGAGTATGTGACCGCATCGAGCAACATGCTCCCGGCTCCGAAACCCGCCGTAGACACGAAAACACTGACCGACACCTCGGCGACGCTCGAATGGCAGGAGGTCGAGGGAGCGGGCAGCTACAAGTACCAACTGGCCGACAAGAGCGGCGAAATCATCAAGGATGGCTCGGAAACGGCGCTGAGCGTCACGTTCGACGACCTGGCCGAAGGCACCGAATACCGCTTCCGGGCGATGACCGTCTCGAAAGAAACGGGCAAGACCGACTCGCCGTGGTCGGCATACGTGAGCTTCAAGACCCGGGCGCACGAAAAACTGGCCACCCCGACGGCGACCGTGAGCAACCGCACGGCGGTATCGGCCACCGTCAACTGGCCCAACATCGCGAAAGCGAAGAAATACGCCTACAAACTTTACGAAGCAACGGTAGAGAGCACCCCCGTGAAAGAGGGCGAAACTACCGAGACGAACGTGACCTTGGGCGAACTGAAAGAACTGACCGACTACTATTTCACGCTTCGTGCCGTAGCGGACGAAACAGACCCCTACATGAGCGATTCCGACGAATCGGCACCGGTCAAGTTCCGTACCAAGTCGTCGGCAGCCATCGGCTTTGACGCCGAACTGCCCGAACACGAACAGGACGGGATAATCCGCGCGTTCCCCGGAGCCGAGGGCGCGGGCATGTTCACCACGGGCGGCCGCGGCGGACAGGTGATCCACGTCACGAACCTGAACGACAGCGGCGCAGGCTCGCTGCGCGATGCCATCGGCAGAGCAGGAGCCCGAACCATCGTCTTCGACGTAGCGGGAACCATCGAGCTGAAATCAACGCTCAAAATCGCCAACGGCAATCTGACCATAGCCGGACAGACAGCCCCGGGCGACGGTATCTGCATCAAAGGATGCGGCATGGAAGTGAACGCCGACAACGTAATCATCCGATACCTGCGTATCCGTCCGGGCGATGAACACGGCGACGACGGAACGGACGCACTGGGCGGCCGCTACATGCAGAACATCATCATCGACCACTGTTCACTATCGTGGTCGACCGACGAATGCGTCTCGTTCTATGTAAACCGCAACATGACGATGCAATACTGTCTGGCCTACGAATCGCTCCGCAACGGCGGCCACGGCAAGGGTTCGCACGGCTACGGCGGCATCTGGGGCGGTGCTCCGGCGTCGTTCCACCACAACATTCTGGCCCACCACGATTCGCGCAACCCGCGTCTGGACAGCCCCGAACAATACGGCGACGGTCCGACGCCCGGCGCAACCGCCAAAGCCAAAGGAATCAACCGGACCGACCGGCTGCTCGACTTCCGCAACAACGTAGTCTACAACTTCTGCAACTATCCTGCATACGGAGGTGTGGACATTACGATGAACTTCGTAGGCAACTATTACAAGTGGGGTCCTGCGTCGATCAACGGATGCGGCCCGAGCTACAAATACGACAAAAACACGGGTAAGAACATCGAGAGCGGCAACAAGGCTTGCCACCGCGACTATTTCTGCTCGGCCGATACCTATTATGACGGAAACGGCGTCAACCTGACCGAAGAAAAATGCGTCATCGGCAATCCGAAAATCTTCACCAACGGCAACAGCAACGTACTTGACCCTTCGACAGCATCGAATCTCGACAGCAGAAAGGCTACAGCCAACAACCAAAACGGATTCATCGCAGGCACAACGAGCGGCAAAGGCGGTAGCTGCCCTTGGGCCCCGGTATGGAATACCACGAACTATCCGGTCAAGACCATCCCCGACGGAAAAGCTTGCAGCGTGACGACCCACACGGCCGACGAAGCATTCAATATACTGGTTCAATACTGCGGTGCTTCGCTCCGGAAGGATGACGCCGACCGCCGAGTTTTGAACGATGTGAAGAACGGCACAGGCTCCTCGGGAGAAAATACCACTACGACCAACGCCAAAGGCATGAAAAGAAGTTGGAACGGCATCATCGACTCACAGAATGACAAGGGCGGCTATCCGACGCTGACGGCTACCCAAGAAGAGATAGACCGCATCAAGGACACCGACGGCGACGGCATACCGGACTACTATGAAGACCTGTTCGGTCTGGACAGCGACAACAAGGCCGACGGCAACGAAAAGACGCTCGACCCGCAAGGTCTCTACACCAATCTGGAAATCTACCTCCACTACCTGGTGAAAGACATCACCAAAGCGCAGACTGCGACAGGCACCTACGCCGAAATCAAGTAAGAACCGGGTCCGGCATCGGCAAAGACATTTATTTAATTTGTCTTTGCCGATGCCGCGGCCTGTTTTTGGTCGCCGAAACGAAGTTAAGGACTAAAAACGAACGAGATACGCACCGTCCGGCTACTCTGTCCGGCCGACGGAGTGTCCGTCTGTCATGGCAGGGCTGACAAAATCTACCAGACAATTGATAAAATTTACCTGCCCACCGGAACCGGAATCCTTAATTTCGTTAACCGAAACCCGACGAATTGATAAAAATTTTCCAAAACTCTAACTAAAAACTTCTGACTATGACAGAGAAATTCTACTCTTTCACCAAGACGGCGGCACTACGCTTGGCGCTCGTTTTGGCGTTCGTTTCTTTGGCGGCAGGGAGCGCTTCGGCCCAAAGCCGGACCGTCACCGGCACCGTCAAGGATTCCATGGGGCCCGTGCTGGCCGCATCGGTCGTGGTGGAAGGGACGACGCTCGGTGTGAGCACTGACCTGAACGGCAAGTTCCGGATCGAAGTCCCGGCCTCGGCCAAGCAGCTCCGGGTGAGCTTCATCGGCTATGACGACAGCTATGTGACGCTCCAACCCTCGCAGACCGACTACGAAGTGACCCTCTCGGAAAGCTCGAACCAGCTGGACGACGTGGTGGTGGTAGGTTATGCCACCGTGAAACGCCGCGACGTAGTGGGCTCGGTATCGTCCATCAACAGCGAAGCGCTGACCCAGATGCCGGTAGCCTCGGTGAGCGAAGCCATGTCGGGCCGTATGGCCGGTGTGCAGGTGACCGCAACCGAGGGCGACCCCGACGCCGACGTCCGCATCCGTGTACGCGGTACGGGCTCCATCACGCAGGACAGCTCGCCCCTCTACATTGTCGACGGATTCCCGGTGGAGAGCATCTCGGACATTCCGGCTTCGGACATCCAGTCCATCGACGTGCTGAAAGACGCTTTCTCGACGGCCATCTACGGTTCGCGCGGTGCCAACGGTGTAATCATCGTCACGACCAAGAGCGGCGAATCGGGCCGCATAACGGTCAACTACAACATCTACGGCGGTGTGAAAAACATGGCCAACAAGGATGCGCTGGTTCCGCAGAACACCTATGACTTCGTGCGCACGCAATACGAATATTCGGTACTCAAAGGCAACACGAAGAGCTACTACACACCCAACTACGGCACCTGGGAAGACATGGACCTCTACCGCAACATGCCGGCCAACGACTGGGTGGAACAGGTGTTCGGCCGCACGGGTACGGTATTCGATCACAACCTTTCGGTATCGGGCAACGGCGACAAATACAAGTGGACGGCCAGCTACTCGCACCACGACGAGAAGACCATCATGATCGGCTCGGACTACAAACGCAACAACCTCAGCTTCAAAGGCCAGTTCAAACCCGTGAAGCGTGTGTCCATCGACGTGAACGTGCGCTATTCGGATGTTCATGTGACGGGCTCGGGCGCCAACGGTCTCAACGACCGCGGCTCGCAGTCGGGCAACTCGCGACTGAAGAACGCCATTGTCTACTCGCCGATTCCGCGCTATGCGGCCATCATTGAAGAAGACAACCCCGACGACTACAACAACTACGTACATCCCATCCAGGCCGTCCGCGAAAACGATTCGCGCTACAACCGCACGACGTGGAACGCCAACGCCGCCTTCCAATGGGAAATCATCGACAACCTGCGTCTGCGCATCGAAGCCGGTCTGGACGACTACAAACAAGTCAAGGACCGCTTCTACGGCATTTCGTCCTACGCATCGCGCTACGCGTCGGCGGGCTATCAGAACAAGCCGCTGGCCGAGTGGGAAGGCATCTACCGCGATAAAATCCGCAACACCAACACCTTGCAGTACGACTTCAAGAAACTGCTGCCCAAGGACCACAATCTGAACTTGCTGGTCGGCATGGAGTATCTCCGCACGAGCCAGAACACGATGAACACCGTAGTCGAGGGTCTGCCCGACTTCTTCGACTCGAACATGGCCTGGAAATTCATGGCCTCGGGCGAGCACCCGCTGTCGGTAGCCAACAAATACGCCAACGACGACATTCTTTTCTCGTTCTTCGGCCGCGCGAACTACGACTACAAAGGCAAATACATGGTATCGGCCACGATGCGTGCCGACGGCTCGTCGAAGTTCGCCAAGGGCAACCAATGGGGCTATTTCCCCTCGGTAGCCGCTTCGTGGCGTCTCTCGGGCGAGGAATGGCTCAAGGACGCAACGTGGATCGACAACCTCAAAATCCGTTACAGCTTCGGTACGGCCGGCAACAACAACATCCCCTCGGGTCAGACCCAGACGCTTTTCAGCGCATCGCAGACCTCGTGGATTTCGCAAGGTTCGGTCATCTGGTCCAACGACACGACGATGTCGAATCCCGACCTGAAGTGGGAGACGACCTACTCGCACAACATCGGTATCGACTTCGGATTCTGGAACAGCCGTCTGACCGGTAGCGTCGAACTCTACCAATCGAACACCAAGGACCTGCTGATCAAGTTCCCCGTCACGGGCGGCTACTCGGAACAATACCGCAACCTCGGTGAGGTGCAGAACCGCGGTATCGAAGTAACGCTGGGCGCCGCGCTGGTCCGCAAGGAGAAGTGGGGCATCAACTTCGACGCCAACATCTCGTTCAACAAGAACGAAGTAGTCGACCTGGGCGGTCTGGACCAGATCACCGCCTCGGCAGGTATGTTCTCGACCGAAATCGGCTACGATTACATCGTAAAGAAAGGCCGTCCGCTGGGCGACATCTACGGCTATGTCAGCCAAGGCATGTACACCGTCGACGACTTCGACTACGACGGCAAGACCTGGACCCTGAAAGAAGGTATCGCCAGCAGCGAAGACATCCTCGGCAAAGACTACGGCCTGCGTCCGGGTGCGCCCCGTCTGGCCAAGGTGAGCGACGACGACCCCACGAAGATTACGACCAACGACATCACGCGCATCGGCAACACGCAGCCGCTCTTCACCGGCGGTTTCTCGCTGACGGCCTATGCCTACGGCTTCGACGTTGCCGCCAACTTCACCTATTCCTACGGCAACGAAATCTACAACGCTAACAAAATCGAATTCTCGACCACGAAGACCACGCAGGGTCAGAACGTACTGAACACCATGGCGCCCTCCAACCGCTGGACCAACATCGACTGGGCGACGGGCGAACTGGTGAACGACCCCGCCCTGCTGGCACAGATGAACGCAGGCAAAACCATGTGGACCCCCTACTCGACCAAACGCGTCGCTCAGAGCTGGGCCATCGAAGACGGTTCGTTCCTGCGTCTGGCGTCGCTGACGATCGGCTACACCGTTCCGGAACACCTGACCCGCAAAATCCGGCTGACCCGCGTACGCGTATACGCAACGGGCACCAACCTCTTCTGCCTGACCCCCTACACGGGCTACGACCCCGAGGTCGACACGCGCCGTGCGACCCCGCTGACCCCTGGCGTCGACTACTCGGCGTTCCCGAAGAGCCGCTCGTGGGTATTCGGTCTCAACCTCTCGTTCTAAAAGCCTGAAAAACTTCAAGAAGACATACCTATATGAAAAAGATATTATACAGCATTTCCACGCTCTTGCTGATGGGAGGTTTGGCGACCTCGTGTCTGAACGACATACTGGAAGTCGAAACGCAGTCGTCGTTCGACGCCTCCAAGGTATTCGCCAACTACACCACGGCCGAATACACGGTACTCGGCATCAGCGAAATCTTCGCCCACACCAACTCCTACAACGCCCGTCTGAACCACATGTACGGCTACAACACCGACATCGAGCTCAAAACGGGGTCGACGGCTTCGGGCGCCAAAGTCGACGAACGCAACCTCGCCGAATACGATACAAAGACCGATAACAGTTCGTTGAACACCACCAACAACGGTTATAACGAGATCATGATCGGTATCGAGCGCGCCAACCTTGCCATCCAGGGACTGAAGCAGTACGGCAACGTCGCCCACAACCGCGACATGGCCTATCTGCTGGGCGAATCGCTCACCTACCGTGCGTTCTTCTACTACGAACTTATCAAGATGTGGGGCGAAGTGCCTCTGCACCTCGAACCGCTGACTTCCGCCACGCTCTACGACCCCAAGGCCGAGCGCGACGACCTCTACAAGGCCATGCTGGCCGACCTCGAGGAAGCCATCCCCATGCTCTACTGGCCTTATGAAGCAACGCAGACCATGCGTACCGACCGCATCAACAAGGCTTTCGCCAAAGGTCTCTACGCCCGTATCGCACTCAACGCCGCAGGTTACGCATGGCGTCCCGACGACGGCAAGACCGGAACCGGCAACTTCGGTTCACTGCGTCTCTCGACCAAGCAGGAAATGTCCAAGGCCGAACTCTATCCCAAGGCGCTGCGGCACCTGGAAGACGTCATCGGCAGCGGCTCGCTGGCTCTCGAATCCGACTTCGAGCAGCTGTGGCACAAATTCAACGACTTCTCGCACGTGAGCGGCTCCCGCGAAGTGATTTACGTGCAGCCGTTCGGCGATGCCCGCGGCCGCTGGAACTACGCCCACGCCTACCCCCACACCGCCAACTCGCCTTTCATCGGCGACAAGTCGTCGAAAGGCGGCCAGACGGGCCCCAACCCCACGCTGTGGTGGAAATACGAGAAACAGGACACCCGCCGCGACATCACCTGCGTGCCCATGCGCTGGAGCCAGGACGTCGAGAACGAAGACGGAACCAAAGGCGGCTGGGAGATGCGCAACGCCACGAGCTTCTATTGGGGCAAGTATCGCTACGAATGGATGAACAACTATCCGGGCGGTACGGGCGACGGCTGCAAACCCATCGTCATGCGCTATGCCGACATCTATCTTATGGCCGCCGAACTGGCTGCCTGGGAAGGTGATCTGAGCCGGGCTCAACGCTACCTCAAGGAAGTCCGCAAACGTGCCTACAAAGGCAACGAAGGCATGGTCGACGCCTATGTCGACGCGCTGACCATCGGTTCGGCCGCCAGCAGCGATGACGCCGCCATCAACGACTGCAAGACCGAAGGCACCATCATGAAAGCCATCATCGACGAGCGCGCGCTGGAATTCGCAGGCGAGTTCCTCCGCAAACAGGACCTCATCCGCTGGGGCCTGCTCAAAATCAAGCTGGACGAAGCCAAGAACGACCTGAAAGACCTGGCCTACATGCGCGGAGCCTATGCTGACTACGCCAAGCTGACCGAACCCAAGGATTTCAAGGACAAGAGCGGCAAAAACGTGCTGACCACGTTCCCGACCTACTATGCTTTCTGGCGTCAAAAAGGACAGGGCATCGAAATCTTCGGCCTGGAAAAGGACGAAATCGCCAAGACCCCCGCGGACTACAACAGCGAAGCGGACAACGGCGGCTGGAACCGGCTCGACTTCCTTTCGCAGGGCGTCTTCTGCCAGGCGGATCCGTCACTCTGGGAAGCCGAAACTTCCTACCGCTGGATGTACTTCTACTTCAACGACTACGACGACCCCTATCCGCGTTCGACGTGGCCTCTGTTCGCCCACAACCTCAGCAATGCGCAGGGCTCGCTGGTCAACGACTTCGGTTACCCGCAGAAATAAATCGGTTAAGCATCATACAGTACAATTATGAAAAAGATATTCAGAAATCTGAAATTCGGGCTCATGCTCTGCGCGGGTGCGTTCGCCGCTTCCTGCTCGGACGTCGATGAAGCCATGAACGAGATTCCGTACACCCGCGTGCTGACCCCGCTGAACTTCGAGGCGGACGTCGACGCTGCGGTCGGCACGGACATCAAATTCTCGTGGAGCGCCGTGTCGAACGCCGACGCCTACATTCTGGAACTCTTCGAGGCCGTTCCCACCATCAAAGAAGAAGACGGCAAGGAAGTCGAGATATACGAAATGCCCGAAAACTTCGATTCGAGCAACGCCTATCAAACCATCGAAGTGGCCAAGGACGGCGTGCCTTTCACGGTCAAGAACCTGGCTGTCGACAAGACATTCTGGGCACGTGTGCAGGGCGTCAGCGCCAAAATCGAGAGCTCGCGCTGGGCTTATCTGGTCGAAGCCGTTTCGACGTCGGCCGTCCGCTCGGCACTCAACCCCAAAGCCAAGGAACGTACCGAAACGACGGTGACCGTGCAGTGGGACCAAAATGCCAAAGACCCGAAAGACCTGACCTCCATCCGCTACGAGCTGGTGGTTCCGGTCGAGGGTGCTACGGCTACGGTCATGCCGCTCAGCGACGAACAGATCAGCGCCTGCGAAGCCAAAATCGAAAACCTCGAACCCGGCACCAACTACAAGTTCACGCTGCTGTTCGGCAAGTCGGGTTCGCGCGGCCACTTCACGGCCTATACCCGTCCCAGCACCGAGGGGACTACGAAAATCGAGAACAGCGCCGATTTCGCCGCAGCCATTACGGGCGCGACAGGCGATCTGAAACTCCTGCTTGCCTACAACGGAGGCGAAACATACGACCTGACCAGCAACATGACCAAACCGGCAGACAGCCCGGAATTCGACCCCTACACGTTCGCTTACGGGCTGGAAATCTACGGCGAATCGAGCCCCGAGGGAGCGAAACCCGTAGTGAAAGGTTCGTTCAAGGTGACCGGCGAAAATACGAACATCCATTTTGAAGATGTGCTGATCGACGGCGGCAACGAATGCGGCTACTTCATAACTACGGGCGCGACGCTCGGCAATGCCGAATTCATCAACTGCGAATTCACGGGCTTCACCAAGGGCCTTTGGAGCGGAGCCGACAAGTTCAACGTCGAAAACCTGATTTATGACGGCATCTATGCCCACGACATCAACCCCATCGGCTCGGCCGGCGGCGACTTCATCGACCTGCGTATCAAGGCCGGCAGCAAATACGGCACGATAGAGATCAAGAATTCCACGTTCTACGCATGCGCCCGCACGTTCCTCCGCTGCCGCGAGGGAGGTTCGGTCGGCACGGTCAACGTTGCCAACTGCACGTTCAACCAGGTTACGGCGACAATCAGCTCGTCGAACAACTCCGGCATTTTCGAGTTGCAGAAATTCACGCCTGCGGCCGTCAATCTGACCAAGTGCGTTTTCCTCAACGAAAACCACCCCAACGAAGTGCCCGAGCAGGACGGCAAGCAATGGGTCAAACTGACCGGCACCAAGGAGACGAATATCGCCCCCATTTGCGCAGGCAACTATTTCTATAATGTCGGCACCACGGACAAGAACGGGAAAAATTTCTTCCTCAACCAAAAGTCCAAAGACCTGAACGGCCAGGCGCTTACCCAGGAACTGGCTTTGGCCGAGGGAGGTATGATGCTTACAGAAGACCCCTGCACCAACTCCATCGCAGGCAAGCTGTATCTGAAAAACGGTGCCATCGCCGCCAACAAGGCGGGCGACCCGCGCTGGTGGAACGCATCGGCACCCGTAGTGGTACGTCCGACCGAACTGGAACCCATCGCCGAAGCTGCCGCCTGGGACTTCACCGACAAGACCAAGTTCGACACCGAAACGGTCGAAAACCAAACGATTATCGAGAACATCCGTATCTACGGCCCTGCCGAAATCGTCATGAGCACGGGCATCTCTTTCGCCCAGGCTGCGACCATCACCAACAAGGGCGTACCGACCGCCAGCGCATTCGAGTTCAAGGCCGACGGGTACGGGTCCATCGAAATGACTGCACAGGGCAAGAGCGTCACCTCGACGGTTCAGATCGTTGCAGGCGGCGACACCTACTCGATTATCGCCGACGGCAAACCCCACAAGGTAGTATTGGGCGACCTCGTCGGTGTAAACAGCATCTACGTACTGCCCGGCTCAGCCAACACGTCGTTCACCCGTATCGCCTGGACCAAGGACACCACCCCGGAGAATACGGTCACAGCACTGGCTACCCCTGTGCTGACGCTTAATGAAACCAGCATCGATGAGGGAACCCAGCAGGCTGTTACCGCGACCTGGGAACGCAATGCCCACGCCGAAAAATACACCGTAACGTTCAACGGCTCGACGACGGACGTCACCGAACCCGCGTTTGAAATTCCTGCCGCAACGATTGCCGCGCTGGCCGCCGGCGAATACACGATTTCGGTAGTAGCCCAGCCGACCTCCACTTCGACCAAGTACACGCCGTCCGAAGCGGGTGAAGCCAAGTTCAAAATTAAAAAGGTTATCGCAGGCGGTCTGGTTTCGCTCAAATGGAACTTCGACGACGAAGCATTCGCAGATGCCAAGGCGGCCATCGGAACGACCGACAACAATGCCGCAGACACCTATTTCAACGGTCTGCATATCGAATCGCTGGGCGGCACGCTGAAAGTTGAAGACCGCGGAGCCGACGGCTTGTTCCTGCGTACCGGCGGTGGCGGCAAAATAAACTCGCGCCGTGTATCGTTCGTGGTACCGAAAAACGGATCGGGCACGCTGAAAGTAACCGGAGCGAACCCGAGCGGAAGCACGACCGATGAAACCGAGCTCACCATAACCGCAAATATCAACGAAGGAGAGAAGATTCTGACCGGCAAACTTGTCGGCAAAGGCATCAAGGAAGTCGTCATCTTCGACGGAGAGGAACTCAAAGCCAACGATGTAGTCTACATCTACACGAGCGGCGGTATTCGCTACAAGCAATTTGAATATACCTATGTCGATCCGGATGCCGGCCCGACGCAGAAAGAACTGGTATGGGACTGCGACGACCCGAGCTTCACCGCCATCGGCGACAAGATGGGCACCGATGGCTCGCTTACTGGAACGATTCCCGATTTGGTATGGAACGGTCTCACGATTCTGACCGGCTCCAAGACCAAATACGGAACAGCCTCCGTCAACGGAGAATCCAAAAAATTCATCCAATGGGGCGGCAGCGGCAAGGCCAACGGCGACCGGTCGTGCTACTTTACGGCTCCCGCCTCGGGTAAGCTGACGGTTGTGGCATCGAATACCGGTTCTTCCGAAGATGCGACCCGCCTGGTAAGCGTTACCGTCAACGGCGAAACCTTCACCCAGGTCGGCGGCACGTCGTCGAACGCACCTACGACCTGCGAATTCGAGATAGAGGTCAGCGGAGCAACTCCGGTTTATGTTTATCCTTCGGGCAACGGACTGCGTTTCTTCAGCATCAAATATACGTATTACGAATAAATCCGTATACGTAAAGTCGTTTTGCAAAAACGGGCTGCCGGTTTCGGCAGCCCGTTTTTCCGTTATTATTCGGCTTCTGTGTGCTCTCTGAAAGGGTTTCAAACCGAAGAATCCCGCAAACCTATCAATGAATCGCAAATAAAAGCGATGCCGATAGCTGAAAAAGACCGATATGTTTTCTATCTTTGACTTCGTCGAAGATACTCCGTCTCGGCATAATCATACGGCGTTTGCTTCTGCACTCGACTTTTCGTATCTTTGTATTAAGTAGGATTACAGACTTTAGTACCATGAAGAAATCTTTAGCCCTATTGTTCCTTGCAATGCTGGCCGTGGCCTGCGGCGGTCAGAGACATATCAAACAACAGCTGGACCGCGCAGACGCGCTGATGATCGACCATCCGGACAGCGCACTGGAGATTCTCAGCTCGATGGACCGCCGGGCCCTCGCAACACCCGAAAAGAAAGCCCGCCATGCGCTGCTGCTGTCGCAGGCTCTCGACAAAAACTATATCGACGTAGACAACGATTCGCTTGTCGACCAAGCGGTTCGCTACTACTCGCGCCGCGGCAACGACATCGAACGGGCGAAAGCCCACTACTATTACGCAGTAGTCAAAGGCAATGCCGCCGAATCGGGAACAGCCATCAAGGCGCTGCTTATGGCACGCGAACACGTCGTCAAAACCGACGATGACCGGATGAAGGCGCTGATTTACACCTATCTCGGCAACCTCTACTACGAACAATTCTGCTTCAGCGATGCCGCGACGGCCTATTCCGAAGCCGTCGACGCTTTCAAGAATACCGGTCAAACATTCTACCTGCTCTATGCCATGCGGCGGAAAGGCGTTTCGCTCAGCCTTATCGACAAAAAGCCCGAAGCTCTCGCTTGTTTGTCCGAAGCCAAAGAAATCGCTATCCAGGCCAATGATGTTAGTTCTCTATTAGGTATCATGTCATCCTTAGGAGGAGTACAAATGCTATCAGACAGCGTAACCTCGTCATCCTACAAACATGATTTATTCAAACTATATGAGAAATATACCGATGGGAAAATTCCGTTCAACCATTATCCCACAGTCGGTTATACTTATTTTCTGGAGAAAAATCTTGATTCGGCCCGTTGGTATTATCACAATTATTATTTGCAATGCCCGGAAATTACCAACTTTAACGTAGGTATACTTTCCGTCATGTCTCAAATAGAGAGTCTATCGAAAAATGACAAAAAAGCATTAGAATATAAACAATTATACATCCGATATTCCGATTCTCTCAATACTATTTTTCAAAATAATTTACTACAATACTACGAACAAAGATACACAACTGAAAACTTAGAAAAAGAATATTCAACATTACAACTTATTCACCGATATGAAATAGCCTCTTTCGCATTAATCGCTCTTATTATTCTAAGCGGCTGCAGCGTTCTTATCGCTTCCCATAGAAGAACCTTACGGAAAAAGAACCGGAAAATCGCAGAGTATAAACGTTATGTGGAGGAAGGAAACGAGCACTATGCCCGACTGACGGAGCAATACAATGAAATCAGAAAGAACATCCATGTACAGGACGAGCAGTCGCAAGCTTTGTTCGCTCTGTTAGGCAACCGGATCAGAAGTTTGCAGCAACTCCTGGAATGGGCTTCGCTCTACGAGAAAAACATGGATAACTTTTACAAGCATTTCAAGGAACATATCAAAGTTGCATCCGGCAAAAACCGCGAACTGGCAGAAGACGTCATTGCCATCGCCAACATATCATGCCATGGAATCATCGACCATTTGCAAAACAATTATCCGGCGCTTTCGCTGCATGAACTATGTTATTGCGGTTTTATCTGTTTGGGCTTCTCGGCAGAAAGCATCCGTATTCTCTACAACCATACGAATGTCTACAGCATTTATACCATGCGGAGTAAAATCCGGCACAAATTAGGATTGGTCAATCAGACTGAAAACTTGGAAAATCACATTCTTCATACAATGAAAGAATTAGGCCAAAATATATAATAAAAAGCAATAAGCTATAAATCAACAAGATACAAATAATATAACTAAAAAACCGAATATCAAGCAATGTAATATATTAATATTCAGCATATTACATATAAATAAAGCAAATCAAAATCCAGCTATATGATTATATATTTACAAACAACTTATAGCTAAGCATTTACAAAAGGCCCTATCATATCAAATTTAACAGAATTCGGTAGCATATTTCGTCCCGAACTACTACTTTTGCAACTGGAAATTTTACTAATCTAAATCAAATAAAAGATGAAGAAAATCGTGATCCTTATCTTAAGCTTATTTTTGAGCAATGGGATTAATACATTTGGAGCTACTAAATATAAAGGGCCGGATGAAACTGAAAAAACAAAAGTTGATCTAAATTTTATTGGAGGTCACGATCCCAATTTACGTCCTCGCTCAGAAGTACCTCAACCGTCTATTACGGCCGAATTGTTCGCTGACCAATTGGCTTTCTATTTCGATGATCCGGTAGGCGAAGTGGTCGTTACGGTAACGAATTCCTGCGGTCAGGTCGTGAGCGCCTGCACCTGCAACACGGATTTCGAGCCGATGACCATCCTCATTGTACCGACCGACCCCGATTTTTATCGGATTGAACTGGAAGGAGCCGGTTTCAAGGGTTACGGAGAGTATAGCCGCAATTAGTCGGCCGCAAGGCTTCCTCTTTCATGTTTTCATGGCTGCGGCAAACATTTGCCGCAGCCAATTTTCCCCCGGACGGGAACGAATGCCGCCGGGAAAGATTGTTATTGCAATAACCTAAAACTACGGAATATGTCCTATCTGCTTTATCTTTTGTTGTCCCGTGTCGGCATCCGGATCAGCGAACTGCGGATTCGGACTATTTATGAGAGGCATCCCCTGCCGCACAGCATCCGGGCGCTCTGCGACACGCTGGACGAATTGCGGGTGCCGAACAGAATCTGCCGGCTGCAGTTCAACCAGTTCACGGCCCTCGGCAAACCCGTCATTATCATGGCCGGGCACGACGAATTCCCGTTCTTCCTGGTTGAGAAAACGGACGAAATTACGCAGCGTATTCTGCTTCGGGACGCATCGGGGCAGAGTTCCGTCCTCTCTTTCGAGCAGTTCCGCGACATCTGGGACGGCAATGTGCTGATGGTCAGCAAGGACGAGCGGACAAGGGTCGAGGCCCGCATCGCCTATTTCTTTCGGCAGTGTCTCGACCACATCGACCGGAAAGCCCGTTATTGGGTAACAGGAATCTTTTCCGCGCTGGTCGGCTGGACCGTCCTGCGGTCACACGAAGCCATCGACTGGGTTACCCTCGGGCTTCTTTCCGCTTTGGGACTGCTGACGTTCCGGCAACGTACCGATACGGCCGAAAAAGAGAGCGAAGCCGAACAGCTGAAATACACGCACGAAAAGTTGCTGAATTC
This sequence comes from Alistipes sp. UBA6068, assembly GCF_949428155.1. Classification (NCBI taxonomy): domain Bacteria; kingdom Pseudomonadati; phylum Bacteroidota; class Bacteroidia; order Bacteroidales; family Rikenellaceae; genus Alistipes; species Alistipes sp. UBA6068. The sequence goes on along the minus strand of NZ_CASQFS010000001.1, from coordinate 139,365 downwards.
GCCCGAAACTTTTTGGTATCTGCTGGCCCAGCAGCCCAAGATGGAGACGGATACCGAGGAGGCCAAGCCTATCAGCAACTACGCGGAAGCCGACCATACGCTGACCGTCATCATGAACCCCGCGTGTCCCAGCTGCGCAAAGGTACACCGGGCGATTTCCTCGGTGCAGAATTGCCGTATCGACCTGATTTTCTTAGTCAACAAAGGCGACAGCCGTTCCTACGACGCGGCCTTGCGGATCGTTTCTTCCGGAATCCAGGATACATGGCCCGAGACCGACCGTCTGATCGCAGGCTGGTACAAAACCCGCACCCTGCCGTCCGACGCGACCGTCCACCCCATGGCCCGCAAGGACTTGGAGGCGCAAATCGCATATTGCCAGCGTATCGGCATCGCCGAAACTCCCACGGTGCTGGTCGACAACCACCATCTGCCCGCCGCCTATCGGGCCGAGGACATCCGCTATATCTTATAGCGGCTCAACTTTTCAAACCATAAAACCGCCCCGGAATTCCGGGGCGGTTTTCATATCCGCGAGAGCGGGCAAAGTGCCCCGCCTACTTTTTCGTCAGCCGTCCCCGGGCGCGGTCGTATTCCATCGAAGCCCAGATAAAGGGGCCTACGCCCTTGCAGTCGTTCTCGATGATGGGCTCGGAGATATAGTAGTCGAACGAACCGTCGCGCATGTCCTTTCCGCCGAGCCCGGCCACAGCACAGCAGTCGGTTATGGAAATCGTACCGTCCTCGTTTTCCCACACGAAACGCTCCACGAAACGTTCGTACAGCCGCATCGCCTCCTCCTGCATCTCAGCAGGAAGATAGCCCAGCCGGACGCCTTTCAGCATGGCGTAAACGAACATAATGGAACCCGTGGCTTCCAGGTAGTTGCCGTCGCGGCCGGGCTGGTCCAGCACCTGGTACCACATGCCCGTTTCGGGGTCGGCGAACTTGGGAAGCACCTCGTAAATATGATTCAGAATATCGGCCATAGGCTGCGTCGTCTCGTCCACGCCGAAATATTGCAGCGTCTCGACAAGGGCCATGGCGTACCACCCCATCGCGCGGCCCCATGCGTGGGGCGTCTGTCCGGAGGTCTTGTCGCACCAGAACATCTGGCGCGAAACGTCGCAGGCGTGGCGATAAAGTCCCGTCGCCGGGTCATAAGTATGCTTGCCGACCAATACGAACTGGCTGACGACATCGGCTTTCAGTTTCCCGAACAGCTCGCTTCCGCCCATCTTGCGCACCGCATATTCGGCATAGAACGGTTCGGCCATATAAAGGCCGTCGAGCCACATCTGGTGCGGATAGGCCAGCTTGTGCCAGAATCCCCCGTCGTCGTTGCGGGGATGCTCCTGCAACTGGCAGAAAAGCGTGTCGAGAACCTGGGCGTAACGTGCCTCGCCCGTACGCTCGGCCAGGATGAAAAGGGGCCGGCCGGGGCAGATATGGTCGAGATTGTACTTCTCTTTCTTGTAGGTCAGCACCGACGCGTCGGGCCGCACGATGGTATCGTAATAGCGCCGGGCATACTCGTAGAAATCGGGGCGGTCGTAAGCGTCGGCCGCGTCGATCATGGCCAGCAGTTCAAGCCCTGTCGTGTAGTTCCACTTGATTTTGCCCGGGGCGATTCCGTCGAGCGACGTAGCCGACGGGTTGCGGGCGATTTCGCTTTCGGCCATCCGCACGGCCAGCGGTACGGGCGAATCGAGCAGGCTGCGACGTCCCGAGCAGGCAGCAGCGGCAAGCAGCAGCGCAGAAAGCGCAAAGAACAAGGTTCGTTTCATCTTATTTGGGGTCTTGGTTTTGTTTGAGATTGTGGGTTTTCAGATACTCGGCGGGCGACATGTGGAACTGCTCGCGGAAACAGCGGCTGAAATAGCCCGGATCCGAAAATCCCACCTTGTAGGCCACTTCCGACACGGAGAACTGCCCCGTGTGCAGCAGCAGCTTGGCCTTGGTGATGCGGTATTCCTTGAGCAGTTCGACAGGCGACTTGCCCGTCAGGCTCTTGAGCTTGTTGTACATGGTCGTGCGCCCCAGCCCGAGGTGCGACGCCAGCTGGTCGATGGTCAGGTCGGAATTTTCGATATTCTTGCTCAGCCACGACATCACCTCCTTCAGGAACTCTTCGTCGCGGTCGGTCACCACCACGTCTTCCACCACCAGTTCGGCAATCTTGTTGCGGGCCGACTGGGCGGAGTACTTCTCGAAAAGCGTCCGGCGCCGCGTGAGCAGGTTGTCGATACGGGCCAGCAGCAGTTCGATGCTGAACGGCTTGGTGATGTAGCCGTCCGCGCCGAATTCCATGGCTTTCAGCCGGTCGTCGGGCGAATGGCGGGCCGTCAGCATGACGATGGGAATGTGGCTCATCGTGAAGTCGTGGCGCACCTTGTCGATCAGCTCGATTCCGTCCATGTGGGGCATCATCAGGTCGGTCACGATGACGTCGGGCATTTCGGTGCGGATTTTCTCCAGCGCCTCCACCCCGTCGTCCGCCTCAATGACGGCATAGGTATCAATGAGACTATTATAGATGAAGACGCGCAGTTCGCGGTTGTCCTCGACGAGCAGGATTTTCTGCGCATCGGCAGGCGGCCGCACGTCGGTCCGGCGCTGACTGTCGACCGACGTGAAGTCGCTGACCATGTAGGCAGCCTTGCCGTCGGGCCCCGCCGACCCCGAAAAGTCGATCTGCTCCATTCCGAAATGGGCGTTGCCCGTCTTGAGTTTCACCGTAAAGGCCGACCCCTCGCCCGGGGTGCTCTCCACCGATATTTCGCCATGATGCAGCGCCACGATTTCGCGGCAGAGCGAAAGACCGATGCCCGAACCCTTCATGTTGCTGTCGACGGCGCGCGACGCCTGCACGAAACGCTCGAAAATATGATTCTGCTTGTCGCGCGGGATGCCTATGCCCGTGTCGCGCACGGTGAGGGTCACACAGTCCTCGGCGTCGCGCTGAGCGATGATGACCTCGATTTTGCCGCCCGCAGGGGTGAATTTCAGCGCATTGGAAAGCAGGTTGTAGATGACGCTCTCGATGCGCTCCGTGTCGACCCACACCAGCACCGAGCGCCGCGAGACGGTGAAAAGCAGCTCGATTCGCCGCTCGGCCGCCATTTCGCGGAAATCGTCGAGCGCATCCTCGACCACAGGCACCAGGTCGACGCGCGAAATCTTCAGCTCCATCTTTTCCTTGACAATCTTGCGGAAGTCGAGCAGCTGGTTGATAAGCGTCAGCATCCGTTTGGCATTTCGGTGGGCCAGCGTCAGGCTGTTTTCGCCGCGCGGCGAGAGTTGGTCGTGACGCTGTACGTCCTCGATGCCGCCCAATATCAGCGTCAGCGGCGTCCGCAGTTCGTGCGATATGTCGGTAAAGAAGCGCAGTTTCAGGTCGGTCATGTCCTGTTCGACGCTCGCGGCGCGGCGCATGCGCACCACCGATCCGAAGACCCGCAGGCATACGAACGCGATTCCGAGCGCCAGCAGTACGTAGAGCGTCTTGGCCCACCACGATAACCAAGGGGGGGGGAGAATTTCGATGCCCAGCCGGATGCCCTCTCCGGCCGTATCGGCATGACCTACGAACGCCTTGACATGGAGCGTATAACGGCCCGCAGGAACATTGGAATAGGAGGCCCGGTTGACAGCGCCCGAAAGGTTCCAGTCGCTGTCGTAGCCCTCCAGCTTGTACATGTAGCGAACGGCATGCTGCACCGCATGGTTCAGCGCCGCGAAGCCCACCCGGAAGTTGGCATAGTCATGCGGAAGAACGATTTCCCGCGCTTCGGGTGCCGCGACGTCGAGCGGCGAACGGGGCCCGGCAGTCACCGGCTTGTTCCGCACGTCGAGCGACGTAAAGCGCAGATTGCAGTCGGCCGGGGCCGAACGGATGCGGTCCGGCTCGAAACGGTAAATACGGCGTCCGCCGCCGAACAGCACGCTGCCGTCGGGCAAGGTCAGCGCCGTGGCTTCGCTCAGAATGGCGTTGCGCATCCGGTCGTAAAGATTGTAGGCGTCGAAACTGCCCCGCCCGACACGAAAGCGCAACACGGCGTTGTGGGTCGACACCCACAGGTCGCCCTGCCTGTCCTCGGCGATGGCCATGCAGATATTGCTCGGCAGTCCGTCCGACAGGTCGTAGCACCGGAAGCGCGGCGTCCCGTCGGCATCGTAGCGCTCGATGCAGTTGAGCCCGCCGCCGTAGGTCGCCAGCCAGATACGTTCCTGCGAATCCTTGAGCATGTGGATGATGTCGTTGTTGCCCAGCGACGACGCGTCGCCCGGAATCTTCTGCACCAGCCGGAAACGCATCTGCTTGTAGCCCGCTCCCGGGTCGAAAATCAGCAGTCCGTCGACCGTCGCGGCGAACATGCGGTCCGGACGGTCGAACAGCAGCCACCGCACGCGCCCCGCCTCGTCCAGCGGATAGTGCGTCAGCTGATTGCCCGCATGGATGAAACGGTCGCCCTGCGGGTCGTCCAGCACGTTGATGCCGCCGCCGTAGGTCGCCACCCAGATGCGGCCGCGGTCGTCTTCCTCGACCGAGTAGACCCGGTCGTCGTTGAGCGAATAGGGGTCGGTTTCGGAGTGAACATAATGGGTCACGGCGAACCCCTCGCCGCGCGGGGTCAGCTTGTAGAGCCCCTCGCCCTTGGTTCCCACCCAGATACGGCCCGCCCGGTCTTCGCGCAGGGCGTAAATCATGCCGGGATTCCTGAGCGGCAGCCGGTAGAGCGGCCGCCCGTTCCCGCCATAGGCAATCAGTTCGCCGTCGCGCGTGCCGACCCACACCCGTCCCCGGCTGTCGCTGAGCAGCGCACGGATTTCGCCCGAAAAGGAGGTGCCGCCCGGCGAATCGAGCGTGAAGACCTCGGCGGGCTGCTCCAGCAGCACGGCTTTGCGCAGGCCGCGCTCGTAATAGGTCGAGAGCCACAGCACATCGTCCTGCACGTCGAAGCGGACCACGGCGTTGGTCATCTGGCAGTCGGGGCGCCGGGGGTCGTTGTAAAACGGTTCGATGCAGTCCTTCTTGCGGTCGTAGTAGCCGAAACCGTATTTGTTCATCTTCACCCAAAGGCGTCCCCCGCCCTCGGCAATGCGGGTCAGCGTGTCGAGGTTGTAAGAGACCGTATAAGGTTCCTGCTCGAAATGTTTGTAGTCGTCGGTAGCCGGGTTGTAGCGCGTGATGCCCGCCTCGGTCGTTGTGACCCACACCACTCCGTGCGAATCGGCCGTCAGACTGCGGATGCGGCGGGGTTTGGGCCCCCGCGGGGCCAGGGGTGCCAGGCGGCCGCCCGCCACGCGGTAGAGCTCGCCCGAACGCGACCCGACGTAGATTTCGCGGCGGACGGAATCGGCGGCGATGGCCGTGAGCATGTTGCTGCCGCCAGCCAGCCGCTCTGCCTTGCCGCTCCGGAGGTCCGCCCGGACCACTCCCCGCGACGTGGCGCAGTAGACCCCCGCCGAATCGGCCGCAAAGTCGAACGCCGGGGCCGGAAGTTCGCACACGGTGCGGACACGCCGGCGGTCGTCCGCCGCCACCCGGTTAAGTTGGCCGTCGGCCGCGGCAATCCAGGCCGCGCCGCCCGCGTCGATGAACATGGCCGTGACGTCGCCGCCCAGCACAGGCTCGTCCAGCAGCGCATCGACCCGCACGGGCGAAGCGTCGGCCCGCCCGGCGAACCGCACCACGCCCTGTCCGGCGATGGCCACCCACGTGCCGCCCTCACGGTCGTGCAGGCAGTGGGTCGTCCGGTAGTGCTTGGCGTCGAACCCCTCGATGAGGGCCGCGACGTCCTCGAACTGCTCCGTGAAGCGGTTGAAACGGTAGACATGCAGATTGTAGGTCGTGAACCACAAGTGGCCGTTGGCGTCCTCGCTCACCGAGACGAAACGGTGGTGCGACAGCGGCGAGAAATCGCCGGGCACGGCGTTGAAGTTGCGGAACGCATACCCGTCGAAACGGCTTACCCCGTACCACGTGCAGACCCACACGAAGCCCCGCGAATCGGTGTAGATGTCGGCGATGCGGTCGTGCGTGAGCCCGTCGAAGGTGGTGTAGAACTGAAAAAGGCACTGCGGCGGCTCGGACGCGCCGACGCGCGGCGCTCCGCAGCAGAGCAGCAGCAAAATCAAAAGCCGTTTCATCGTTGCAAAATTACGAAATTTATCGCCGGGCGAACCCGTCCGGCAGCCCGAAGAAGCGGAGGGCTTCGGCGGCATCGCCGGAGTTCATTTTCCGCGCCCACTTCACCCGTCCGGCCGCTGAAGCGCCGGGGCCCGTGCAGCCGAATTCTCCGTAGCGCACCGTCTTGCGGGCGTGAGGCTTGTTCCAGTCGTGCCACCCGGCAGGCCGGATATGGGCGCCCAATTCGCAGGACAGAAAGCAGGTCTGCGCATGGTCGCGCCACGGACGGCCCAAGTAGCAGGCATCCACCCCCTCGTCGGCCGTGAGCCTGCATTGCAGGAAGACGAAACCCGCGGACTGCCCCATGCAGGTCGAAGCGGCCGTTATGTAGGAATCGGCCTTGGAGCGGATTTCGCACCGGACGAACAGCGCCGCGGCCGAGCCGAAAATGAAGTCGGTCGTCCCCTCCACGTAGCAATCCTCGAAGATGCAGACCGAATTGCCGTCGACCTTCCGGCCGTCGCAGTTGCCCCGGCCGTGTAGGTAGAGCGTATCCTGGTTGCCGAGGAAACGGCAGTTGTAAAAATGCAGTCCGGTACCCAGGCACTGCACCGCCACCGCCTGCCCGACGCGTCCGGCCGTGTTCCCGAACGTCAGGCTGCGCACCTCCCAGCCGTCGCCGCCGAAGTAGACAGTCGACGAACCGGAAGTGCCGGTCGGATGGCCCGTAGGCCCGGTCTGCGAGGCATAGGCGCCCCACGAAACCGTCGCATCGCCGCGCCCTTCGAGCACCACGTTGCGTTTGGACGCAGGGACGGCTATCTTCTCGCGGTAAAGCCCCCCGCAAACGACGATGCGGGTTTTCGCGCCGCAGTAATCGGGAATGGCGGCAACGGCTTCGCCCACGGTGAAGAAGTCGCCCGAACCGTCCTTGGCGACCACGAAATCGGCCGGACGATAGTGCTGCCCCAGCTCGGGGAGCTGCTCACAAAGGCGCTCGGCCACCATGCGCGCAACCTCGTGCGCGCCGCGGACATTCAGATGGGTATCGTCCTGCCGTCCGTCGGGATAGAGCGGACAGCGGCCCGGCGCCACCCACATGTAATACGCTTTCGACGCCTCGTCGCCCAACGAAGCCACCCACTCACGGGTCGCGGGCTCCATGTCGATCAGCACAACGCCCTCCTCGGCAGCCACCCGGCGCATCGCATCGGGATAATCAGTGTGGGTGTCGGTCAGCACGCCGTCGACGAAATGGCGGCGGACAATCGGCGTCAGCAGCACGGGCGTCGCCCCTTTCGCACGCGCTTCGTGCACATAGCGCCGCAGGTTTTCGGCATATTGCGCAGGCGTCGAATAGCGCGTCGAATCGTTGATTTTCTGATCGTTGTGACCAAACTGGATGAATACGTAATCGCCCGGTCGCAGCCTGTCGCAGACGCGCGCCCACCGCCCCTCGGCGCGGAACGACTTGGTCGAACGGCCGTTGGTGGCGTGGTTCTCGACGACTACCGCTTCGTCGAACAGCGGCTGGAACATGTGGCCCCACCCGCGTTCGGGATTCTGCTTGTCGAGCTTCTTGGTGGCGCACGTCGAATCGCCGACGAGGTAGACGCGCAGCGTATCGGCCACGGCTTCCGCCGCTCCGGCGCCCTGCACCGCGCAGACGAACAGCAGGATCGGCAGGATATGTTTCAATTTCATGGTAGGAACGGTTATACGACGAGTGAGGGAGCCCCCTCACTCGTCTTGCTTATTTATCTTCGTTCGGGTGCTTCGGCCGCAAAGCCGAAACGGCCGCTATTCGATGGTCACGGCAGCCGCAGACCTGGCAGAAAGGCAGGCATTGGCGGCGTCGATCTCCTCCGAAGCAACCCGCACATTGCGGTTGCGGCTTCCGGTCACGGTCAGCGCGCATTTCAGCCCGGCGGGGCAGGAGAAATCCTCGGCCCGGAAATCCTTTACATTATTGAGAATCAACGCAGCACCTTTCTCGGGCACCACCGTCACGTTGCGCAGCACGACGTCGGTCGACTCGCAAATCTGGGCGCCGGTCCGGGCCTGCATCCACGCATTCTCGACCACGACCTGCTCGACGTTCATCTCGGGCAGCCCGTTGAAGTACATGGCCCGACGGGCACCGCGGCACCACACGTCCCGGATATGGATGTTGCGGAACGCGGGGGTCGTCTCGTCCGCAGGTCTGAGCGCCATGTCGGTCGGCTCGCCGCCCTCTTCGGCGGCTTCCGACGCCGACTTGCCCCCGTAGAAAAGGTCGAACAGCAGGGCGTCCTGCAAAATGTTGTTCATGGCGATGTTGCGGATATGGATGTTCTCGACCACTCCGCCGCGGCCGCGCGTCGACTTGAAACGCAGTCCCACGTCCGTACCCGAGAACGTGCAGTCGGAAACCAGCACGTTCTTCACGCCGCCCGACATCTCGCTGCCCACCACGAAACCGCCATGGCCGTGGAAGACGATGCAGTCGTTCACATAGATGTTCTCGCACGGAATGCCGCGGTCGCGCCCGGCCTTGTCCTTGCCGCTCTTGATGCAGATGCCGTCGTCGCCCACGTCGAAGCGCGAACCCGTCAGCACCACGTTCTTGCACGATTCGATGTCGATGCCGTCGCCGTTCTGCGCATAGTCCGGACAGCGGACCGTAATGTTGCGCACCGTCAGATTGGTGCACATGGCCGGATGGATATGCCAGCAGGGCGAATTCTGAAAGGTCACCCCTTCGAGCAGCACGTTCTCGCAGTGGTGGAACGCCACCAGCACCGGACGCAGAAAGTCCTTCATCTTCTCGAAATCCTCGCGCGTGCGGGCCCAGGTCGAGACGTTCTGGTCCGAACCCGACGTCGCACCGAAGCGGAAACTCTCCGACGGATACCACGTATTGCCGTCCTCGGAGACGATGCCGCCGCTCCTGACCTTGGCGTTCCACTGCCCGGCGGTGAGCTTGCCGCGTTTCACGGCGCGCCACGCGTCGCCGTTGCCGTCGATGACGCCGAAGCCGGTAATGGCGATATTCTTGGCATGGGTGGCCGAAATGGGCGACTGGCAGCGCCACGTATTGAGCCCCTCGAAAGTAATCTGCACGAGCGGATAGAGCGACTTGTCATCGCTGAACACAATCATGGAGTTCTGCTCCAGGTGCAGCTCGATATTGTCTTTCAGCACGATGGGTCCCGTGTACCACACGCCCGCCGGAACCACCACGCGGCCGCCGCCCTGCTCCGCGAGGGCGTCGATGGCGGCCGCAAAGGCCCCGGTCGCAAGCGTATGGGCGTCGCCCGAAGCGCCGAAATCGGCCACGCTCACCGAACGCGCCGGGATGGCAGGCTGCACGACGGCAGGCATCTCGAAAGGCATCTCCGCAGGCAGGGAACCGCTCCGGGCACCGGACGAGCAGCAGCCGGCGGCGAGGGCCGCAGCTGCCGGAAGCATCAACAGATGTTTCAGATTCATAATAATAAGGTAGATTTTATGGATTCGTAATCGTTTCGTCGGCTTGTTGTACAAATGTACGCAAAGGCGGCAGGACGCAATAGGAATTTTTGACGCAAAACACGGACTTTTCACCGATGCGGCCTTTCGCCTTTTCCCTCGCCACAGCCCGCAAGAGGGCTATTCGAGCCGCTCGACGATCACTTCGGCATAGGGATAGTTGCCCGGAATCGGAAACTCGAACGAAGTGTAGTTGACCCCGAACGTCGTCTCGAAGTCATCGGCCAAACCGTTCTCCTCGCTCTTGCGCCACCCCATGACGAACCAATAGTCGATGCGCCCCTCCACGGGCCGCACCTGAAAGAGGTAGTTGCGCGAATCGTCGGTCTGCGACACCACATGCCGGGCCGGAACCCACAGGGCCAGCCCCACCGTTTCGCGTTCCCAGCGGAGCGTGTCGTTTTCGGGGTAGTCGCATCCGACGCTCTGCATCGTCCAGCAATCCGGATACATGTACGCTCCCTCGCGATTATACCAAACCGCCGTTCGGTTGTCGCGCATCTTCATGATTCCCGTAGTGAACTCCAGCGAATCGGCGCCCGCACCCGAAATGTAGTTTTCGGCCTTGACGACCGAACCGTCGCCGTAGAGAATGTAGCGCGACGTCATGTCGATTTCGCGGCCGCCGTAGTTCCAGCCCTCGACCCGCATGTCGACCACCGTGCGCAGAGGGCCGTAGGCACGGATGGTCGCTTCGCGGCGGCGCATGCCGACGATATGCTCCATGCGGCGCTTCTCGGGATTCCAGCCCTTGAGCGCCCCCACCGACACCGTTCCGAAGACACGCAGATTGTCGTGGCCGCAGCCCGCCGCGAGCTGCTCGTCGGTCGGATACCACATTGTTTCGCGCAGTTCCAGCCCCGGACGCTTCTTGCCGTAGGTGTCGATGCTCTGTTTCTTGTCGAAATAGATGCGGTAGGCGGCATATTCGGATTCAAAGGCCGGACCGTGGTGGTGGAGCTTATGGTACATGTCGTCCTTGTCCGAGGCAAGCTGCGACTTCTCCGTAAGCGTCTTGTCGGGATTCTTCCACCACATCTGCGCGTTGACCAACGGCTTGTAATCGTGCACGATCGGCTCCGTCGAATACTCGACCCAAGCCTCCACAGGCTCGTCACAATTGAGCCCGACCGCAAAAACCAGTTCGTCGAAACGGCCGTCGCCGTCCAGGTCGTCCAGCTGCGAGGGCACCTCCACGATTTCGGTCGGAGAATAGAGGTACTCGCCCTCGTAGGTCGTCTTGGGCATGTAGACCGTCGCCCCCTGGACATTGGCCGGAATATCGCGCACCACGGCCCACGTCGAGCCGCCGCCGTAGGGAGCCGAAAGGCGATAATGCACGCTTACGGTCTTGGCTTCCGCAGCACCGGACACGGCGCACGCCGCCAACAACAGAAAAAGAGATTTCATACTATCGTAGATTGTTGATTGTTCGATTCAGTTCTTCGCAGGAACGGATCGCCCCGGCAGGCAGACCGTCGGCGAAACTTTGCAGCGCCGCTTCGGGCAGGAGCTCCACGCGCGATTCGTCGGCCTGCGAAAGGTCGAGCCCCAGCGCGTCGGCGAAAAATTCATAGACCGCCCGGCGTTTGTTCGGGCCGTAGTCGTGGCGTTCGTCGGGCAAGTGCACGTTGCGCACCTGCTCCCCCGCCCCGTAAAATTCCCATATCCGGCGCAGGAAAGGATACTCCAGTTCCGGATAGGTCGCTGTCCAGTCGCCGCCGTCGCTCACCGTCAGCACAGGGCGCGGAGCCATCGCCGCCGCCAGCAGTTCGGGCGTGCAGCTCCCGCCCCCGGCCAGCGTCACCGGGCGGCCGCTTTCGCACGGGCATCCGCCGTCGAAGTGCGACACGAGGTGCACCACGGGCGCCAAGGCGGCAAAACGGCCGTCGGCCAATGCCAGCAGCAACGCATGCGTAGCTCCGCCGGAACCGCCCGTGGCGGCCATGCGGGCCGTATCTATGTCGCGGCGCGAGGCCACGAGCCAATCCGTCACGGCTTTCGACCACAGCACCTGCAGCTGCATGGCATAAGGCGCCGTATGGGCATCGCGGCCGATCTGACGCTCCGAATCCCCCCAGCCGACAATATCCATGTCGACCGCCACGGCCCCCATGCGGGCGAAAGTCGCCATGCGCAGCTGCTGGTCGGGACGATAGCGGCCGCCCTCCCAATGGCCCGCAGGCGAAACGACAAGCGGATGCCTTTTACCGCCCGTCGGCGCATAGACGGTACCGCAGACATAAAGCCCCGGCAAGGTTTCGAGCGCATAATTCTGGGTTGTATAACCGTCGTGACGGACTTTCCGCCCCAGCCGCACGTCGGGCTCCGCAACAAGCCCCCGGACGAAAGGTTCGAGCGCCAGCGCCTTTTTCGCGTCGGCGAGCAAAACATCCCTGCGCCGCTCCCACTGCTCCCGGTCGGCATACTGCGCCGAAAGCCACGCCAGCAGTTTCGCGCCGTCGGCCGGAGTGCGGCGATAATATTCGTAGGGCTGGACCGTAATCTTCCGGTCGCCGCTCCACACCAGGTCGAGCGGGTCGAGCAGGTTGTCGAGGGTCTCGCCGAGCGAATAGGGGCGCCAGCGCCAATCGGCAAAGGCCACCCGCACCGTGTCGGGCGAAAACTTCTTGCAGCGAATCCGCACACCGAACTGCGTCTCAGCGCGGCGCAGCATCTCCGCCAGCGACCGCCGCTCCGCCGCGGCCCGCACCGGATGCCTTACGACCGGAGGCTTCGGAGGGATTACCATCGTATCGGGGCACTCCACCGGACCTTCCGGCACCGACACCAGCTGCTGCGCCCGCAGGGGCAGAACCACCCCCACCGCCGATAGCAATAACAGGTTGCGAAACATTCTTTTCATCTTTTCCCGCTTTTCAGGCAGGACAAATATAGAAATTTTGGCGGCATTTCTTGGTCGTTTGCCAAAAAGATTCTATATTTGCACACCTTTTCGGGTACGGCAATGCGCCCGGGGTGACCGGAGAGATGGGTGAGTGGCTGAAACCACCGGTTTGCTAAACCGACGTACGGAGTAATCCGTACCACGAGTTCGAATCTCGTTCTCTCCGCAAATTCTAAAAACTTGCGACGGCAGAACTTCGTTCTGCCTTTTTTATCGGCCCAGCCACAGGAAAATCGCTTTTCCTATGCTGGTGCCGATAATTCTTTATTCGCTGCGCTCATCGCAAGTTTTTTTCACAAGGTTCTCACAACCACACGAGTTGCGGGGCGAAGAGATATTCGATTTTATAGGTCGCCCCGCGAGTGCTGCGCACTTCGATTCCCGTTCTTCGCCTGCGGCGGCAAAGAGAAAGACCGAGCACAGCGAGGTCAATTTCGTTCTTGCAAACAAATATTTCTCGCTAATATACCCCTCTCGCTCAAGAACCCCGGCAAAACCTGCACAGTAATTGCACCGGGATTCGGCATGCAGACAGACCTCCGGAAAACAGTTTCCGTATTACTATGCTTAGGGTTGTTTTGCGGCACGGCGGCGGGACAGGCTCCCGAGACCGTACCGGACGCCCCGCCGCACCCCGCAATCGCACCGCCGACCGCGACATCGGCACACACCTCCGGCCCGGTGCCCACCAAACGGGCCCTCGAAATCGGCAAGGGCATCACCTACCGTTCGCCCGGCGAGGGGTTTTCGCTCACCATGCGGCTGCGGATGCAGGACCTTGTGGCACTCTCGTTCAACCGCAGTTTCGGGCTGGACGAAATCGAGGCCCGCATCAAGCGCCTGCAAGTCAAGTTCGACGGATACGTCTACTCGCCGAAGCTGGTTTACTCCATCCAGCTGGGATTCACGGGCCACGCCGCCAACGCCCGCAGCAACTCCAACATCATCAGCGACGCCATACTCTACTACCGCCCGGCTCCGGCCTGGAGTTTCGGGCTGGGACAGACCAAGATACAGGCAGGACGCGCCCAAATCACCTCGTCGGGCGTGCTGCAGTTCGTCGACCGCAGCATCGTCAACCGCGAATTCGGCGCCGACCGCGATTTCGGCATCTTCATCCGCTACGACCTGCCCCGCGGCGACGGGTTCACCTTTTCGGCCAAAAGCTCCGTCACCTTGGGCGAGGGGCGCAATTGGGGCCGTTCGTCCAACGGCGGGCTGGTCTACACAAGGCGGCTGGAATTCTATCCGCTGGGGCGGTTCAAGGAGAAGGGCGAATCGTTCGAGGGCGACCTGGCCCACGAGGAGCAGGTCAAGATACTGCTGGCGGGCGCCTATTCCTACAACCACAAGGCGGTCCGCACGCACGGCCAGAGCGGCGATCTCCTGCCCGACGGCGCAAGCCGCAATTTCGGCAGCTGGTACGCCGATTTCCTGCTCAAATACCGGGGATTCTCGTTCTGCGCCGACTTCATGGGCCGGACCTGCTCCGACCCTGTTTTCGACGACGAAGCCCGCACCTGGATTTATACGGGCTGGGGCTTCAACGCGCAGGCCGGCTACATCATCCGCCGCAAATGGGAGGTCTCCCTGCGCAGTTCGATGCTCTTTCCCCGTCCCGAAGTGCAGGACCGTGCCGGATACGAACGCCGCAGCCAGACCACCGCAGCCGTTTCGCGCTACATCGTGGGGCACGCGCTGAAAGTGCAGGCCGACATCTCCTACAACCATCGCAGCCACGCGGCCAAGAACACCTATTCCCGCTGGTTTTTCGCTCTCCAGCTGGGGATCGACATCTAAAGGATTTTCAATGCGATATGCGCGCAGGCTTCGGCATCGGCCAGTGCGTGGTGGTGATGCCGCAAATCGTATCCGCAGGCCGCGGCTACGGTGTGCAGCTGGTGGTTGGGAAGCTGCCGCCCGAAAAACCGGCGCGCCGCCCGGCAGGTGCAGAAAAACTCATAGCCCGGCCACGGCAGGTCGTAGAGGTCCAGCGCCGCCCGCAGGCACCCCTCGTCGAAAGGGGCGTTGTGCGCCACCAGCGGCAGCCCCTCGATGCGGGGCGCCAGGGCGCGCCATACCTCCTCGAATTCGGGCGCCTCGTCGGTATCGGCACAGCACAGACCGTGAATCGCCGTGGTGAAAGGGCTGTAATAGTTGGGGCGCGGGCGGATCAGGCTGTAAAACGAATCGACCACCTCGCCGCCGCGCACCACGACCGCCCCCACCGAACAGACGCTCGCCCGGTGGCGGTTGGCCGTCTCGAAGTCGATGGCAGCGAAATCGGTCATCATTCCCACTCGATGGTTGCGGGCGGTTTGGAGGAGATGTCGTAGACTACGCGGTTGACGCCGTGCACGCGGTTGATGATTTCGTTCGACACGTCGGCCAGGAATTCATAGGGCAGGTGCACCCAGTCGGCCGTCATGCCGTCGGTCGAAGTCACGGCACGCAGCGCCACGCAGCTCTCGTAGGTGCGTTCGTCGCCCATGACCCCCACGCTCTTGACGGGCAGCAGAATAGCTCCCGCCTGCCAGACCTTGTCGTAAAGGCCCGCAGCGCGCAGGGCGTCGATATAGATTTTGTCCACGTTCTGGAGAATCTCGACCTTTTCGGGCGTAATGTCGCCCAGGATGCGGATGGCAAGCCCCGGCCCCGGAAACGGATGGCGCCCGATGAGCTGCTCGGAAATGCCCAGCGAACGGCCCACACGGCGCACCTCGTCCTTGAACAGCAGCCGCAGCGGCTCGACAATACGCAGATTCATCTTCTCGGGCAGGCCGCCCACGTTGTGGTGCGACTTGATGGTGGCCGACGGACCGTTGACCGAGCACGATTCGATGACGTCGGGGTAAATGGTCCCCTGCGCCAGCCACTTCACGTCGGCGATGCGCTGCGCCTCGTCGTTGAAGACCTCCACGAAGTCGCGGCCGATGATTTTGCGCTTGCCTTCGGGGTCGCTCACGCCCGCCAGGTCGCCCAGGAACTTGGCCCCGGCCTTGACCCCCTTGACGTTGAGCCCCATGTTCTTATAGGATTCGAGCACCTCCTCGAATTCGTTCTTGCGCAGCAGTCCCGAATCGACGAAGATGCAGTAGAGGTTCCGCCCGATGGCCTTGTGCAGCAGCACGGCCGCCACCGACGAATCGACGCCGCCCGAAAGGCCCAGCACCACCTTGTCGCCGCCCAGCTTCTCGCGCAGTTCGCGCACGGTGGTCTCGACGAAACTTTCCGAAGTCCAGCTTTGCGAGCAGCCGCAGATGCCCACGACGAAATTCTTCAGCAGCTGCGTGCCGTCGGTCGAATGGTAGACCTCGGGGTGGAACTGAATGCCCCACGTCGGCTCGCCCTCGACACGGAACGCCGCTACGCGCACATCCTCCGTCCCGGCAATCAGCCGATACGACGCGGGCACCGAAGTGATCGTATCGCCGTGCGACATCCACACCTGCGTCCTGGCGGGCAGTCCCGCCATCAGCGGGTCGGCGGCATCGCCCACCGTCAGCATCGCCCGGCCGTACTCGCGGCTGGGTGCGGGCTGCACCTCGCCGCCGAAGGCCGAAGCCAGGTACTGCGCCCCGTAGCAGACGCCCAAGAGCGGCAGACGGCCCTTTATCTGCCCGAGGTCGGGAGCCGGCGCGTGCTCGTCGCGCACGGAATAGGGGCTGCCCGAAAGGATGACACCCCGCACCGACGCGTCGAGCGCCGGAACCTTGTTGAACGGATGGATTTCGCAATAGACGTTCAGCTCGCGCACGCGCCGCGCGATAAGCTGCGTATACTGCGACCCGAAGTCGAGGATAAGGATCTTTTCCATCTATGATCGTCGTTTGTTTTTCAAATAACTATCGGCGGTTCCGAAGAATCCGGTTCGGAACCCGCCGCCGGATGCGGTCCGGCGCCTCCGGCCATGCTCCGCGTGTCTATTTCTTCGTCACGGGCCGGTTCATGCGCCCGGCCAGCCGCATCTCCTCAGCGAACGCCTCGTAACCCACCTCGCGGATGCGGCCGACGCACCCCTGCCGGTCGGAACGGAAGATGAAAGAAAAGAGCTTCGCGTAGAAGTTGTTGAACACCTTGCACTTGTCGGAAGTCGTCGTCGTGCAGTCGGCGCAACTCTGCCAACCGTGCTCCAGACAACATTTGCGCACCTTGCACCACACGGCCTTTTCGTAGTCGCGGCAGCCGGGGCACTTCCCCCTGCTTTTCTGCGGACAGGCCCCGCAGAAGAGCCCGCAGGCGGCTATTTCACTGGTCATCATACCGATTCCTACCGTTCGCTCGAATAGTTGGGGGCCTCGCGCGTGATGGTCACGTCGTGCGGATGGCTCTCCTGCATGCCCGAAGCGGAAATGCGGATGAACTGCGCCTGCTGCAACGCCGGGATGTCGGCCGCGCCGCAGTAGCCCATGCCCGAACGGATGCCGCCCACGAGCTGGTAGACCGTCTCATTGAGCGACCCCTTGAACGGCACGCGCGCCACGATGCCCTCGGGCACGAGCTTGTTGATGTTGCCCTCGCAGCCCTTCTGGAAGTAGCGGTCGGCCGACCCGGCCTTCATGGCGTCGATGGAGCCCATGCCGCGGTAGGACTTGAACTTGCGGCCGTTGTAGATGATCGTCTCGCCCGGCGCTTCCTCCGTCCCGGCGAACATCGAGCCTATCATCACGCAGTCGCCGCCCGCAGCCAGCGCCTTGACGATGTCGCCCGAATAGCGCAGACCGCCGTCGGCAATGACGGGCACACCCGCCTGCCTGGCGACCGTCGAAGCGGCATAGATGGCCGACAGCTGCGGCACGCCGACCCCGGCGATGATGCGCGTGGTGCAGATCGAACCGGGACCGATGCCGACCTTGATGCCGTCGGCGCCCGCCTCGACCAGGAACCGGGCGGCTTCGGCGGTGGCGATGTTGCCCACCACGACGTCGAGCGACGGATAGGCGGCCTTGATTTGCCGGAGCGCATCGACGATATTCTTGGAATGGCCGTGCGCCGAATCGAGCACCACGGCGTCGACATCCTCGGCCACGAGGGCGGCCACGCGCTCCATGACGTCGGGCGTAATCCCCACCCCGGCCGCCACGCGCAGACGCCCCTTGGCATCCTTGCAGGCGTTGGGATGGTCCTGCACCTTGGTAATGTCCTTATAGGTAATCAGCCCCACCAGACGGCCCCCGTCGTCCACGACGGGCAGCTTCTCGATTTTGTTGTCGAGCAGCACCTCGGAAGCGTGCTCCAGCTCGGTCTTGCGGGTCGTAATCAATCGGTCGCCGGGGGTCATGACCTCGCCGATGGAACGCTGCATGTCGCGCTGGAAACGCAGGTCGCGGTTGGTGACGATGCCGATGAGCCTGCGGTCGCCGTCGACGACCGGGATACCGCCGATTTTGTTCTCGGCCATCAGGTCGAGGGCATCGCCCACGGTGTTGTCGCGCGAAATGGTCACGGGGTCGTAAATCATGCCGTTCTCGGCGCGCTTGACGCGGCGCACATGGGCCGCCTGCTCGGCGATGGACATGTTCTTATGGATGACGCCGATGCCGCCCTCGCGTGCCAGCGCGATGGCCAGCGGCGCTTCGGTCACGGTGTCCATGGCAGCGGACACGATGGGGATGTTGAGCTTGATATTACGCGAGAAACGGGTCCCGATGCGGACCTCCCGCGGCAACACTTCCGAATAGGCGGGTACCAGCAGCACGTCGTCGAAGGTAAGACCCTCGGGCTGGACCCTTTCATTGACAAACGACATAAGAACGCGGATTTTTGTTGCCTGCAAAAGTAAGCATTTTTTTCCGAACGGCCTAAAACTGCGCGGCATTCCGTCCGTTTTTTATCAACATTTTGTCATCCGAAACGCACGTCCGCCATCATCGGGCCGCTCGATCCGAAACCGCAAAAAAAACGCGCTGCCGAAGCAACGCGTTTTTCAAACACCCAAAGGTCCCGTGAGCTGTCGGCAGCCGATTCAACAAACCGCCCGACAAAAAGGCGAACAGCGAACCGTGAACAACGTTTCACCTCTCACTTTTCACTTTTCACCTTTCACCTTTCACCTCTCACCTTTCACCTTTACTCAGTATTGTTCTTTCTCGTTGGGGAAATCGCCTTCCTTGACGTCGCGGATATAGCCCGTCACAGCGTCGGTCATGACCGTATGCAGGTCGGCATAGCGGCGCAGGAAGCGGGGAGAAAAATCTTTGTTGATGCCCAGCATGTCGTGGATGACAAGCACCTGCCCGTCGCACGCGCCCCCGGCACCGATGCCGATGGTCGGAATCTGGATTTCCTGCGACACGCGGGCGGCCAGCGCGGCGGGAATCTTCTCCAGCACGCAGGCGAAGCACCCGGCATCGCTGAGCAGATGGGCGTCGCGCACCAGCTTCTCGGCTTCGGCTTCCTCCTTGGCCCGGACCGTGTAGGTCCCGAACTTGTGAATCGACTGGGGCGTGAGCCCGAGGTGCGCCATGACCGGGATTCCGGCCGACAGGATGCGCTGCACCGACTCGAGGATTTCCTCGCCGCCCTCCATCTTCACGGCGTCGGCCTCGGTCTCCTTCATGATGCGCACGGCCGAATCGAGGGCCACCTTCGAGTTGCCCTGATAGGTGCCGAACGGCAGGTCGACGACGACCAGCGCCCGCTCCACGGCCCGCACGACCGACCGCGCGTGGTAAATCATCATATCGAGCGTGATGGGCAGCGTGGTTTCGTAGCCCGCCATGACGTTGGCGGCCGAATCGCCCACCAAAATGACGTCGATGCCCGCGGCATCGACAATCTTGGCCATCGAATAATCATAGGACGTGAGCATGGCGATCTTCTCGCCCCGCTGCTTCATCTCCGTGAGACGGTAGGTCGTCACGGCCCTCAGAGTGCTTTCTACTGACATTTTATTCGGATTTGGGTTTCTGAACAGGCGGCAAAGATAGAATTAAGAATCAAAAATGAAAAATTTGCGGCGCATACCGGCAGGGCGAAAAAAGCGGGGAAAAGCGTCATTCTGAGGAGCACGCGACAAAGAATCCGTCCCGACGAAAAACAAGATTCTTCGCTAACGCTCAGAATGACAAAGAACAACGATTTTCAACCCTTAATTTTTCAGCTTCTCGAAGAAGCGCCACAGCACCACCCCGCCCGAAACCGCGACGTTGATGGAGTGCTTGACCCCGAACTGCGGGATTTCGAGAGCTCCGTGGCAAAGGTCTACAACCTCCTGCGCCACACCCTCCACTTCGTTGCCGAAGACCAGCGCATAGCGCCGCCCGGGTTCCGGGCAGAACGCATCGAGCATCGCAGCCCCCTCGACCTGCTCGACGGCGAGCACTTCGTAGCCCTCGTCGCGCAACTGCCGCACGCATTCCGCGGTCGAAGCATGATAGCTCCACGGCACGGTCAGTTCGGCCCCCAGGGCGGTTTTGTGGATTTCGCGGGCAGGCGGCACGGCCGTAATGCCGCACAGGGCCACATGTTCCACCGCAAAGGCGTCGCCCGTGCGGAAAAACGACCCGACGTTCTGCGCCGAACGCACGTTGTCGAGCACCACCCGCACGGGCAGTTTTTCCTTGGCGGCATATTCTTCGGGCGTCGGACGCCCCAGTTCTTCGTTCGTAATTTTTCGCATAACGTTCTCCGGCACGCTGTTTTCGGGGCCAAAAGTAACAAATAAAAAATATTTTATCTATTTTTGGGGGTTCAAAACGCATCGTTCCATGACCCTGAAAAAGACCGCGCTGCTGCTCGTCCTCGCCCTTACCCTGCGGGGGGGGGCCTATGCGCAGAATCTGATTGTCGGAGCCGACTTCTCCACACGCTTCGACAACCGCGAATACGCCCCCAACGAATTCGGCGAACCCCAGACGCTCTTCAGCGCCCGGCTCTCGCCCCGCATCGGCGTGGAGTGGCAGCAGAAAAACCGCCTGATCGTGGGTGCCGACCTGTTGCAGAACTTCGGCGACGACACGAAATTCTTGTCCAAGGCGCGCCCGATTCTCTACTATCAGTTCAACACGAAAAACGTGCAGGCCAATGCGGGTATTTTCGACCGCAAGGAACTGATGGGCGACTACTCGCGCGCCTTTTTCAGCGATTCGACGGCCTACTACCACAACCGGCTGTCGGGTTTCATGGGGCGTTACCAGCCGGCCTCGCGCCCGAAGACCTACGTCGAAATGGCCATCGACTGGGAGGGCATGTATTCGCACGCCTCGCGCGAAATGTTCCGCATCCTCTCGGCCGGCCGCTACACCGCCGACCGGGGATTCTACTTCGGCTATGCCTTCTCGATGTTCCACTTCGCAGGACGCAAGGGCAACGAAAACGTGACCGACAACCTGCTGCTCAATCCCTACGCAGGCTGGGAGTTCAACGCTTATCTCGACTTCGACATCCGGGCTAACTTCCTCTTCGCCCCGCAGCGCGGCCGCAGCGTCGACCACCTCTGGCGCAAGCCCTGCGGCGGACAGCTGGACATCACGATCCGCAAATGGGGCATCAAAATCGAAAACAACCTCTACCTGGGCGAGAATCTCCAGCCGCTGCGCAACTACGCGGCCAACCCGGCGACCGGACTGACCTACGGGCAGGACGGGCTCTATGCGGGCGAAAGTTTCTACGCCACCACCAAGCATATCTACAACCGCACGTGGGTGGGCTACGACCGCACGTTCTTCAAGGGCACCTTGGGGGTCGAGGCCGGCATGGTGTTCCACTACGACGGCACGGGGCTCGGCACCCAACAAGTGGTGAAGCTCTCGGTAGACATCGAAAAACTCTTCAACATAGGAACCAAAAAGAAGCACTAAGATAATGGCAGCAGAAAACACCGAACCCCGGGAGAAGTCGCTGAACTTCCTCGAAGAAATCATCGAAGAGTCGATTGCCAAAGGCGACGGGCGCGTACAGACCCGCTTCCCGCCCGAGCCCAACGGCTATCTGCATATCGGCCATGCCAAGAGCATCTGCATCAACTTCGGGCTGGCCAAGAAATACGGCGGCAAGTGCAACCTGCGCTTCGACGACACCAACCCCGTCAAGGAGGATGTCGAGTACGTCGATTCCATCAAGCGCGACATCCGGTGGCTCGGCTTCGACTGGGCCGTCGAACGCTATGCGTCGGACTACTTCGACCAGCTCTACGACTGGGCCGTCGAGCTCATCAAGAAAGGACTGGCCTACGTCGATGACCAGACGCAGGAGCAAATCCGCGAAAACCGCGGTACGGTCTCCGTGCCCGGCACGGAATCGCCGTGGCGCAACCGTTCGGTCAGCGAAAACCTCGACCTCTTCGTGCGCATGAAGAACGGCGAGTTCCCCGACGGCTCGAAGGTGCTGCGGGCCAAAATCGACATGGCTCACCCCAACATGCTCTTCCGCGACCCCATCATGTACCGCATCATCCACGCCGAGCACCACCGCACGGGCAGCAAATGGTGCATCTACCCCATGTACGACTACGCCCACGGACAGAGCGATTCCATCGAGAAGATCACCCACTCCATCTGCACGCTGGAATTCGACGTGCACCGTCCGCTCTACGACTGGTTCATCCAGGCGCTCGACATCTTCCCCTCGCATCAGTACGAGTTCGCGCGGCTGAACCTCACCTACACGATGATGTCGAAGCGCAAGCTGCTGAAACTCGTGCAGGAAGGCGCCGTCATGGGCTGGGACGACCCCCGCATGCCGACCATCTGCGCCCTGCGCCGCAAGGGCTACACCCCCGCGTCGGTGCGCAGCTTCGCCGAAATGGTGGGCGTCGCCAAGCGCGACAACGTCATCGACCTGGGCAAGCTGGAATACTGCGTCCGCGAGGACCTCAACAAGGTCGCCGAACGCCGCATGGCCGTGCTCAACCCGCTGAAGGTGGTCATCACCAACTACGAGGAGGGGCGGACCGAGCTTTTCGAGGCGGTCAACAACCCCGAAAACGAAGCGGCCGGCACACGCAAGGTGCCCTTCTCGCGCGAAATCTACATCGAGCGCGACGACTTCATGGAGAACCCGCCCAAGAAGTTCTTCCGGCTTCAGCCGGGCGGCGAGGTGCGCCTGCGCTACTCGTATCTCATCAAGTGCGAAGAGGTCGTCAAGGACGCCGAGGGCAACATCACGGAGCTGCGCTGCACCTACGACCCCATGTCCGGGGGCGGTTCGTCGAGCGACGGCCGCCGTGTCAAGGGGGTTATCCACTGGGTGTCGGTCAAGGACGCCGCCGAAGCGGAAATCCGCCTGTTCAACCCGCTTTTCACCAAGGAAAACCCCGACGACGTCGAGGAGGGCCAAACATGGGAGGACAACCTCAACCCCGAATCCATGGTCAAGGTAACGGGTTACCTGGAGCCCTCGCTGCGCGACATCCCCGTCGGTCGGGCCGTGCAGTTCGAGCGCGTCGGCTACTTCTGCCCCGATACCGATTCGGCGCCTGGGCACCTCGTGTTCAACCGCACCGTGACCCTCAAGGATTCCTGGGCCAAAATCAACAAATAGCAATACCTATATATATTGCAGCGGCCGCCCCATGGGGCGGCCGTTTTCGTTCTCCGGAATCCCGGACATGCCGTCCGGCACATCCGGAAAACCGCGTTACTTTTCCATCAGATTGCCGAACGTGCGACGGCCCAAGAAATAGCGCAGGAGCACGGAACCGCGGAAGATGCGGACACAAGGCTGCGGCACGCGCGACTTGCTGACAGCGCGCCGTTTGGCGACCAACGCGGGATGCCATTTCAAGAAATCGCGCCACGCCCGGAAGACAGCGCGGAAATTGTCGTACCGTCCCTGCGCCAAATACGACAAGGCCGCCAGCAGGTCGAGCCAAGGCCGCACGACAGCCGCCAGCAGGCGCTGACCCGGTGCGGCGCACTTGTAGAGCATCGCCAGATTGTTGCGATGGTTGTAGAAAACCTTGGCCGGAGAATCGGCCGTCAGCGTCCCGCCCCCGAGGTGATAGACCGAGCTCTGCGGCACGATGCGCACCCGCCAGCCCGCCAGCTGCATCCGCCAGCACAGGTCGATCTCCTCCATGTGGGCGAAAAAGTCGGC
Source organism: Alistipes sp. UBA6068 (assembly GCF_949428155.1). Classification (NCBI taxonomy): domain Bacteria; kingdom Pseudomonadati; phylum Bacteroidota; class Bacteroidia; order Bacteroidales; family Rikenellaceae; genus Alistipes; species Alistipes sp. UBA6068. The sequence goes on along the minus strand of NZ_CASQFS010000001.1, from coordinate 115,777 downwards.
GTCGAAGCCGCCCAGCGCATGGAAAACCGAAGCCCGGCAACAGAACGCCGCCCCGCTCACCCAAAAAACGTCGCGTTCATCGTCGTACTGCCCCTCGTCGCGCTCGACGGTACGCAGGATGCGCCCGCGGCAGAAAGGATAGCCCAGATAATCTACGTAACCGCCCGACGCCCCGGCATACTCGAACCGGCTGCGGTCGGTGTCGGACAGCAGCTTGGGGGCAGCGGCCGCCACGCCGGGATTGCGTTCGAGACACTCCACCAGCGGCGCGAGCCACCCGGCAGGGGTCTCGACGTCGGAATTCAACAACACATAATAATCGGCTTCGACCTGCGCCAACGCCCGGTTGTAGCCTTCGGCAAACCCATAGTTGCGGTCGAGCTGCAACACCTCGACCGACGGGAATTCGCGTCGCAGCATCTCCGCCGAACCGTCCGTCGAACCGTTGTCGGCCACGACCACGCCGACGCCCCCGGGAGCCGCCGCAACGACGCTCGGGAGGTAGCGGCGCAGGTGCGCGGTACCGTTCCAGTTGAGTATGACGATTTTGACGGAGGGCATTTCAGCGCTTGTGCTTCCAGCGGCGGTGCGACCACATCCAAAGTTCGGGCCGTTCACGGATCATCTGCTCCAGAGCCCGGACATAGCGTTCGGTGATTTCGTTTTCGGCCACCTCCTCCGCACCGTCGTAAAGCAGCTCGAACGACATCCGGTAACGGCCCCGCTGCAACCGGTCCATCCGGACGAAATAGACCGGAAGCCGGAACCTCCGGGCCAGCTTTTCGCCGCCGTCGAAGAAAATCGTATCCTGATTGAGGAAACGGAACCAATGGCTGTTGGGCCGCCGCGGCGGATTCTGGTCGGCAATCAGCCCGAGCACCATGTTCTTGCCCTCGATGCCCGTCGCGCGATGGCGCAGGTAGAACCGCACGCAGTCGTGCATCGCCACGGTAGTGGCATACGACGAGTTGCGCAGGCGCTGATAGAGACATTCCATCACCGGGCTGCGCAGCGGATGATAGACCGCCACGACCATCTGCGAGGGCTCGAAAAGGCCCCAATACGAACAATATTCCCAGCACCCGAAGTGAGCCAGCATGGCAATCCAGTCGTGGCCGTGCACCCGCCGTGCCTGCTCCTCGCAGTCTGCTATGACCAGCATTTCGCGGGCCCGCGCCGTGCTCTTGTGGGCCAGGTCGACCGTGTCGACGAATATCTCGGCCAGCGTGCGGTAGAACCGGCGACGGATAATCCAGAGTTCGCGCTCGGACTTCTCCGGGAACGAATTGCGCAGGTTGTCCCACACGACCTGGCGGCGGTAGCGCAGCACGTAGTAGAGCAGGCAGAAAAACAGGTTCTCGACGACGTAGTACTTGAACCAATAGGGCAGCATGGCGAAGAGCCGCATTCCGCCCCATAGGATTTCCAGCCACAGCCGCTGGAACAGATTCAGCTTCGGTGTTTCCATGGCGCGGCTCAGGGTTCGACGAAGAGTTTGAGGTTATCGACCTTGGTGCGGATGCGCAGCCAGCGCGAGAGGGTCTGACGGTCGATGGTGTCGACCGGGTCGGCGGGCCGGACCACGCAGACCACCGACGTGTCGCGCGGGGTGCCGTCGACATCGAACGTGATGCCCTTGGTGAGCGATATGGTGCCTATGTTGCGCATCATGGCCCCCGCTTCGCGCGAGATGTCCTCCACTTCGACGTTGGTAACCTTGTAGCGGTCCAGCAGGGCGTTCATCCGTTCGATACGGCGGTTCTTCTCGTCGAGCAGTTCCGAATAGCTTTGTTGGAGCGACGCCACATCGACCCTGTCGGCCGAAGAAGCCTGCCGGACAATCAGTTCGGTTTTGTCGAGCCCGTAGCCCGGCAGCTGGGCCCGGGCGTTGTCGATGACTTCGTCGCCGAGCGGCTCGCCCACCAGCAGCAGCTCGATGCGCGACGGTTCGCCGCGACGGGCATACTCCATGTTGGCCTCGATGACCCGCGTATGGGGAAAGGCGAAGACCCGCTCAACATACTTGTCGGCCATCGCCTCGAAGACCGACACCCGCACCATCTGCACGCCGATGACGACGCTGGGCACGAACGTGACAAGCGAAATGACGAGCATCGAGCGCTTGACGTTCCGCTCGCGCACGGGGTCGAGGAAAGCCTTCTTCTGGTATTTGAGGAAGCGGACGACCAGGTAGGTCGCCATCGCGATGAAGACCGAATTGATAAAGAAAAGATAGAACGCGCCGAAGAAAAACCGCGACTGCCCGGTGGCGATGCCGAATCCTGCGGTACACAGGGGCGGGATGAGCGCCGTGGCAATGGCCACACCGGGAATAACCGTCGAAGTGCGGTCCTGCCGCGTCTGGGCGACCATCCCGGCCAGGCCGCCGAACAGCGCTATCAGCACGTCGTAAATCGAGGGCGTGGTCCGGGCCAGCAGTTCGCTGCTGTTGGCCGACAGGGGCGAAACAAGGAAATAGAGGGTCGAGGTGACGATGGCCACGATGAACATCAGCGACAAGTTGCGCAACGACTTCTTAAGCAGCTCGAAGTCGTTGATGCCCAAGGCCAGCCCGGCCCCCATGATGGGACCCATGATGGGCGAGACGAGCATGGCGCCGATGATGACGGCGGCCGAATTGATATTGAGCCCCAGCGAGGCTATCATCGTGGCGAAAATCAGCACCCACAGATTGACGCCGCGGAACTCGACCCCCTTGGCAATGGCGGCCACCACCTCGTCGCGCTGGGCCTTGTCCTCGTCGAGACTGAAACGGTCGCGCAGGAACTTGCCCCAGACCCGGAACTGCTCGGCGACGAAAGGCCGCCGGGCGTGCGTATCGTTGTTGTTCGTATATGCCATTTTACAAAAAGTCAGATCAATCCTCCGCCTCCTCCCGGCGTCCGGGCTTGGGGCGTCCGGCGAGCACGATGACGAACTCGCCCTTGGGTTCGTTGGCCCGGAAATGGGCCAGCACCTCGGCCACGCTGCCGCGCACGGTCTGCTCGAACTTCTTGGTCAGCTCGCGCGAAACCGACACCCTCCGCTCCGGCCCGAAGACCTCGGCCAGCTGCTCCAGGCACTTGACCACGCGGTAGGGCGATTCGTAGAATATCATCGTCCGCTCCTCGTCGGCGAGCGCCTGCAAGTGCTTGGTCCGCCCCTTTTTCTGAGGCAGGAATCCCTCGAAGCAGAAACGGTCGCAGGGAAACCCGCTCTGAATCAAGGCCGGAATGGCGGCCGTGGCGCCCGGAAGCGTCTCGACCTCGATGCCCTGCTCGACGCAGGTCCGCACGAGCAGAAACCCGGGGTCGGAGATACCGGGCGTCCCGGCGTCGGAGACCAAAGCGGCACTGCGTCCGGCGGCGATGCTCTCGGCAACCATCCGCACGGTGGCGTGTTCGTTGAACTTATGATGCGAATGGAGTTTCTTCTCGATGCCGAGGTGACGAAGCAGAAACGACGTGGTCCGCGTATCCTCGGCCAGCACGAAATCCACCTCGCGCAGTACCCCGACGGCCCGCAGCGTAATGTCGTCCAGATTGCCTATCGGCGTGGGAACGATATAGAGTTTGGCCATGGAGCTAAGCGAATTTGCGTTCGAGCAGCTCCATGATGAGCGCCGCGCTGTCGGATTCGGAGTTCCACGCGAAATGCTCGGCTATGTAAATCATGCAGTCGTCGAGGGTCTCCTGCGCATTGAGCGCTTCGATAGTGCTGTCGAAAAGAGCCCCGTCGCCGCCGAACAGGTCGCGGATCATCAGGAACTTGTCGTTGATGCCGATGGCCTGCCGCAGGTCCGAAATGGGCGCGGCATAGCGGCCGGAGCCGTTTCCGAGCGGCGCAATCGTATCGGCCAGGGTCTGCATGTCGTGGTTGATGACCTCGCCCAGAACCTGCGGCGCGGATTCCTCCGGCGCTTCGGCATCGGCGCGGTGCGCCTTGACCGGCTCTTCGGTCAGAGCGTCGAGCAGCACGATTTCGGTTTCGGGCCCGGCTTGCAGCGATTCCGGTTCTTCGGCAGGAACAATCGGTTCGGGTTCGGGAGCCGCCGGTTTCTCGACGGGTGCAATCGGCTCAGCAGCCGGTTTCGGCGCGGCTTTCGGTTCCGTCTGCGGAGTTGCGGGGGATGCGGCAGGCGTCGAATCATAGAGCGCCCGGATGACACGCTGCTTGTGGCGATGGCGCAGGGTGGCCTCGTCTTCGTCCCCGAACAGCGTAGGCGCAGGTTCGGATTCGGGCTCGGAAGGTTGTGCAGGCTGGGCCGCAACGGGTTCGGGCTGCGAGGGCTGGGAGTATTGCGGCTGCCCGGCGGCTGTCGGCCGGGCGGCAGGCTCTGCAACAGGCGGCTGTCCGGCATGCGATTGCCCGGTATGCGGATGCCCGGCGTGCGGATGCGGAATCGGTTCTTCGGCCGCGGCGGCATGCCGCCGTATCGGCTCCTCCGGTTCCACAAAAGGCTCCTCGAAAGGTTCCGGAGCAGGCTCCGCTTCTGCGGGGAACTCCTCGGAAAACGGTTCGGGTTCCGGCTGGCGAACGGGCCGCCGAACGGGGCGGCGGGCAGGCCGGGAATGCTCGGGTTCGGGCTCGAACTCGATGATTTCGGGCCCCTCCTCGTATGCGTCTTCGGGTTCTTCTTCGGGCGCAGGGACGCGACGTGCCGCACTTTCCGCAGCATACACCGCTTCCTCCCGGGCAGAAACTTCGGGCTCCTCCTCTCCGAGCGAAAGGACCTCGCTCAGATCGACCATCTCGAACTCGGAATCCTCCTCGTCGTAAGGAGCGACCCTCACGCCCGGAGCCACGACCCGCGATGCGCGGTGCGGCGCCTCGGAAGCCGCCCGCTGGGGCAGCACCCTGCCGACGACCGAACGGGGTACCAGACTGAAACGCAGCGCCTCGTAGAGGTCGCGCAGCTTTTCGAGCGCCATGTCCCGCTCCACGGGAGCGATCTCCTGCAACGAAGACCACCCCTCGGCCAAGGCCGAAAGTTTCCGCAGTTCGTTCCTTATCTCTTTCAGATTCATCGTACTTCTGTTTTGCTTCGCAGGCGGGCCGCCGCGCCGCCTTTGCGGCGAAGACAAACCCCGTGCAAAGATAGGCAATAATGCGTTTTGAATCAAGGAATGAACCGATTATTTCGGCCCGGGCGGCCGCACGCCCCGAATTTTGTCCGCAAAGACGACCGCACGCCGGAAAAATTCGCATTACGGCTCTGCCGAAGATATTTTCAAAACACCTTTCACTTTTCACCTTTCAACTTTTACCTGAAATTCGTATCTTTGCACTTCAAAACGCAAACAACAATCGCATGGCACTTCAATGCGGCATCGTAGGACTGCCCAACGTAGGTAAATCGACCCTTTTCAACTGCCTGTCCAACGCCAAGGCGCAGGCGGCCAACTTCCCGTTCTGCACCATCGAGCCCAACGTGGGCGTCATCACGGTGCCCGACGAGCGGCTTGTCCGGCTGGCCGAAATCGACAATCCCAAGCGGGTGGTCCCGACGACCATCGAAATCGTCGACATCGCCGGGCTGGTCAAAGGCGCCTCGAAAGGCGAAGGCCTGGGCAACAAGTTCCTGGGCAACATCCGCAACACGCACGCCATCATCCACGTGCTGCGCTGCTTCGACAACGGCAACATCACCCATGTCGACGGTTCGATAGACCCGGTGCGCGACAAGGGAATCATCGACACGGAGCTCCAGCTCAAGGACCTCGAAACGATCGAAGCCCGGCTCGCCAAGACGCAGAAGCAGGCCACCTCGGGCGGCGACAAGAACGCCAAGCGGCAGGTCGAACTCCTGCTGCAATACAAGTCGGTGCTGGAACAGGGCCTTTCGGCCCGCACGGTCGAGCTCGACAAGGAGGACCGCAAGCTGGTGGCCGACCTCAACCTGCTGACCGACAAGCCGGTGCTCTATGTCTGCAACGTCGACGAAAAGAGCGCTGCCACGGGCAACGCCCACACCGAAGCGGTGCGTGCGGCCATCGCCGACGAAAAGGCCGAAATGCTGATTATCGCGGCGGCGACCGAAGCCGACATCGCCGAGCTGGAGAGCTACGAGGAGCGGCAGCTCTTCCTCGAAGACCTCGGGCTCAAGGAATCGGGCGTGGCGCGTCTGATAAAATCGGCCTACAAATTGCTCAGCCTCGAAACGTTCTTCACCACCGGTGCCGACGAGACCCGGGCATGGACCTACTCGCGCGGGATGAAGGCTCCCCAGACGGCGGGCGTCATCCACACCGATTTCGAGAAAGGGTTCATCCGCGCCGAGGTCATCAAGTACGCCGACTACGTGTCGCTGGGTTCGGAAAAAGCCTGCCGCGACGCGGGCAAAATCGGCATCGAGGGCAAGGAATACATCGTGCAGGACGGCGACATCATGCACTTCCTGTTCAACGTATAAGAACCAAAAACACATAACGTCATGAAAAAGTACATCGTCATTGCCGTTGCAGCCCTCGCCTGCGCCTTTGTGCTGGGCCGCGCCTACACCTACAAGTTCCGTTCGCAGGACACCATCGTCGTGACGGGGCTGGGCGAAACCGAATTCTCGTCCGACCTGATCGTGTGGTCGGGCACGCTGACCGCCGAAGCGCAGAACGCCGCCGCGGGCTACGCCGAAATCGAAGCCAGCAAGGCCAAGGTTCAGCAGTACCTCACCGCGAAAGGCCTGCCCGCCGAAGCCGTGGTCTTCGAGTTCGTCAATGTCGACAAGCAGTTCTCGCCCGTCTACAACGCCAACGGCAACTGGGCCGGGCAGCGTTTCTCGGGCTATGCGCTGCGTCAGCGCTTCACCGTCGAATCCAAAGAGGTGGAAAAGGTCGAGACCATTTCGCGCGAGATTTCGTCGCTGATTGCCCAGGGGGTCTCCATCGAAGCCTACGCACCCGACTACTACTACACCAAACTCGACGACGTGAAGATGGGCCTCATCGAAACCGCTTCGGCCGACGCACGCACGCGCGCTGAGAAGATCGCCGACAACGCCGGAGCCAGAATCGGCCGCGTGGCCTCGGCCCGCATGGGCGTGTTCCAGATTACGGGCGCCAATTCCAACGAGGAGTTCTCGGCCGGAGGTTCGTTCAACACCTCGTCGCGCAACAAGAAAGCCCGCATCACCATGCGGATCGAATACAGAATCAAGTGAAAACCGGCAGCTAAAACGTTTTAGCAGCCCCCACTTTCACCTTTCACCTTTCACTTTCCACCTTTCACCTCTTTTGAAATGGAGAAACCCGTAAGAGTTCGTTTTGCCCCCAGCCCCACGGGCCCGCTGCACATCGGCGGCGTCCGCACGGCGCTCTACAACTATCTTTTCGCCCGCCAGCACAAGGGTACGATGATTCTGCGCATCGAAGACACCGATTCGCAGCGCTTCGTGCCGGGAGCCGAGCAGTATATCATGGACGCGCTCAAGTGGTGCGGCATCGAAATCGACGAGGGCGTCGGTGTCGGCGGACCCCACGCCCCCTACCGCCAGAGCGAGCGGCGCGAAATCTATCTGAAATACGCCTTGCAGCTCGTCGAAGCAGGCTGGGCTTACTACGCGTTCGATTCGGCCGAGGAGCTCGACGCCCTGCGCCACGAGGCCGAAGCCCGCGGCGAAGCGTTCGCCTACAACTACGCCGTGCGCGAAAAGCTCGCCACTTCACTGGCGCTTCCCGCCGACGAAGTCCGGGCCCGCATCGACCGCGGCGACCAGTGGGTCATCCGCTTCAAGATGCCCGAGAACGAAATCGTCCGGATGGACGACCTGATCCGCGGCCATGTCGAGGTCAACACCTCGACGCTCGACGACAAGGTGCTCTACAAATCGGCCGACGCGCTGCCGACCTACCACTTGGCCAACATCGTCGACGACCATCTGATGGAGGTTTCGCACGTCATCCGCGGCGAAGAATGGCTGCCCTCGCTGCCGCTCCACTACCTTTTATATAAGGCGTTCGGCTGGAGCGACACGCAGCCCGCATTCGCCCACCTGCCGCTGCTGTTGAAGCCCACGGGCGGCGGCAAGCTCTCGAAGCGCGACGGCGACAAGATGGGGTTCCCAGTCTTCCCGCTCTTCTGGAAGTCGCCCGCGACGGGCGAAACGGCCCGCGGCTACCGCGAGGACGGTTATTTCCCCGAAGCGTTCATCAACATGCTGGCCCTGCTGGGCTGGAACCCGGGTACCGAGCAGGAGCTGTTCACGATGGACGAGCTTATTGCGAACTTCTCGCTCGAACGCGTCTCCAAGTCGGGCGCCCGTTTCCAGCCCGACAAAGCCAAGTGGTTCAATGCGCAGTACATGCACCGCAAGAGCGACGCCGAGCTGGCCGCGCTCTACCAGCCGATTCTGCGCGAACACGGCATCGAGGTCTCCGACGGGCTGGCCGGACGCGCCGCAGGAATCATGAAGGAGCGCGCCACGTTCATCACCGACCTGTGGGACCTCACGTCGTTCTTCTTCGTGGCGCCGACGGAATACGAAGAAAAGCAGACCCGCAAATACTGGAAAGGCGACAACCCGGCCATCCTGCGCGAACTGCGCGAGGTGCTGGCCGCCATCGGCGACTTCTCGCTGGAAAACACCGAACGCATCGTCCATGCGTGGATCGAAGAAAAGGGCTACGGCATGGGGCAGGTCATGAACACCCTGCGGCTGGCGCTCGTGGGCGCAGGCAAGGGCCCCGGCATGTACGACGTGACGTCGTTCATCGGCAAGGAGGAGTGCCTGCGGCGCATCGACCGCATTCTGACGACCCTGCATCCTGCCGACTGATGACCGACATCGAACAGCACCTGTGGGGCATGACGCCCGAGGGCGAAGCCATCGTTCTCTACACCATGCGCAGCGCCCGCGGCGCCGAGGTGAAGCTCACGAACTACGGGGCTACCGTGGTGGCGGTGAGCGTGCCCGACCGCGAGGGCCGGATGGCCGACGTGGTGCTGGGCTACAAGCACCCCGAAGGTTACTTCGCGGACAGCCCGTTCTGCGGCAAGACGGTGGGACGCGTGGCCAACCGCATAGCCGACGGCCGCATGACCGTCGACGGCGAGAGCCATACGCTCGAACGCAACGACCGCGGCAACCACCTGCACGGCGGCAAGAAAGGCTTCGCCGACCGCGTATGGGAGAGCCGCGTGGAGACCAACCGCGTGGTGATGAACCTGCTTTCGGAGGAGGGCGACCAGGGCTATCCGGGCGAGCTGAACGTCGAAGCCATCTTCGACTTCGACGACGACCATGCGCTGGAAATCACCTACCTGGCCCGCACCAGCCGGACGACCCCGGTGAACCTCACGAGCCACATCTATTTCAACCTCGCGGGCGAAGCGAGCGGCTCCGTGCTCGACCACGAACTGCGGCTCAACAGCAGCCGCGTGCCGGAAATGACTGCGCGCCAGCTGCCCACGGGACAGCTCCTGGCCGTCGCAGACACTCCGCAGGATTTCCGCCACTTCCGCCCGCTGCGCGACGGCATCGACGCCGATTTCAACCATATCCGCGACTTCCACGGCTACGACCACCCGTTCGCCATCGACGGCTGGCACCCCAACATATTGGGCGAGGTGGGCTGCCTGCGCGACCCCCAAACGGGGCGGCAGGTCGAAATCCTCTCGTCGCAGCCCAGCGTCATGCTCTACACGGGCAACTGGCTGGCGGGCAGCACTCCCGAAAGCAAGTCGGGCGGCCGCTACGACGACTACGCCGGGGTGGCCATCGAGTGTCAGAACTTCCCCGACGCGGTGAACCGGCCCGAATTCCCGTCGCCGCTGCTCGGGCCCGACGAATTGTATTGTCAGAAAATCGTGTTCCGCTTCGGAACGTACTAAGCGAAAAGAGAGCCCCTGGGTTCTCTTTTTTGTTGCGCCGCTACCCGTCCGGCTCTTCTGCTAAAACGTTTTAACACGCCGTTCGTTTTTCATCCCGGAGCATAGTTAGCGTAAAACAGACCCTATGAAAAGCGAGCCCGCAAAGAGGTGCAAAGGCGAAGCGGCGGAGACTTAGCGTAAAACCGACACTAACAATTGCCATTGCGCGGAATAATACCTAATTTTACAATCGCAACCACACCACCCTAACCGCCCCGCCATGTCCGTTCAGATGAACCAATCGCTTTCGGTCGACTGCGCCGTATTCGGCTTCGACGGCCGGCTGCTCAAAGTCCTGCTTGTGGAGCGCCGCGACTACGACCCCGGGACCCATCTGGACCGGCTCAAGCTGCCGGGCGCCATGATTCTGGAAAACGAGACGCTCCCCGCGGCCGCCAGCCGGGTGCTGGCCGAAGCGACGGGACTGCGGGAAATCTACCTCAAGCAGATGGAAATCTTCTCCGATCCCGCCCGCGTGACGGGCAAGGAACTGGAGTGGATCAACCGCAGCCACGGCATCAACACCGAACGCGTGGTGACGGTGGGCTACTATGCGCTGGTCAAGCTCGACCGCCGGGTGGTCGCCTACACGACCGAGAAGCGGGCCCAATGGGTCGAAGTCGAATCCATCCAGCGGCTGGCCATGGACCACAAGCAGATTCTTTCGTCGGCGCTCTGGTACCTGTGCCGCGACATGCAGCAGTCGCCCGTGGCGTTCGAGCTCCTGCCCCGCAAGTTCACCATCCGCGAGTTGCAGAACCTCTATTCGGCCGTGCTGGGCATCGAAATCGACAACCGCAACTTCCGCAAGAAGATGCTGGCGTCGGGCTTCCTGACGCTGACCGACGAACGCGAGCAGGGCGTGGCCCACAAGCCCGCACGCTACTACACGTTCGACAAGGCGGCCTACCGCAAGGCCCAGAAGGAGAAGATGCGGCTGGGCTTTCTGAACAACTGGCGATACTGAAAAACACCCATATATCCATGAAAACTACTTTAGGCATAGACATCGGTTCCTCGTCGGTCAAGGTCTCGCTTTTGGACGTCGAAACCGGGCGCTGCGTCGCCTCGTCGACCAATCCCTCGCAGGAGATGCCCATCGACGCGCTGCGGTCGGGCTGGGCCGAGCAGGACCCCGAAATGTGGTGGCGCTACGCCACGGAAGGAATCCGCCAGATAGCCGCCCAATACCCTATGAGCGACGTCCGCGCCATCGGCATCACCTACCAGATGCACGGGCTCGTGTGTCTCGACAAGGCGGGCCGGCCGCTGCGCAAGGCCATCATCTGGTGCGATTCGCGGGCCGTGGAAATCGGCGCCGAAGCGCTGGAGGGGATCGGCCGCGACTACTGCCTTTCGCATGCGCTCAACTCGCCGGGCAACTTCACGGCATCGAAACTGGCGTGGGTCAAGCGCAACGAACCGGAGCTTTTCGGCCGCATCGACCGCTTCATGCTCCCGGGCGACTACATCGCCTATCGTCTTTCGGGCGAAATCGGCACCACCGAAAGCGGACTTTCGGAACAGATACTCTGGGACTTCAAGGAGGAGCGCCGCGCCGACTTCGTGGCCGACTACTACGGCATCCCCCGCACGATGATTCCCGACGCGGGTCTCTCGATAGGCATCGGCGCCCGCACCGACAAGGCGGCGGAAGCAGCGCTGGGCATTCCGGCCGGAACGCCGATAAGCTACCGCGCGGGCGACCAACCCAACAACGCGTTTTCGCTCAACGTCATGGAAGCCGGCGAAATCGCAGCGACGGGCGGCACGAGCGGCGTGGTCTACGGCGTGGTCGACACCCCGAAAGCCGACCCGAAATCGCGCGTGAACACCTTCGTGCACGTGAACCACACGGCGGCCAATCCCCGCTACGGCATCTTGCTGTGCATCAACGGCACGGGTATCCTCAACTCGTGGGTACGCCGCCACATCGCCCAGGAAAAGATAAGCTACGCAGAAATGAACTCGCTGGCCGAACAAGCCCCGGCGGGCTGCGACGGACTGCTGATGCTGCCGTTCGGCAACGGCGCGGAACGGATGCTGGAAAACCGCTGCACGGGCACGGCCATCGAAGGCATCGACCTCAACCGCCACACGACGGCCCACCTGCTGCGTGCGGCCCAGGAGGGAATCGCCTGCTCGTTCCGCTACGGCATCGACATCATGCGTTCGCTGGGCCTGCGGCCCGATGTCATCCGCGCCGGACGGGCCAACCTGTTCCTCTCGCCGCTCTTCCGCCGGACGCTGGCGACGCTGACGGGGGCGCGCATCGAACTGTTCGACACCGACGGAGCCTTGGGCGCGGCCCGCGGAGCAGCCCTGGGCGCCGGGCTCTACAAGTCGCGCGAAGAAGCCTTCGCGTCGCTCAAGCGACTGGAAGTCATCGAACCCGAAGCTGCCGACCGCGAAGCGCTGGAAGCAAGCTACGAACGCTGGAAACAAGCGCTCGAAATGCGACTTTCATAATTCACAATTCATAATTAAGAATTCACAATCAAGGACAAATACGCAATAAAACAACACAAAAACTTTTACGACTATGGCAAAACAGTATTTCCCCACCGTGGGCAAAATCGCTTTCGAGGGCACGTCCTCGAAGAACCCGATGGCATTCCGCTACTATGAACCCGAACGCGTGGTCAAGGGGCGCAAGATGAAGGACTGGCTGCGCTTCTCGATGGCGTGGTGGCACACCCTCTGCGCCGAAGGCGCCGACCAGTTCGGCGGCGGCACGAAGCAGTTCGCGTGGAACGAAGCGGCCTGCCCCATCGAACGCGCCAAGGCCAAGATGGACGCCGGATTCGAGTTCATGCAAAAGATGGGCATCGAATACTACTGCTTCCATGACGTGGACCTGGTGGACGAAGACCCCGACCCCGCGAAGTACGAGGCCAACCTGCGCGAAATCGTAGCCTACGCCAAGCAAAAGCAGGCCGAGACGGGCATCAAACTGCTGTGGGGCACGGCCAACGTCTTCTCGAACGCCCGCTACATGAACGGTGCTTCGACCAACCCCGACTTCGACACGGCGGCCCGCGCGATGCTGCAAATCAAGAACGCCATCGACGCGACCATCGAGCTGGGCGGCGAGAACTACGTCTTCTGGGGCGGCCGCGAGGGCTACATGTCGCTGCTCAACACCGACATGAAGCGCGAAAAGGAACACATGGCCCGGATGCTGACGATGGCCCGCGACTATGCCCGCTCGAAAGGTTTCAAGGGCAACTTCCTGATCGAACCCAAGCCCATGGAGCCCATGAAGCACCAGTACGACGTCGACACCGAGACGGTCATCGGCTTCCTGCGCGCCCACGGCCTGGACAAAGATTTCAAGGTCAACATCGAGGTGAACCACGCCACGCTGGCCGGTCACACCTTCGAGCACGAACTGCAATGCGCCGTCGACGCGGGCATGCTGGGCTCCATCGACGCCAACCGCGGCGACTACCAGAACGGCTGGGACACCGACCAGTTCCCCATCGACCTCTACGAAATGGTGCAGGCCATGATGGTCATCGTGCGCGGCGGCGGTCTGCAAGGCGGCGGCACGAACTTCGACGCCAAGACGCGCCGCAACTCGACCGACCCCGAAGACCTCTTCATCGCCCACATCGCCGCGATGGACGTGATGGCCCGGGCGCTGCTCATCGCAGCCGACCTGCTGGAAAACTCGCCCTACGAAAAGATGCTCGCCGAGCGCTACGCCTCCTACGACAAGGGCGAGGGCAAGGCGTTCGAGGAGGGCAAACTGACGCTCGAACAGGCGGCCGAATACGCACGCACCCACGAACCCGCCCAGCACAGCGGCAAGCAGGAACTCTACGAAGCCATCCTGAACATGTACATCTAAACCGGAATCCCGTGTCGGCCGACGGCTCACCGCCGTCGGCCGACATTTTCATACACCAACCTCGAAACCAATGACTTCAAACACAGAACACGGCAGCCGCACGTACCTGCTCTCCATCGTACTGGTGGCGATCATCGGCGGCCTGCTCTTCGGCTACGACACCGCCGTGGTGTCGGGCGCCGAGAAAGCCCTCGAAAACTTCTTCCTCAGCGGTCTGGGCGAGCTCTACACCGCGGGCTGGCACGGATTGACGGCGTCGAGCGCCCTTTTAGGCTGCGTCATCGGCGGCGCGATTTCGGGCTTGCTGGCCTCGCGCTTCGGCCGCAAACGCTCGCTGCTGACAGCGGCGATCCTGTTCTTCATTTCGGCTCTCGGCTCGTGGTGGCCCGAAAGCGGGATACTGCCCTACGGCGAAGCGTCGAAAACGCTGCTGGTGGTCTTCAACTTCTACCGCATCCTGGGCGGCGTGGGCGTCGGACTGGCCTCGGCCGTCTGCCCGATGTACATCGCCGAAATATCGCCCGCCCGAATCCGCGGCACGCTCGTTTCGTGCAACCAGTTCGCCATCATCTTCGGCATGCTGGTGGTCTACTTCGTCAACTACCTCATCCGCAACTCGCTGGGCGAGACGGCCGAAGCCATCCAGACGGCGATGGACGCCATCGGCTGGCGCCGCATGTTCGTGAGCGAAGCGTTCCCGGCCGGGCTGTTCGGCCTGCTGGTGCTTTTCATCCCCGAGACCCCGCGCTTTCTGGCGCTCCGCGGCCGTGACGAAAAAGCCTACTCGATTCTGGCCCATATCAACGGCGCGGCCGAAGCCCGCTCGATTCTGGACGAAATCAAGGCGACGGTCCACGAAAAACGCGACCACATCTTCGCCTATGGCGTTGCGGTGGTCGTAATCGGCATTCTGCTGTCGTTCTTCCAGCAGGCCGTGGGCATCAACGTCGTGCTCTACTATGCACCGCGCATCTTCGAGAACATGGGTGCGTCGGGCGACACGTCGATGATTCAGACGGTCGTGATGGGCGTCGTGAACATCATTTTCACGGTCGTGGCCATCTTCACGGTCGACAAGATGGGCCGCAAACCGCTGCTTATCATCGGCTCGGCGGGCATGATGATAGGCATGGCCGCGCTGGCGGCGCTCTCGTTCACCGACTCGATAGGCACGGCGGCGCTGGTCTTCATCATCATCTACACGGCGTCGTTCATGATGTCGTGGGGCCCGATCTGCTGGGTGCTGATTGCCGAAATCTTCCCCAACACCATCCGCTCGCAGGCCGTGGCCATCGCCGTGGCGGCACAATGGATCTCCAACTTCCTCGTTTCGGCGACTTTCCCGACGCTGAGCGCGTGGAGCGTGGGCGGCACCTACTGCATCTATGCCCTGATGTCGCTGCTCTCGGCGCTGTTCGTATGGCGCTGGGTGCCCGAAACCAAGGGTAAGACGCTCGAAGAGATGTCGCGGCTGTGGAAGAAATGATTCCTCCGCATACTTGCAACTGACAAACATTCCGGGGCAGCGGCTCCGGAATGTTTTTTTTCGGCAGCGAACGTTCACTGACTGCTAAAACGTTTTAGCAACGGAATTACCGAGGCGGCGGCTCGGAAGAAAACATCTTTCTTGATTTTTAATTCTTGATTTTTAATTCTACCTTTGCACCCGACAATCCAAAGGGGTGCCTTACTATCAGGCTGAGATTATACCCATAGAACCGGATACGGGTAATGCCGAGACCGGGACAAAGCGTAATCAACACCGCATACCCCTTTTCTGTTCGTTAACTTTCTAAAAAGGTTCAACATGAAAAGGTATCTACTACCCATCGCCGTGCTTGCGTTGTGCGGCACAGCAAACGCCATGAACGGCGCATCGAACCGCTCCGGACAGCTGCCGGGCGGCGAAATCCGCGAAGAACGGTCCACCGACACGGCACGGCCGGAAGATTCGCTGCGCATGTACCGCTTGCAGGAAATCGAAGTGACGGCCACGCGGGCCACCGAATCGACCCCCGTGGCCTATTCGCAGCTGACGCAGGACGAAATCGCCCGCAACAATTTCGGCTTCGACATCCCGTCGCTGCTGGCCCTCTCGCCCTCGGTGATCGCCACCAACGAAACGGGCATCGGCATCGGCGGCACGTCGGTGCGCCTGCGCGGCACGGACGCCCAGCGGCTCAGCGTCACCATCAACGGCGTGTCGCTGAACAACCCCGACTCGCATTCGATGTACTGGTACGACACGCCCGACCTCGTTTCGTCCGTGGGCGACATGCAGATTCAGCGCGGCGCGGGCATTTCGACCAACGGCACCGGAGCGTTCGGCGGCGCCGTCAACATGACCACCGAAGCGCTTTCGACCGACTTCGGCGGCACGGCGGCGCTCTCCTACGGCTCCTACAACACCAACAAACAGGCGGTACAGCTCTCCTCGGGTCTGCTGGGCGGCCATTGGGCGCTCGACGCGCGGCTCACCCACATCGGCTCGGACGGCTACATCGACCGCGGCTCGACGGACCTGAAGTCCTACATGTTCCAGGCCGGATATTACAGCGGCAACACGATGCTGAAGCTCGTGTCGTTCGGCGGCAAGGCCAAAACCTATCTGACCTACAACGGCGCGACCAAGGAAGAAATGGCCCTCTACGGCCGCCGCTACCACACCAGCGGCCAGTACCTCACCTCCGACGGGCCGTTCGTGCTGGCCGACGGAACGCATGTGGACTACTATGCCGACCAGACCGACAACTACCTGCAAATCAACAACCAGCTGCTGTTCAGCCATCGCTTCAACGACAGGTGGACGATGAACGCCACGGGCTTCTACACCTACGGCTACGGCTTCTACAAACAATACAAGGACGACGCCTGGATCGTAGGCTACAACAACCTCGAAGGCCCGGACCAGGCCGACCTGATCCGCCGGAAAATCATGCGCAACCACCTGGGCGGCGTGCAGGCGGCGGCCAACTACGCGTCGCAGCGGCTGGCCCTGACGTTCGGCGGCTCGTACAGCTATTATAGCTGTCCCCACTGGGGCACGCTCGACTGGGTCGACGGCATGCAGCCCTCCGAAATCGTCGGCCGCTGGTACGACAACGACGTCGACAAGCACGACGCCAATCTTTTTGTCCGTGCGAACTGGACGGTGACCGAGGGGCTGGACCTTTTTGCCGACCTGCAATACCGCTATGTGAGCTACAAGGCTTGGGGCACCAACGACAACTACGACTGGAACACCTCTGAAATGCAGCCCATCGACGTCGACAAGCAATACCACTTCGTCAACCCGCACGTGGGGCTGAGCTACCGTTTCGCCGGACGCCACACGCTCTACGCGTCGTTCGCCGTGGCGCAGAAAGAACCGACGCGCAACGACTTCACCGACCGCTACATGTTCTCGGACGACGGCGGCTATCCCTCGTCGGAACTGCTCTGCGACTACGAACTGGGCTACACCTACCGTGCGCCGCGCCTGACCGTGGGGGCGAACCTCTACTATATGGACTACAAGGACCAACTGGTACCCACGGGCATGGTCAACGACGGCGGCGATGCGCTGAACATCAACATCCCGGAGAGCTACCGCTACGGTGCGGAACTCTCGGCCGCCTGGCAGGCGACCCGCTGGCTGACGCTGGGCGGCAACGCCACATGGAGCCGCAACGAACTCCGCCACTACATCGACCGGATGGCCGGCAGCCCGACCTACGGGCAGGACCTCGGGACCAAGAGACTGGCCTACTCGCCCGACTGGATTGCGGGGGCGTTCCTGGACTTCCATGTGCGCGGATTCGAGGCCGTGCTCCGCACGAACTACGTGAGCAAACAATATTTCACCAACGAACAAGTCGACGTGCATTCGATGGACGCCTACTGCGTCACGAATCTGAATCTGGGCTACACCCTGCGCGCAGGCAAGATGCGGAGCGTGCGTTTCGGCGTGATGCTCTACAACCTCTTCGACCAGCAATACGAAAGCAACGGCTACGGCTATTCCTACATGGAGGACGGCCGGCGGGTCGACGCAACCTACTACTTCCCGCAGGCGCCGCTGCACGTACTGGCCAACGTAACCGTCAGATTCTAAGTGATGGACTGGAAACTGCTGCTGCAAATCGCCGGGACGGCGCTCGGGCTGCTCTACCTGTGGCTGGAATACCGCGCCGACATCCGGCTGTGGATCGTGGGGCTCGTGATGCCCGTGGTGCACGGCGTGCTCTACTACAAGGCCGGGCTTTACGCCGACTGCTCGATGCAGGCATACTACGTGCTGGCCGGGCTCTACGGCTGGGCCGTGTGGCGCAACGCACCGCGCAAGAAATCGGCGGCCTTGGCCATCAGCCGCACGCCGCTGCGGAAACTGCCCCTGCTGGCAGTCGCCTATGCGGGGCTGCATGCGGCGATCTACTGGCTGCTGGTACGCTTCACCAACAGCACGGTGCCGTTCTGGGACAGCCTCACCACGGCGCTCTGCATCGTAGCCTACTGGATGCTGTCGCGCAAATGGGCCGAACAATGGCTCGTATGGCTTGCGGTCGATGCGGTGACCGTCGGGCTCTATCTGTACAAGGGCATCCCCGTCACGGCCGGGCTTTACGCCCTCTATTCGGTGCTGGCCGTAGCGGGCTACGTGCGCTGGCGGCGGCAGGCGGCAGCCCAATGAACGAAGCGGCCCGTCCTCCGGAGGACGGGCCGCTGTTTTGTAGAGCGAAAATCGTTATTCGGGCAGTCCGTGCTGCTCGACGTAAGCCGAAATCTCGTCGCGCAGGGCCTTGGGCGTGACATTCTGCCGCAGGACCAGCCGGTAGGAATTGCGTATCTGCTCGCGCAGGAACGCATCGGGCAAGTCGCCGTCGGTGCGCAGGCCGTTCCAATGCTGCTTGTTGAAATGACGCGCCGGGCCGACCTCGGCGTACAACTCGCGCAGGCGCAGCGCCTCGTCGGGCTCGCACTTCACGGCGACGACCCGGAAATCGACCATGTCGGCGCAGGCGTACATCTTGCCGCCGATCTTGTAGACCAGCGTGGTTTCGTCGAACGGAGTGCTCTCCTCCGTCAGGGGCAGCGACAGGCAGTAGTCGCGGAAAGTCAGAACGTCCATACGGCAAAAATAAGCATTTTTTGGCACACGGATTGCTGACGGCAGGAAAGTAAAACCAAAAACCGAGGCAACAATGAAAAAAATTCTCCTCAGCGCATCCCTGCTGGCCGTAGCGGCTGCGGGATTCATGGGCTGCTCGCAACGCCGCCAATGGAACCACGAAGAACGCAAGGCCATGCGCGAAGCCCTGCGCGACTACCGCCAGATGGCCTATCTGAACGACCTGACGGACGACGAATACGTGGTCTTCACGGACGGTGTGGCCACCGACCTGGAAGCCGACTATCCCGTATACACGACCTTCGTACAGATGCCCGGCGTCAACGACACGGTGGACATGGTGGTCGTGACGGCCATCGTCGACGAACTGAACGCCGACGCACGCAACATGCGCCATATCTATCCCTACCCCTACCTGGTAGCGCAGGGCGTACTGCCTGCGGGGCTCGACCACGAACAGCAGCGCCAGTTCTACAACTGCTTCGCCTACAAGGTCAACAGCACCTACCAGACGATGACGCAGTTCTTCAACGCCGTGCTGGCCGACACGACCGATACCTCGCATATCCGCCGCATCGAAAGCCAGTGCGCCAACGACCTGTTCAACTGGACGGTAACGGAAGTGGACGTAATAGAGACCGTCGACTGAACGACCGCAGCCGAAAACAGAACGGCGGGACCTCTCTTGGAGAGGTCCCGCCGTATTGCTGTACGGGCATCGTCGAACAACCCGCAATCCGAAAAATGAATAGTGAATAATTGGTTGGATACTGCAAAAATCATTAACTATTCATTATTAATTATTCATTGATTTCCGGCGTGCGCCTTGTAGAAATCGGCGCCGACGACGATGCGGACAGCCTTGTGGAGCACCGAAAACTCCAAAGGGGTTTCGCCCAACAACTCGCCGTCGACCTCGACCGACACTTCGGGCGATGATTCGATGCGGATGCGGCTGCCGCGTGCCTGGAGCACATGGCGGATGCGGTAGATGCCGCCGTTGAACAGATAGCGGAAGCGGAACAGGATATGCCAGAAATGGATGGGCCGGATGAGCGACAGGTCGAGCATCCCGTCGTCGGCGACCGCCTCGGGCAGGGGCTGCATGCCGCCGCCGTTGTACTTGCAGATGCCGATGGCGACCGAAAAAAGCAGGTCGTTGTAAATCAGCTTGTCGTCGACCCACACCTTGACGCCTGTGGACTTGTAGCCGAAATAAGAGCGCACGAGCCGCCACGTATAGCGCCAATGGCTCTTGTGGCCCTTTTTCTTCAGATGGGTGAGCTTGCGGATGACATGGGCGTCGAACCCGGCCCCGGCGACGTTGGCGATATAGCGGCACTGGCGGTACTGCGCCTCCTCGTAGGAGACCACGCCGACGTCCTGCAAAAAAGAATGTTCCTCGCGGATGGCCTCCACAGCGTCGTAGTAACGGTTGGAAATGCCGAACGTGCGGACCCAGTCGTTGCCCGTGCCCACGGCGATAACCGCCACAAGAACCTTGTCGGGCCGCACCTCCTGCTGGATGAAGAGCCCGTTGACCACCTCGTGGAGCGTGCCGTCGCCCCCGACGACGATGATACGTCGGTAACCCTCGCGCATGGCCGTGACGGTGAGCTCCGTGGCGTGGAACTTATGTTCCGTGAAGACGGGTTCGCAGAGGATGTGCGCATCGCGCAGATGCTTGGAAATCTGCGGGAAATGGTCGAGCCCGCGGCCCCCTCCGGCCACGGGATTGACGATGGTGAACCATTTGTTCGCGGAGCTCTCCACCGAACGCTACTTTTGAGGGATGTTGGCCAGCGTGCGCACCAGAAAATCGTAGAACTTCCCGACCGAAGCGATCTCCACCTTCTCGTCGGGCGAGTGAGGATAGCAAATCGTCGGGCCGAACGAAATCATGTCGAGCCCCGGATAGTTGCTGCCGATGATGCCGCACTCCAGTCCGGCGTGGATGGCCGTAACAGCAGGTTTGCGGCCGTAGAGCTGTTCGTAGGAAGCGGTCATCGCCTTGAGAATGGGCGACTTCATGTCGGGATTCCAGCCGTCGTAGCTGCCCGTAAGTTCGGTTTCGGCCCCGGCGAGCGCAAAGACGGCGGCGATGGCCTGGCCCAGCGCTTCCTTCTCGCTGCGGACCGAGCTGCGGAGCAGGCACTGCAATCGGATGCTCCTGCCGTCGGAAACCACGCGCGCAAGGTTGGTCGAAGTCTGCACGAGCCCCGGCATGGCCACCGACATGCGCACCACGCCGTCGGGACAGCCGACCACGGCCTTGACGAGCTTCGACGCCGCATCGGCC
This sequence comes from Alistipes sp. UBA6068, assembly GCF_949428155.1. Taxonomy (NCBI): domain Bacteria; kingdom Pseudomonadati; phylum Bacteroidota; class Bacteroidia; order Bacteroidales; family Rikenellaceae; genus Alistipes; species Alistipes sp. UBA6068. The sequence goes on along the minus strand of NZ_CASQFS010000001.1, from coordinate 94,654 downwards.
GGGATGACCCCGGCGGGCGCATCGCACGCGTCGAGCCGGACCGCGATGGAATCCTCGATTCCCTCGAACTCGGCGATGACGGTCTTTTCGTAGGCGGCCACCGCATCGGCGAAAGCCTTATGGCCAGCCGCAGGAATCAGCACGACGGCTTCGGCTTCGCGCGGGATGGCGTTGCGCAGACCGCCGCCGTCGACCGACGCGAGCACGACCCCGAACTTCTCAGCCTGGGCGTTGAGCAACCGGAAAAGCAACTTGTTGGCGTTGGCGCGCTGGGCGACAATCTGGATGCCCGAATGGCCGCCCTTGAGCCCCTTGACCGAGAGCCGGGCCGCCTTGAAATCGCCCGCAGGCGCAGGAACCTCGGCGTAACGGAAAGTCATGTTGGCGTCCAGACCGCCGGCACAGCCGACGTACAGCTCGCCCTCGGTCTCGGAATCGAGGTTCAGCAGGATGTCGCCCTGCAAAAGCCCGGCTTTCAACCCGAAAGCTCCGTCCATGCCGGTCTCCTCGGTCGCGGTGAAGAGCGCTTCGAGAGGTCCGTGAACGAGCGTATCGTCCTCAAGGACAGCCATGATGGCCGCCGCCCCGATACCGTTGTCGGCGCCCAGGGTCGTGCCGTCGGCCGTGACCCACCCGCCGTCGATATAGGCGTCGATAGGATCGGTCGTGAAATCGAATTGCTTGTCGTTGTTCTTCTGCGGCACCATGTCGAGGTGGGCCTGCAAAATCACCCCCTTGCGGTTCTCCATGCCGGGCGACGCGGGCTTGCGGACATAGATGTTGTGGGCCTCGTCCTCGCGGCATTCGAGCCCGAGCGAACGGGCGAAATCGAGAACATAACGGCGGATTTGCTCCTCGTGCGACGAGGGGCGCGGGATGCGGACGATTTCGGCGAAATGCTTCCAGACGAGCGCGGGTTGGAGCGCGGATAAGTTTCTGTCCATAAAGGTATCGGTTTTACAATTCATTCTTCGTTTTTCGCCGAGCGGTCGAACGCCTCGACGATCTGCTTGACGAGCTCGTGACGCACGATGTCGCGGCGGTCGAACTCGACGATGCCGATTCCCCGGACGGAACGCAGAATCTCCATGGCCCGGACCAGGCCGCTGTCGGTCTTGTGCGGCAGGTCGATCTGCGTGACGTCGCCCGTGACGATGAAGCGCGCGTTGCGCCCCATGCGGGTAAGGAACATCTTGATTTGCGACAAGGTGGTGTTCTGCGCCTCGTCGAGGATGACGAACGCATTGTCGAGCGTGCGGCCGCGCATGTAGGCCAGCGGCGCGATCTGCACAGCGCCCTCCTCCATGAGTTTCTGAAGCCGCGCAGGCGGAATCATGTCGTTCAAAGCATCGTAGAGCGGCTGAAGGTAGGGGTCGAGCTTCTCTTTCATGTCGCCGGGCAGGAAGCCCAGCTTCTCGCCCGCCTCGACGGCCGGACGCGTCAGAATGATGCGCCGCACCTGCCGCTCCTTGAGCGCCCGCACGGCCAACGCGATGGCGGTATAGGTCTTGCCCGACCCGGCAGGCCCCACGGCGAACAGCAGGTCGTTATGACCGAACAGCTCGACCAGCCGCTGCTGGTTGACCGTCCGGGCCCGGACGATGTTGCCGTTGTTGCCGTAGACGATGACGTCCTTGTCGATGGGCCCCTCGTGCGAGAGGGACGACCCGGCGAAACACTGGTCGACGACCTGCGCCGAAACGTGCCCGTACTTGAGGTAATAGGCCGTGAAGCCCTCGAACCGCTTGCGGAACTGCGCCGTCTCGGCGTCGGAACCGAGGACCTTGAGCGTGGAGCCGCGCGCGACGATCCGCAGCGACGGATGCAGCGCCTTGATCTGGTCCAGATAGACGTTCTGCGGGCCGTAGAGCTCGCGGGGGTCGACCCCCTCGACCGGAATTTCCCTGCCGACCTCGGTCATGGGCTAAAAGAGGTAACCGACGTTGAGCGCAACGTTGTAGGTGCGCAGCTTGTCGAGTTGGCTGCCGTCGGGCAGAACGACGTTGCTCTTGCCCTTGAACTGGCCGTTGTAGCGCAGGTCGATGGTCAGGTGCTTCAGAAGCGTGGCCCCGACCCCGGCCGAATAAGAGAGCGTAGGACGCACGCGCCCGAAATCGAGCCGGTCGCCCTCTTGCTTCTGCTTGCAGCTGTTGACCACCGTGAAGACCGGACCGGCGAAGATGCGCAGGAAACGGATGGGCCGGAACGCCACCAGCACGGGGATGTCGACCGAATTGGACTTGAGGTCGATTTCGTCGCTCCCCTCGGGCTTGATGCGCAACCCCTGCCGCACGTAGAAAATCTGCGGGTCGAGCGACACCCAGCCGAATTTGAGCGAAGTGACGATACCCACCTGCCAACCGAGCTTGTTCTTGATGTCGGTGGTCGCCATGTTGGTCTTGTAGTCGGGGACGTTGATACCGGCCACGGCCCCGTACTCCACTTTGAGCGGCTGGGCCGAAGCGGCTGCGGCCGCCGAAGCGAACAAAAGAGTGAAGAAGATTCTGCGTAACATAAACGATGAACTTTGCAACTGATATTTTACGGATTCTTCGGCTTGTGCCTTGGAATCGCATTTTTCATTCTTAATTCTTAATTTTTAATTCGCAGTCTGAATGCCGCCCAAAGCATGTAGGCGATGCAGGCGGCGACGAAAAGCATCCCCATGTGAGGATTGCCCGCCGCGCGGACGAGGGCTCCGCAGACGGGCCCCGACAGCGCCCCGGCCGAAATGGCCATGATCATCAGTCCGGCCACTCCGTTGGCATGGTCGGGCTCGGCCTTGGTGGCCACGGCGTAGAAAGTGGCGAAGACGCAGGCCATGGCGAAGCCCAGCAAGCCGACGGCGGCATAAATCGCGGCCTCGTTGCGCACGAAAAGCAACAGGACGACCAACGCCAGCGCCCCGGCCATGTTCCAGCGCAGGTATTTCACATCGGAATAACGCAGCAGCACCCACGCGCCGACGAGCGTGCCGACAATGCGGCAGGCGTAAAATCCGGTGGTGGTGAGGATGGACGAGGGGTTGTCGATAAGCCGCACGGAGAGGAACCCGATGCCGACGTCGGCCGCGATGAAACAGGCGACGCCCAGCGTAGCGAGCAGCACGGCCGGATTGCGCAGCAAACGGAAGCAGTCGGCCAACCCGGCGGCGCGGGTCCGGCTCTGCGGCTCGGGAACGGCGGTCAGCTGCAACCACACGCCCCCCACGACGGTCAGCACGGCATAAATCGGCAGGAGCCAGCGCCACGACCCCGTGGCGGCGACAAGCGCGGTGACGATGGGAGCGAGCAACAGCAGCGAAGTGTTGCGGAAAATCTGCCCGACGGTCAGATAACTGGTCATCCGCCCGCCGGGAACGATGGTCGCCAGCAACGGGTTGACCGCCACCTGCACGATGGTGTTGCCGATGCCCAGCAAACCGAATCCGGCGAAGTACCAGCCCAGCGTGCAACCCTCCCCGGCGAAGAACGGCACCAGCAGCCCCACGCAGGTAAAGGCGTAGCCCAACAAAGCGGTGGCCTTGCGCCCGATGCGGTTCATCAATGCGGCGACGGGCGCCGAGAGCACCAGAAACCACAGAAAAACCATCGTCGGCAGAAAACTCACAGCCTCCTGCCGGGCCGCGGGAAACCCGGCGGCGATGCGCCCGCTGATGGGAGCCACGATGTCGCAGAATCCCATGATGAAAAAACCCGCCAGAACGGGCGCCAGCAGGCGTTTGCTTACCTTTTCGTCGTTCATTTCAACCGTTTAGGAAATTCAAAGTTACATTTTTTTCGGAAAAACCACCCTGCGAAGCCCGAAAAAATTGCGGCATCCGCCCTGCGGCCCGTACCGGACCACCCAAAAATCCGGCCGGAAAGGTCCGGCGAAGCTGCGCAACGACGCATTTTTCCGCCCTGCGGACGCGGCGGTTCCGGCAATTATCGCTATATTTGTCTCCGACAACGCGGGACGCGCCGGCCCACGGCGCCCGGCCCGCCCATACCGAATGACACCGCAAACCATCCTACCGCTGATTACCCTGCCGCTCGAGGACCCGATTCTCAAGTTCATGCTCATCATGGCCATCGTGCTGGGCGCGCCGCTGCTGCTCAACCGGCTGAAAATCCCCTATCTGCTGGGGCTCATCATCGCCGGGGCCGTCATCGGGCCCAACGGGTTCAACCTCGTGCTGCGCGACAGCAGCATCATTCTGTCGGGCACGGCGGGCCTGCTGTACATCATGTTCCTCTCGGGGCTGGAGATGGACATGAACGACTTCAAGCGCAACGGCTGGCGCAGCGCGGTATTCGGGCTCTACACCTTCGCGGTACCCATGCTGTTCGGCATCGTGGCGGGCCATTATATTTTAGGGTATTCGCTCTACTCGTCCATCCTGCTGGCGGGACTTTTCGCGTCGCAGACGCTTATCGCCTACCCCATCGTGAGCCGGCTGGGCATCACGCGCGACCGGGCCGTGACTATTGCCGTAGGCGGCACGATCATCACCGACATCCTGGCGCTGATGGTGCTGACGGTGGTGGTGGGGCTCGCGACGGGCCAGGCCGACACGGGATTCTGGTACCGCTTCGGCGCTTCGGTCGTGGCGTGCGTGGCGGCGATTCTGCTGCTGTTCCCGCTCATCGGCCGCTGGTTCTTCAAACGGTGCAGCGACAACGTTTCGCAATACGTATTCGTGCTGGTCATGGTATTCTTAGGAGCCTACCTCGCCCAGCTGGCGGGGCTCGAACCCATCATCGGCGCCTTCCTGGCGGGACTGGCCATGAACCGGCTCATTCCCGGGACCTCGCCGCTGATGAACCGCATCGAATTCGTGGGCAACGCCATCTTCATCCCGTTCTTTCTGATAGGCGTGGGGATGCTCATCGACTACCGCGCGTTCTTCAAGAGCTGGGAGAGCATCGAAGTGAGCATCGTCATGATCGTCATGGTGACGGCGGCCAAATACATAGCGGCCTGCCTGACGCAGAAGACCTTCCGGCTGAGCCGCGACCAGCGCACGCTGCTCTTCGGACTGAGCAGCGCCCATGTGGCGGCGACGCTGGCGGCAGTGATGGTGGGCTACAACGTGGTATTGGGCCGCACGCCCGAGGGCGAACCCATCCGCCTGCTGAACGAAGCGGTGCTCAACGGCACGATTCTGATGATACTGGCGACCTGCACGATTTCGACCTTCGCCTCGCAGCGCGGCGCCCACAACATCGCCATCAAAGGGGCGCAGGGGCCGGGTGAACGCACGACGGGCGAACACGTGCTGATCCCGGTGTCGCGCCAGGAAAAAATCGCCGAGCTGGTGGGGCTGAGCATCGCGCTGACCAAGCAGAAGTACCGCAGTCTCTACGCGCTGAACGTCATCGACAACCAGAGCGACGACCCCGAACTGAAAAAACGCTCGCAGAGCCTGCTCGAAACAGCCGTGACGGCCGCGGCCGCGGCCGACATCCACATGCACAGCCTGCTGCGCTACGATGTGAACACGGTGAACGCCATCGTGAGCGCCGTGCGCGAACGCAACATCACGGACCTGGTGCTGGGCATGCACGAGAATTCGCCGGGGCCCAACGTGCAGATTCCGGGCATACCGACCGCCGCGACGACCGCCGCGCTGGGCAAGACCCTGCAAGCCGTGCTGGCGCAATGCGCCGTGACGACGTTCATCTATCATTCGGCCCAGCCGCTCCCGACCATCCGGCGCCACCACGTAGTGGTCCCGCGCAAGGCGGAGCTGGAAGCGGGATTCCAGGCATGGCTCCTGCGCATCCGCCACCTGGCCCACGACACGGGAGCCCAACTGATTTTCCACGCCCCGAAAACAACCGTCGAACACCTGCGGGGCCGTCGCCGCCGCAAAGACATCGCACAATACGCCGTCTGCGAAGAAACCTGGGACAACCCCGCAGCCCTGCTGCCCGAACTGCGCAACGACGACTGTCTGTGGGTCGTCATGAGCCGCCGCGACCGCATCTCCTACCAGGCGGGCATGTACCGCATCCCGGCCTACCTGGACGAAAACATGGCGGACCACAGCTTCGTACTGGTCTACCCCGTACAGGCCGGACATGCCGAACAACAAGGCATCTTCAACATGAACTTAGGATAAAGAATTAAAAATTAAAAATTAAAAATTAAAAATTAAAAATGAAAAATTAAGAATTAAAAATTGTTCCCCGGATTTCGCTTTTTGATTCCCGATTTTTCATTCTTAATTTTTAATTTCCCTATCTTTGCCCCTCGAAACCGCAAAAGTCAAGGAGACAACATGAGCCTCGTAGCAATCGTCGGACGCCCGAACGTGGGCAAGAGCACCCTTTTCAACCGGCTGGTCGGCCAACGCAAAGCCATCGTGGACGCGACGGCCGGCACCACGCGCGACCGCCACTACGGCAAGACCGACTGGAACGGCAAGGAATTCTCGGTCATCGACACGGGCGGCTACACGGTCAACTCCGAAGACATCTTCGAGGACGAAATCCGCCGTCAGGTGCTGCTGGCCATCGACGAAGCCGATGTAATCCTGTTCCTGGTGGAAGTCTCGACGGGCATCACCGACCTCGACGCGCTCATGGCCGACATCCTGCGCCGGAGCAACAAGAAAGTGTTCCTGGTCTGCAACAAGGTCGACAACAACGACCAGATGTACTCGTCGCACGAATTCTATGCGCTGGGACTGGGCGACCCCTACTGCATCAGCTCCATGTCGGGAAGCGGCACGGGCGACCTGATGGACGCCATTCTGGAAACGCTGCCGGAAGACCCGACGGCCGACGAGAACGACGAACTGCCCCGCATCACCATCGTAGGCCGTCCCAACGTAGGCAAGTCGTCGCTGACCAACGCGCTCTTAGGCGAAGAACGCAACATCGTGACCTCGATAGCGGGCACCACGCGCGACTCGATCCACACGCGCTACAACAAATTCGGGATGGACTTCTACCTGGTCGACACGGCCGGCATGCGCAAAAAAGGCAAGACGATGGAAGACCTCGAATTCTACTCGGTCATGCGCTCCATCCGCGCCATCGAGAACTCGGACGTCTGCATCCTGATGCTCGACGCACAGCAGGGGCTCGAATCGCAGGACCTCAACATCCACAACCTCATCGTCCGCAACCGCAAAGGCTGCGTCATCGTGGTCAACAAATGGGACCTCATCGAAAAGGGCAGCAACACGATGAAGGAATGGACCGAGTTTCTGAAGAAGAAGCTGGCGCCGTTCAACGACATCCCCATCATCTTCACGTCGGTACTCAACAAACAACGCATCCTCGACGTACTGCAAACAGCCATGCAGGTCCACCAGGCGCGCAAACGCCGCATAGCGACCTCGGAACTGAACGAACACATGCTGCCGCTCATCGAGAACTACCCGCCCCCTGCGACCAAAGGCAAGTACATCAAAATCAAGTACGTGACGCAGCTCCCGACCCCGACGCCGCAGTTCGCGTTCTTCGTCAACCTGCCGCAGTACATCAAGGAACCCTACCGGCGGTTCCTCGAAAACAACATGCGCGAACGCTGGGACTTCTCGGGCGTGCCGATGCAAATCTATTTCCGCCAGAAATAAAGCAGCCCCGACCCGGAATGGCACGGGCTACGGTGCGTGCCAGCGAGGTAAGGTAGATTCAGCAATCCGCTGACGCAACGGCGCTTCGGGATTTCCACCGGAGCGCTGAAACGTTTTAACAAGCTGCTGAAACGTTTTAACTGCCGTCAGCTGTGCACCCCAGTCTGACAGAAAACAAACTTTAGTGAATAATGAATAGTTAATAAGGAATAATTATCCACTATTCATTATTAATTATTCATTGAGTACTTTTTCTGTCATTCATCCGAGCGATTGCTGAAAAGCGACTGCTGCGGGCTACCGCACACGCGACGCGGGAGCCTTGACGGGCGTCGGCACGGAAGGCGACTACTGGTCGTCGTCGTCCTACGCTGCGGGCAGCAAGTCGCCCGCCGGGCTGAACTTCAACTCGGGGAACGTCAATCCGCTGAACGGGTTCTCGGGACGGGCGCTCGGCCTCTCCGTACGCTGCGTCCAGCATCTACACGGGGCTGCTTTTTCGGAAAAACCGGACGGAGAACGATTCAGACCTTGCAGAACTTGGAACGGCAGACGAACCAGGGATTGCGGAGGTCCTCCTCGTTGTAACGCAGGGCCCGGCCGTCGGGAAGCGAACGGGTGGAACCGCCCGCCTCGGCGAGAATCAGCTCCCCGGCTGCGGTGTCCCACTCGAAAGTGCGGGTAGTGCGCACGTAATAATCGGCCTGCCCCTCGGCCAACATGCAGAACTTGTAGGAACTGCCCTGCTCGACGACCTCCAGGTCGGGGAAACGCTCGCGCAGACGGGCGATATGCTCGTGGGTCTCGGGAGTCTGGTGCGACCGCGAGACGGCGACGCGCAACGGCCGGGATGGCGGCCCGGCCAAAGGCAGCGGCCGGAAACCCTCGACGATACGCTCGTAGGAATAATCGGCCGCGGCGTCGGGTACGACATGCTCTTTGAGGAAAGTTCCGGCATTGCGCCCGGCAACGTACATCTTTTCGTAAAACGGCACGTAAATCACGGCCCCCATGCAGACGTTGTTCTCCATGAGGGCGATATTGACCGTGAACTCGTTGTTGCCCTTGATGAACTCGACCGTGCCGTCGAGCGGATCGACCAACCAGTAAAGCTCCCAGTTGCGGCGCTCGTCGTAAAGCATCTCGCGCCCCTCCTCGCTCAGCACGGGAATGCGCGTGGGCCCGAGGTACTCGCGGATGACCTTGTGGGCCAGGCGGTCGGCGATGGTGATGGGGGTACGGTCGCTCTTGAGGCTTATGTCGTAATCGTCGCGGTTCTTGTAGACCTGCATGATGGAGGCTCCGGCACGCACGGCCGCATTGAAAAGCGGAGGAAGCAGGTACATCCTCACCTTGTCGTTTATCATCGAGACAGAGGGTTTAAGGTCGGTTTTCGGGGTTGCCATCGTAAAGATACGGAAAATTCACCATTCTGTGAAATTTTTCACATCAATTTTACACGGCACTTTCCGGCCTGCCATATCGGCGAGCAGAAGCCCCGCACAGGCGACGGCACACAGAGCGACAGCCCCGGCGAGCAGAAGCGCCGCCAACACCCACCAGCCATACCAAAGCGCCGCGAAGATCGCACAGCCGAGTGCCGCCACCCCCAGGAACCGCCACCGCGAACTCCCCCGGCGGAACTCGGGCCGATAGAAAAACGGCTCCCACAGCCAACGGCGGGCGTGGCGCGGAATCTTCCGCAGAAACCCGGGGCCGAATCCGCCTGCCACAGCGACGGCGTCACGGCTCAGAAGCGCGAACGAACCGCCGACCCACGAACGCAGCGCCCCGACGGCACCGGGATGCCCCTGCCCCGCCTCGACCGAGAGCCGTTCGAGCACCCCCGGCAACAGATACTGCCCGTCGCGCACGGGAATCAGCCAATCGTAGGAAGCGACCGAAGCGGCAGCGTTCCAATCGTCGGCCGAAGTATCCTCGGAACGGTCGAGCAGCACCAACCGCCGAAAACACCGCCGGCGCGACCGCCACATACTGCGGACATGCTGCACGGGAAATTCGTCGGAGGGCAGGTATTCGACGCGAATCATCCGGTAACGGGCTATCAGCGATTCAAAGAAAGCACGCCGGAGCGACGCATCGGCCACGACGACGACTTCCGAACGGACGTACTCGGACGAGAGCAAGTTCTCGATCTGCGAGAGCCGCCGCACGCCGCTGCAAAGGAGCGAGAAACCGATGGTCCCGGAAGCGTCGCAGGAGGTGCCGAACATACGCGCAGCCAGCAACCGCTTGTTACGCGCCCGCAAGAGGGGCAAAACCAGCCAGCAGGCCCCGGCGACGGCGGCCAGCGACACGAAACAAACAACCGCCGCAATCATACCAGGCATCGTTTATAAGACCGCACGATGGTGTCGTAATAAGCGGATTCGGAATCGTCGAAAAGCCGCGACAGCACCTGCGGAGAGTAACTGCACTGCGCCATGTAGCGCATCAGCGCGCGCCGCTGGGACGGGTTCAAGCGGGCCACGCACCGGGAAACCTCGCGGCGGACCAACGGGCGATGCAACGCACACAGCGTAAAAAGCGCCTCGGCACCCGACGCGTAAGGCTCCTCGCCGTCGAGCAAATGCAGCAACAACGGCTCGGCCTCCTCGATGCCGAACTGCCGGACGACGCTCAAACCCACCCGCCGCAGGTTGAACGACGGCGAAGCGACGAGCGGCTCGTAAGCGACGGGCAGCGCGCCGCGCCGCAGCCAAGTCATGATTTCGGCCACCTCGGTATCGGAAAAAGGCCCGGCATAGTCGGCCAAACGACGCAAAGCCGCGAGGGGCTCGGCAGAGACGCGGGTCATCAAGGCGAAGAACCGGACGTAACGGTTGCGGCTACGCCCGTAACGTGCCATGCGGGGAGGAATCCCCTCGCCGACGGGCAGGACAGCCAACAAAGCGAGGTAACGCGCCCGCCGGTAACCCTGGGCGAAGCGCACGCGCCGCAACAGCCACCTGTCGAGCCCGTAACGCGCGACGACCTGCCGCAGCAGCCCGACGTCGAGTCCGTAAGTCATGGAAACGACCCCGGCCAGCGTTTCGGCCAACACGAGCCGTGACCCGACGCGCCGCAACATGGGGAACCGCGGCACGGCGCCCCGGCCGGAATACAAGGCGGACATGACGATATGGAGGTAACGCCGCTGGAGAACACTGCGGAAACCGCCCTGCCGCCGGGCCTTCAAGGTTTCGACGGCCCACAAGGCCGACAACCCGACGACGGCCGCGCCGGAACAAACCGAACAGACAATCAAAAGCAAATTCATAACCCATTGACCGCAAGGTCGCTGACGACCTTGGCCCGCAACCGCTGCAAACTGACGGGAAAAGTAAGGTACTGGTCGACGCCGCACTCCAACAGAGCGAGGACCGTCTGCTCGCACTGCTGCCACGAGAGGACGTAGACGACGGGCCGCCGCAACCCCTCGGGCCGCAAGCGCCCGATCAACTCGCGCCCGCAGAAAAAGGGAGCGGTCCGCAGCACGATGACCATGTCGAACAACACGCGGGCGCACAAACGCTCCAACTCGGCGCCGCACCCGGCGCACCGCACTTCGGCGTCCACCCCTGCGAGCGCAAGGCGGACCAATTCGCGAGCGAACTCGTCGTCGGAAGCAATCAATATCCGTGGCATAGCAACTCTCCGGAACAGGCCGGAACGGCAACAGCGAAGCCCAAAACCGTGCCAGAGCCCGGGACGCGGAAAAAAAGTTCCCGGGAGTGTTGCTTATACGATAAAAATGCGTATATTTGCACCCTGAATTATGTTATCAAACATAACCAAACGCATTCGATGTACGTTATAGTAGAGATTGCAGGTCAGCAATTCAAGGCTGAAAAAGGTCGGAAACTTTATGTTCACCGTCTTCAGGGCGAAGAAAACTCGTCCGTAAGTTTCGACAAGGTCCTGCTCACAGACAACGACGGTCAGGTCAAAGTCGGCGCACCTGTAGTGAAAGGCGCCACGGTAAAGTGCAAGATCCTGAAGCACCTGAAGGACGACAAGGTCCTGGTCTTCAAGAAAAAGCGTCGCACGGGATACCAGAAATGCAACGGTCATCGCCAGTATCTGACGCAGATCCTTGTAGAGGAAATCGTTGCATAACCTTCAAAAAACCGAATCAACATGGCACACAAGAAAGGTGTAGGTAGTTCCAAGAACGGCCGCGAGTCGGAAAGCAAACGGCTCGGCATCAAATTGTTCGGCGGTCAATTCGCAAAGGCTGGCAACATCATCGTCCGTCAGCGCGGCACGGTGCACAACCCGGGCGAGAACGTCGGCATGGGCAAGGACCACACGCTGTTCGCACTGGTAGACGGCACGGTGGCTTTCTGCAAGAAAGGCGAAGGCAAATCCTATGTAAGCATCACCCCGCTGGCCGAATAAGCAAGCGAAAACCGATAAGAAGACTTCCGGATTTCTCCGGAAGTCTTTTTTTATTGGAGGGGGAGGGAGGCTTTCATCGCCTGCGGCTCGGAAAGATATGCTAATTATTTCTGACAAATATAGATTTTGGCTAACAAAAAGCAGGAACCCGAAAGTTCCTGCTTTTTACGAAAATACGTATTCTATTAATATCCACTATAAAGCGATTGTTTGACATTTGAATATACAAACCGTCGCGGATTTTGCCAAACATAGAAAACTGACACCGGCCTGTTCATAAGGAGCCAAAAAGAAGCGCGAGCTACTTCGCCATTTCCATCAACAGACAATCTGCCGGATGGAAAAGAAGCATAAGGAACGATGTTGTTTCGGACATTCGCAGATTCTCCTCGCAATGCTGCCGGAGACGTCAGAACAACCGACTTGTTGTTTTCGATTGTTTCTTTGATAATCCGGTTCGTACTCGTAATGTCTTCGATTGCTTGCTTATAGACTTTTGTAGGGATGCCGGCCTTTTCTGCTTCGGTCTGATCGATGTCCAAGAAATAAATTTTCTCGGATTCATCCAGTTGAAGATGATTCATCAAAAAGACCTTGGCGTCGTATTCATCCATCTCGACAGTTCGGGTTTTCGGAAGATAATCTTCTTCCACGCCCACATCCTGCGAACAGGAGATAAGAGATAACATTGACAGAATTACTGCAATGTTACCAATAGTGTTTTTCATAACCTAAAAAAATCAAGGTTTGTTATTCGTTTCAAATATAATAAAATCATCTACATTAAACAATAATTTATTGAATTTAATGCACTTTTTATTAGTTCTCTTCAGATTAACTGCGCTACGCTTGTTGGCCTCCTCCTTGCATGGCATAGCCCGCAAGCGGTCTCTGCGCATGTTTCGTTCGTCGGGTGCCACGGGCCTAAAGGCTCTCGCAATGACGAAACGGCAGATTTCTCGCTGACGCTTCGGAATGACAAAATTTATAGATTCTTCGTCAAGGCGATGCCTTTCCTCAGAATGACGGAGGAGAAGTCCTCAGAATGACAAGAGGGCGAGGAGCGAACACGAAAAAAGCGCCGGGAAACGGCGCTTTATATAAAAGGTATGGAGCCGTGGAAACACGGCCGAGAAGCACGGTTATTGAGCCATATCGTTCTTGAGCTCGATGGCCTTGAACGAAGCGAGCTTCTGCTGCTGACCGAAGAGCGTGAGGGTTTCGCCTTTGATGCTGAACCCGTCGACCTTGTCGAGCATCTGCGCGAAAGCGTCCTCGTACTGCATGTCGGGGCAAGCCATCCGGGTCATACCCATGTTGCCGAATGCCAAAGCACCGTCGGCGGCGTTATAGCTGCCGAAGAAGCGGTTGCAATTGGTACGGCCGCTGACGAGCATTTCCTCGCCGTTGAAAATCAAGGTGAAGGCGTCCTCCTCGCTGTCGATGGCCGAAGCGGGGATACCCTCCATGGAGGTGAGCTTCCAAACGGTGCCTTCCAGCGGTTTGTCATTGTGCGCGCCGCAGCAGGCGGTCATCGCGAAAAACAGCGCAGCGGCTGCCAGAATCTTTTTCATAGCTTTCTGTTTTAGAATTCGATTACCCGGCAACACGGCAAATCACGGGCCATGCCGACGGGAATGCAAAGATAACTTATTTTCCGGCAACGAACAAAAAAGACCGCGGCCCCCTCACGGGACCGCGGTCGGAAAAGTCGGCAACCGAACGATTAGTATTCGATTGCGGAAAGGCGCTTATAGCCGTTGTAACGCCACTTGGCATTCTGCTCGGCGGCCTGGAACAGCTCCTCGGCCTCGGCGGGGAACGCTTTCTGGAGCGAAGTGTAACGCACCTCCTTCTTGAGGAAGTCCTGGAACTTCGACCAGTCGGGCTCCTTGGAATCGAGCACGAACGGATTCTTGCCCTGCTCCTCAAGCTGGGGATTGTAGTGCCACAGGTGCCAGTAACCGCAGGCCACAGCCTCCTTGCCGACGGTCTGCGTGCGGGTCATGCCGCCCTTGATACCGTGGTTGATACAGGGAGCGTAGGCGATGACGAGCGACGGACCGGGATAAGCCTCGGCCTCCTTCAAGACGTTGAAGAGCTGCTGCTGCGAAGCGCCGATCGAAACCTGGGCGACGTAGACATAACCGTAGGTCATGGCCATGGCGCCGAGGTCTTTCTTGCGGATACGCTTGCCGCTCGAAGCGAACTTGGCAACGGCACCCACGGGCGTCGACTTGGACGACTGACCGCCGGTGTTGGAGTAAACCTCCGTGTCGACGACGAGGATGTTGACATCCTGGCCCGAAGCGAGCACGTGGTCGACACCGCCGTAACCGATGTCGTAGCCCCAGCCGTCGCCGCCGATGATCCACTGCGACTTCTTGACGAGCCAATCTTTCATTTCGAGAATCTTGCAGCAGTAATCGCAGCCGCAGGCCTCCATCATGGGAACGAGCCGTGCGGAAACCTCGGCCGAAGCGGACGACGAACCGCGGGCGGCGATCCACTCCTTCATGACGCCCTTGAGCTCGTCGGAGCACTTGGTGCAGTTGGCGATAGCCTCCTCCATGGCAGCCTGGATACGGTCGCGGAGCTTCTCGATACCGACGTGCATACCGAGACCGAACTCGGCGTTGTCCTCGAAGAGCGAGTTGGCCCAGGCGGGACCCTGACCCTTGGCATTGGTGCAGTAAGGCGTCGAGGGAGCCGAACCGGAGTAGATGGAGGTACAACCCGTAGCGTTGGCCACCATCATCTTGTCACCGAAGAGCTGCGAAATGGCCTTGATATAAGGCGTTTCGCCGCAGCCGGCGCAAGCACCCGAGAACTCGAACAAGGGCTGTGCGAACTGGAGGTTCTTGACGGACTTGGTCTTGTCGACGACCTCCTTGTAACCGATATTCTTGGTGATGTAATCCCAATTTGCGGCCTGCTTCATCTGCGATTCGAGCGGCTTCATGACCAGTGCCTTCTCCTTGGCGGGGCAGACGTCGACGCAGTTGTTGCAACCCGTACAGTCGAGCGGCGACACCTGGATACGGAACTTGTACTCCTTGGTTTCGCCCAGGCCCTGCTTCCACTCGGCACCCGAAGCGGCAGCCTCGGCCTCGGTGGCGAGGAACGGACGGATGGCAGCGTGGGGGCAGACATAGGCGCACTGGTTGCACTGGATACAATTGTCGATCTGCCACTCGGGAACGTTGACGGCGATGCCGCGCTTCTCGTAGGCGGCCGTACCGTTGTCCCACGTACCGTCCTCGCGGCCGTTGAAAGCCGACACGGGCAGGTCGTCGCCCTTGAGAGCGTTGATGGGGTCGACGATGCTGCGGACGAACTCGGGACGCGACATGTCGACGCTCTGTGCGGCGGCCTTGACCTCGATGGAAGCCCACTCGGCGGGCACGTCGATTTTGACCACGGCGTCACCGCCGGCGTCGACAGCCGCATAGTTCATGTTGACGATGTCCTCGCCCTTCTTGCCGTAGGACTTGAGGATGGCGTGCTTCATCTCCTCGACGGCCTTCTCGAACGGAATGACGTTGGCGATTTTGAAGAACGCCGACTGCATGATGGTATTGGTACGCGAACCCAGGCCGAGCTCGGCGGCGATCTTCGTGGCGTTGATGATGTAGAAATTGATGTTGTTCTTCGCCAGGTAAGCCTTCATGTGGTCGGGCAGGGTCTTGCAGGTGGTCTCGGCGTCGTGCACGGAGTTCAAGAGGAACGAACCGCCCTTCTTGAGACCCTTCAGCACATCGTACTTGTCGACGTACGACGGCACGTGGCAAGCCACGAAGTCGGGCGTAGTGACCAGATAGGGCGAAGTGATGGGCAGGTCGCCGAAACGCAGGTGCGACGACGTGTAACCGCCCGACTTCTTGGAATCGTACGAGAAATAAGCCTGGCAATACTTGTTGGTGGTACCGCCGATGATCTTGATGGAGTTCTTGTTGGCACCCACCGTACCGTCGGCGCCCAGACCGAAGAAGAGGGCCTCGAACGTACCGGGCTTGGCGAGCGAAATCTCCTCGCCGACGGGCAGCGACAGGTTGGTCACGTCGTCGTTGATGCCGACGGTGAAGTGGTCCTTGGGCTGAGCGGCGGCCAGGTTCTCGAAGACGGCGAGCATCTGGGCGGGCGTAGTGTCCTTGGACGAAAGACCGTAGCGGCCGCCGATGATCATGGGCTGAAGCTGCTTGCCGTAGAACATCGACTTGACGTCGAGGTACAGAGGCTCGCCCTCGGCGCCGGGCTCCTTGGTGCGGTCGAGCACGCAGACGCGCTTGACGGAAGCGGGCACGACGTTGAAGAAATACTTCTCGGAGAAAGGACGGTAGAGGTGAACGGTGATAAGACCGACCTTCTTGCCCTGCTTGAGGAGGAAGTCGATGGTCTCCTTGAGGGTCTCGGTGACGGAACCCATGGCGACGACGACGTTCTCGGCATCGGGAGCACCGTAGTAGGTGAAAGGCTTGTACTCGCGTCCGGTAATCTGCGAAATCTGCTTCATGGCGTCGCTGACCATGTCGGGCACGGCGTCGTAGAACTTGTTGGCCGCCTCGCGGGTCTGGAAGTAGATGTCGGGATTCTGGGCCGTACCGCGCGTGACGGGATGCTCGGGATTGAGGGCGCGGCGGCGGAACTCCTTGAGCGCGTCGCGGTCGAGCATGGCGGTGAGGGCGGCCTCGTCGATGAGCTCGATTTTCTGAATCTCATGCGAAGTGCGGAACCCGTCGAAGAAATGGAGGAACGGCACACGCGCCTTGAGCGACACGATATGGGCGATACCGGCGAGGTCCATGACCTCCTGCACCGACGAGGTGGCGAGCATGGCGAAGCCGGTCTGCCGGGCAGCCATGACGTCCTGGTGGTCGCCGAAGATGGAGAGCGACTGGGCGGCGAGCGCACGGGCCGAAACGTGGAAGACGCCGGGGAGCAGCTCGCCCGAAATCTTGTACATATTGGGGATCATGAGCAACAGGCCCTGCGACGCGGTGAACGTCGAAGTGAGGGCGCCGCTCTGCAACGAACCGTGAACGGCGCCGGCGGCACCGGCCTCCGACTGCATCTCGACGACCTTCACCGTCTCGCCGAAGATGTTCCTGCGGCCCTGGGCGGCCCACTCGTCGACGAGCTCGGCCATGGTCGAAGAAGGCGTGATGGGGTAAATCGCCGCAACCTCCGAGAACATGTAAGCCACATGAGCCGCAGCGTAGTTGCCATCGCACGTAATGAATTTCTTTTCTGCCATATTGAATTGAATTTAGAAAATATATATTTGTGTGTATTTCCGAATACGTTTTACAGCCCCGGAACCGCGGTTCCGGAACATGCGATGCAAAGATACGAATAAGCCGAGAGCAAAAAAACGAATTCATTCGATTTTTTTGCCGAGGCGCAGTATCTTCGGCGAAGTCAAAGACACGAATAAGCCGGGCGGAATGCCAAATTTATTTGAGCATTTCCGAGGCGGAAGTATCTTCGGCGAAGCCAAAGATACGGAAAGTCGAGTGCAGAAACAAACCATCGTTTGCCTCTGCCGGAACATAGTATCCAAGACGCAGACAAAGGTACGGAATTCGGACGAAAAACGACCCCCACAATCGTACAAATAACCTGTAAATTTTGGCATCCGAACTGCAATATTCCGATTTTTGGAGCGAAAAGTGCTACCTTTGTCCTCCATGATTCCCTATCGCCGAAAAACGCTGGCCAACGGACTGACCGTGCTGGCGAACCGCGACCGGCAGTCGAAACTGGCGGCCGTGAACATACTCTACAAAGTAGGGGCGCGCAACGAAAACCCCGGGCGCACGGGCTTCGCCCACCTGTTCGAGCACCTGATGTTCCGCGGCACGCGCAGCGTGGAGAACTTCGACCTGCCGGTGCAGATGGCCTCGGGCGACAACAACGCCTTTACGAACAACGACTACACGGACTTCTACATGACCCTCCCGGCGGCCAACATCGAAACGGCGCTGTGGCTCGAAAGCGACCGCATCGAAGGGCTGGACATCACGCCCGAGAAACTCGGAACGGAGAAAAAGGTGGTCATCGAAGAATACCGCCAACGCTATCTGAACCAACCCTACGGCGACCAGACGCTGCTGCTGCGGGCGCTGGCCTACAAGACACACCCCTACCGCTGGGCGGCCATCGGACTGACGCCGGACCACATAGCGCAGGCAACGCTCGACGACGTGCGGGAATTCTACCGGACGCACTACCACCCGTCGAACGCGATATTGTCCATGTCGGCCGACATAGAAGAAGAACGGATGCTGGCGCTGGCCGAAAAATGGTTCGGCGACCTGCCGGACCGGCCGGCAGCCCCCTGCCCCATCCCGCAGGAACCGCCGCAGACGGAAGCCCGGCGCGAAGAAGTGCAGCGCGACGTCCCGGCGACGACGGTGACCGTGGCCTATCCGATGGGCGGCCGCCTGTCGCCCGACTTCTACACGGCCGATTTGGTGTCGGACCTGCTGTCAGGCGGCGACTCGTCGCGGCTCTACACGCGGCTGGTCAAGCAACGGCGCCTGCTCTCGTCGGTGAACGCCTACATCACGGGCGACCTGGACCCGGGGCTTTTCATCTTCACGGGGCAACTGCTGCCGCAGACGACGCCCGAGCAGGCCGAAGAAGCGTTCCGGGAAGAAATCGAAACGCTCTGCCGCATACCGGCCGAAGCCCGCGAAATGCAGAAAGTGAAGAACAAGTTCGAGGCGAACACGCTGTTCGGCGAACTGAACGTCATGAACAAGGCGATGAACTTAGGATTCTACGAAATGCTGGGCGATGCGGAACTCGCGAACCGCGAAGTCGACGCCTACGGCGCCGTGACGGCCGACAGCATTCTCGACTTCAGCCGCCGCACGTTCCGCCCGGAACGAAGCTCCACCCTAATCTACCGCGCCAAATGACACAACCGCCCCTGACCATCCCCTCGGCCGTGGAAATAGAGGCCGCCGAAAAACGCGTGCTGCCGAACGGCATGGCGCTCTACACACTCCCGGCCAACGATTTCGAGGTCCTGCGCGTGACGTTCGTATTCCGTGCGGGGCCGTCGGTACAACGGGTCCCGTTCTCGGCCTCGACGACGGCCAACCTGCTGGCCGAAGGAACCCGGCGCTTCACGGCCCGCGAACTGGCCGAACGGCTGGACTACTACGGCTCGTGGTACGATGTCAACCTGGACCGCGACTACGCCTACATCAGTTTTGCGACCCTCTCGAAATTCTACCGCGAGACGCTGGAAGCAGCGGCCGAAATCCTGCTGCACCCCGTATTTCCGGAAGAAGAACTGCGCACCTACTGCGCCAAACGCAAGCAGCGGCTGCTGATCGACCGCCAGAAAGTGGATGTCCGGGCGCGCGAAGCCTTTGCGCGGGCGCTGTTCGGCGAACGGCACCCCTACGGCATATCGTACGACGGAGCACTCTACGACACGCTGACGCGGGCCGACGTCGAAACGTTCTACCGCACGCACTACACGGCCGAAAACTGCTTTGTGGTATGCAGCGGCCGGATTACCGACGACGAACGGCATGCAGTGGCGGCCATTGCGGAACAGATACCGCACGGGGCGAAGGCCCTGCCGGAATTCCCTGCGCCGCAGACGACCCACGAAGTCAAAGTCGCACACGCGGGAGCGGTCCAGTCGTCGATTCGCATCGGCAGGCTGCTGTTCGGCCGTGAACACCCCGATTTCGTGGGGATGCAGGTCGTGGCGGCGGCGCTGGGCGGCTACTTCGGCTCGCGCCTGATGCAGAACCTGCGCGAACGCCACGGCTACACCTACGGAGTGGTGGCGGCGATGGTGAACTTCGACCGGGCGGGCTATCTGGCCATAGCGACGCAAGTGGGGACCGAAGCGACGCAAGCGGCCCTGAGCGAAATATACGCCGAAATCGAACGCCTGCGGACAGAACCGATGGACGAAGAAGAACTGACGCTGGTGAAGAACATCATGGCGGGCGAGATGATGCGCATACTCGACGGCCCGTTCGGCATAGCCGACGTGACGATAGAGAACATCCTCTGCGGAACGGACAACAGCGTCATCGACGAAAACTTGCGCCGCATCCGCACGATGACCCCCGCCGACGTCCAGCGGCTGGCGCAAAAATACCTGGCCCGGGAAGACTTGGTGACGGTGGTGGCGGGAGAAAACGGGAATTAAAAATGAAAAATTAAAAATCGGGGGGGGGCTGTTCGCGTTGTTATCTAAACCTCAAACTATAAAAGATGCCTGAACTGCATCTCCGAACGGCACATCCATTTTTAATTCTTAATTTTTAATTACATGTTCGCTTACCCAGTTGGTCAGCTCGACGAACTGGCCGACGGAAAGCTGCTCGGCGCGTGAGGTGAAGAAAGGATGCTCGGCACCGCCGAAATCACCGAACGCGGCACGGAGGGAGTTGCGAATCATCTTGCGCCGCTGCCCGAACGACGCCTTGACGACGCGGACGAACAGCCGCTCGTCGCAATCGAGCTGCGCAACGCCGTTGCGCCGCAACCGGATGACAGCGCTTTTGACCTTGGGCGGCGGATTGAAAACCGACTCGCTGACCGTGAAGAGGTACTCGATGTCGTACCACGCCTGCAAGAGCACCGACAGAATCCCGTACTCCTTGGACCCGGGCGGCTCGGCCAGACGCACAGCGACCTCTTTCTGAATCATGCCGACGCACTCGGGCACGAAATCGCGGTGCTCCAGAATCTTGAAAAAAATCTGCGACGAAATATTGTACGGGAAATTGCCGATGATGCGGAGCGCCGAAACGTCGGGGAACGCCGCGCGCAAATCCATCTTGAGGAAATCGCCCGCAATAAGCCGCGGAGCGAAAGCGGGGAAACGGTCGTGCAGGTAATCGACGCTCTCGGTGTCTATCTCGGCCCCGTAAGTCGTCAGGTCGCCGCGCTGCAACAGAAACTGCGTGAGCACCCCCATGCCGCAGCCGACCTCCAGCACCGTGGCGGGCGCTTCGGCCGTACCGCCCGAAAGCGCATCGCAAATCTTGCGCGCAATATTGAGGTCGACGAGAAAATGCTGCCCCAACGCTTTTTTGGCTCTGACTTCGGTCATCGGCGGCAGGATTTTCTGTGGCGGCGGGCCCCGAAGCTCTGCTGCCGGATGGAACGACGGCGGGCTGCGCGGAACGAAACGAGCAACCCAAAGAACCCGACGCCCAGAAGCGCTACCCAAAACCAGACGGCGATACCGCCGTGCATGAACTCAAGGGCGTAGATGATACCGGCGACGGCCAACACCATGACGACCAAGCGGACCGCCTGCCAAAAGAAAGTCTTGCTCATAAGCTACCCTAAGGAATCTGATGCCTGTTGGCCTCGTCGAGGTGGATGCGCTTCTTCTTGCGGAACTCGTGGACGGTCATCCCGGCCCCGGCGCCGACGAAACAGACGGCAATCAACAAGTCGAACCAACCGACGCACGAACGGCACGTGAAGAACCAATAAAGACTGATTCCGAACCACACCGCCGTCAGACAGAAAAACAACAAAGCGAGCGTAAAAGTCTTCTTGTTCATAGGCAAAACCGTATTTGTCAGTTACCCTGCTCGCACATGAACTTGATGCGAACGAGGCGTATCTCCTCCTCGGTATAGTCGGACCCCAGTTCGGCGAGTGCGTCGTCGAGCGAATCGCTCTCGGCATCCTCCCGGAAATAGAGGTAGATGTCGTCGGCCTTGTCCTCGTCCATGAACTCGCGGATATAATAGGAGATGTCGAGCCGGGTACCCGAATTGACGATGCCCTCGATTTCGGTGAGCAACTCGTCGAAATCCAGGTCGCGCGCCCGGGCGATGTCCTCGAAATCCATCTTGCGGTCGATGGACTGGATGATGAAAATCTTGTTGCCCGACTTGCTGGCCACTCCCTTGACGACCATGTCCTGCGGGCGGATGATCTCCTTCTCCTCGACATAGGCCTTGATGAGCCGCACGAACTCCTCGCCGAACTTGCGGGCCTTGCCGACGCCGACGCCGGTGATGTTCTGCATCTCCTCGAGGGTGACGGGATACTGCACGGCCATGTCTTCGAGCGACGGGTCCTGGAAGATGACGAACGGCGGCAAGTCGTGCTTCTTGGCAACCTTCTTGCGCAAGTCCTTGAGCATGGAGAAAAGCTCCTCGTCGGCCGCACCGCCCTTGCCCATGGGGACCTCGGCGACGGCCTCTTTTTCCTCCTGGTCGTAATTGTGGTCGAGGGTGATATTGACAGGGAACGGCATGGTAATGAACTGCTCGCCCTTGGGATTGATGGAAATCAAACCGTAGTTCTCGATGTTCTTGTCGACGAGCCCCAGGATGAGCGCCTGCCGGATGACGGCCCCCCAGAAGCGGGCGTCGTGCTCCTCGCCGGCGCCGAACCACTTCGACTTATTATGGCCGTAACTCTTGATGAGCGCGGTATTCTTGCCGATGAGGACGGAGACCAGGTAATCGGACTTGAACTTGTCGCCGATGTCGCGCAGGGCTTCGAGCGCCATGCGAAGCGCAGCCTTGGCGTCGACCTGCGGCTTGGGATTGCGGCAGTTGTCGCAGTTCTGGCAGTTCTCCTCGGCATACTCCTCGCCGAAGTAATGGAGCAAGGTCTTGCGGCGGCACATGGAACTTTCGGCGTAGGAGACGGTCTCGACGAGCAGCAGCTTGCCGATTTCCTGCTCGGCGACGGGCTTGCCCTGCATGAACTTTTCGAGCTTCTGGATGTCCTTATAACTATAAAAGGTAAGGCAATGCCCCTCGCCGCCGTCGCGGCCTGCGCGCCCGGTCTCCTGGTAATAACCCTCGAGCGACTTGGGAATGTCGTAATGGATGACGTAGCGCACGTCGGGCTTGTCGATGCCCATGCCGAACGCGATGGTGGCGACGATGACGTCGACCCGCTCCATGAGAAAATCGTCCTGGTTGCCCGCACGGGTGGCGGCGTCCATCCCGGCGTGGTAAGCCCGGGCCTTGATGCCGTTGGCGATCAACAGCTCGGTGAGCTCCTCGACCTTCTTGCGGCTAAGACAATAGATGATGCCGCTCTTACCCTCGTTCTGCTTGATGAAACGGATGATTTCGCGGTCGACGTCGTGCTTGGGCCGGATTTCGTAATAGAGGTTGGGGCGGTTGAACGACGACTTGAACACGGCGGCGTCGGACATGCCCAGGTTCTTCTGGATGTCCAGCTGCACCTTGGGAGTGGCCGTGGCGGTCAGAGCGATGAGCGGCGCACTGCCAATCTCGTTGATGATGGGCCGGATACGGCGGTACTCGGGCCGGAAGTCGTGGCCCCACTCGGAAATGCAGTGGGCCTCGTCGATGGCGTAGAACGAAATCTTGATTTTACGCAGGAACGCGACATTGTCCTCCTTGGTGAGGGATTCGGGCGCGAAGTAGAGCAACTTGGTTTTCCCGGCCAGGACGTCGGCCCGGACCTGCTGGACGGCGGTCTTGTTGAGCGACGAATTGAGGAAATGGGCGACGCCCGACTCGGCGGAGAACGTACGCATGGAATCGACCTGGTTCTTCATCAGGGCGATCAGCGGCGAGATGACGATGGCGACCCCCTCCATCAACAGGGCGGGCAGCTGGTAGCACAGCGATTTCCCGCCGCCGGTGGGCATCAGCACGAAAGTATCCTTGCGCTCCAAGACGTTGCGGATGACCGCCTCCTGGTTGCCCTTGAAGGAGGAGAAGCCGAAGTATTCCTTGAGCTTGGCGTGCAGCAGGGATGCGTCGAACTGTTTCATTGAGCCGTCATTGTACGTTAAATCCGAAAATCCAATGTAAAGATAAAAATTTTTTCGGAAAAAATCATAACTTTGTAAAAAATTTTATTCACAAAACCGTCATGCGCCTTTATACCAGCGAACTCGTCAAGAAATACAAATCGCGCACCGTGGTCAACCATGTCTCGATAGACGTCAACCAAGGCGAAATCGTGGGCCTGCTGGGGCCCAACGGAGCGGGCAAGACCACGACCTTCTACATGATCGTGGGACTGATAAAGCCCAACGAGGGGCGCATCTTCCTGGAAAACGACGAAAAGCAGGTCAGCGAACTGACCTCGCTGCCGGTCTACCGCCGGGCCCAGCTGGGCGTGGGCTACCTGGCGCAGGAAGCCTCGGTCTTCCGCCGGCTGACCGTCGAACAGAACATCCGGGCGGTGCTGGAAATGACCGACTACACCAAGGAATACCAGAACGAACGGGTCGAGGCGCTGATCGAAGAATTCCGCCTGCAAAAGGTCCGCAAAAGCCTGGGCATCCAGCTTTCGGGCGGCGAACGGCGCCGGACCGAAATCGCGCGCGCGGTGGCGATAAACCCGGCGTTCATCCTGCTGGACGAACCGTTCGCGGGTGTGGACCCCATAGCGGTGGAAGACATCCAGTCGATCGTGGCGACGCTCAAGCACAAGAACATAGGCGTCATCATCACCGACCACAACGTGGACGAGACGCTGGCCATCACCGACCGCACCTACCTGCTCTACGAAGGGAAGATACTCAAAACCGGCTCGGCCGAAGAACTGGCCGCCGACCCGATGGTGCGCAAGGTCTACTTAGGCCAGAACTTCGAGCTCAAGCGCAGCCACCAGCTGACCCAGGAGATGAAAAACCGGGGAGGGCGCGAGTGATGGAGATCACCCTGCCTCCGGGGAGCGTCCGAGGCGCGCTGACGCCCCCCTGCTCGAAGAGCTATGCCCAGCGCGCCCTGGCGGCATCGCTGCTCTCGGAGGAGCGGACCGTGCTGCACAACATCGAATACTGCGACGACACCCGTTCGGCCCTGCGCTGCATCGAAACGCTGGGCGCCGAAGTAACGCACACCGACGAACATACGCTTCTGATCCGCGGCGGGCTGCACCCCCGCAGCCGGGTGCTGGAGGTCGGCGAATCGGGGTTGGCGACCCGCCTTTTCACCCCCATCGCCGCGCTCTGCGGCACGCCCGTCCGAATCGAGGGCGAAAAATCGCTGCTGGGCCGCCCGATGGAGATGATGGTCGGGCCGCTCCGGCAATTGGGCGTGCGGGTGGAGGACCACGGCGGATACCTGCCGATGGAAGTCTGCGGCCCTCTGTGCGGCGGCACGGCCGAAGCCGACGGCTCGGTCTCGTCGCAATTCATCACGGGGCTGCTGCTGGCCCTGCCGCTGGCCGCCGAAGACACGACCCTCCATGTGCGTCGGGCCGTCTCGATCCCCTACCTGGACATGACCATAGACACCGCCGCCCGGTTCGGCGTGGAAATCTGCCACAACGACTACCGCGAATTCTACATCCCCGGCGGCCAACGCTACCGCGGCACCGACTTCGCCGTCGAAGGCGACTGGAGCGCTGCTGCGATGCTCCTGGTGGCGGGCGCGACGGCCGGCGAAGTGACCGTGCGCAACGTCTCGATGCTCTCCAAACAAGCCGACACGGCCATCTGCGAAGCACTCGTGCGGGCAGGCGCGGCCGTCATCGACGAACCGCACTCCATCACGGCGGCACGGCGGCCCCTGCGCGGATTCGAGTTCGACGCCACCCACTGCCCCGACCTTTTCCCGGCGCTGGCCGCGCTGGCTGCGGCGGCCGACGGCGTGAGCGTCCTGCACGGCACCTCGCGCCTGCAGCACAAGGAATGCAACCGCGCCGAAGCCATCCGCGAAGAATACGGACGGCTGGGCATCGAAGTCGACCTCAGCGAGGAGGACACGATGCGCATCCGCGGCGGCGAAATCCGTACGGCCGCGGTCCGGAGCCACGGCGACCACCGCATGGCCATGTCGCTGGCGGTAGCGGCTCTGCGGGCCGCAGGACCCGTGACGATAGAAGACGCCGGATGCGTGGCCAAAAGCTACCCCGGATTTTTCGGCGACCTGAAAACCCTCAAGGCATGAACCGGTTCGGCACGCAATTCCGGCTGGCCCTCTGGGGCGAATCGCACGGCCCGCAAATCGGGCTGACGATAGACGGCGTGCCTGCGGGCATGGCCCTTTCGGCCGACGACTTCGCCGCCGACCTGGCCCGGCGCCGCTCCTGTGGCACCGCAGGAACCACCCCGCGCCAAGAAAAGGACGAGCCGCAAATCGTAGCGGGCATCTATAAAGGCTACACCACCGGAGCCCCGCTGACCCTCGTATTCGCCAACAGCGACACACGCCCGGACGACTATGAGGCCCTCACGGGCCACGACCGCCCCTCGCACGCCGACCGCGTGGCATGGGAACGCTCCGGCGGCTTCAACGACCCCCGGGGCGGCGGCCATTTCTCGGGACGGCTGACCCTGGCCCTTGTGGCCGCAGGGGCGGTGGCCAAGAAACTGCTGCCCGAAACGGTCCGCTTCG
Source organism: Alistipes sp. UBA6068 (assembly GCF_949428155.1). NCBI lineage: Bacteria > Pseudomonadati > Bacteroidota > Bacteroidia > Bacteroidales > Rikenellaceae > Alistipes > Alistipes sp. UBA6068. Next base: position 68,341 of record NZ_CASQFS010000001.1, on the reverse strand, counting down.
CCACGCACGTCGCCGAAATCGGCGGCTGCACCGACCCGGCCCGGTTCGGCGAAATCGTACGCGCGGCCGCGGCCCACGGCGATTCGGTGGGCGGCATAGTCGAATGCCGCGCCGAGGGCATCCCGGCAGGCTGGGGCGAACCTTTCTTCGATTCGGCCGAGAGCCTGACGGCCCACCTGCTCTTCGCCATACCGGGCGTCAAGGGGGTGGAATTCGGCAGCGGATTCGCCGCGGCACGGATGCGGGGCTCGGAGCACAACGACCCGATTCTCGACGCCGCGGGCCGCACGGCGACCAACCACGCAGGGGGCATCGTCGGCGGTCTGACCAACGGCAACGAACTGGTGGTCCGCGCCGCGTTCAAGCCCACGGCCAGCATCGCCCGCGAACAGACGACCTACAACCGCACGACGGGCCGCACGGAACCGCTCGCCATCGGCGGACGGCACGACGCCTGCATCGCCCTGCGGGGAGCCGCGGCCGTCGAAGCGGCCGTAGCCATCGCACTGGCAGACCTACGCAGATGACGACACGGCGCGACATACTCGACCGGACGGCGGCGGCGCTGACCCCGCTTTACGACGCGCGCGAAGCCCGGAGCATCGCCCTGCTGTGCATATCGGAGCTGGCGCAGCTGCCTGCCGCAGCCCTGCTGACCGACCCCGGCGCCCCGCTCGAAATCGAAGGGCTGGAAGAGACGGTCGCCCGGCTCGCCGCGGGAGAACCCGTACAATATATAATAGGGCACACCGAATTTTCGGGCCGCCGCTTCGCCGTGCGCGAGGGGGTGCTGATACCCCGCCCCGAAACCGAGGAACTCGCGGCGTGGATCGCCGCCGACGAACGGCAGGCCCGCCGCCTACTGGACGTCGGCACCGGAAGCGGCTGCATAGCGGCGACGCTGGCACTGGAACTGCCCGGCGCCGAGGTGTTCGGAGCCGACATTTCCGAAAAAGCGCTGGCGACAGCGGCCGAGAACTGCCGGACGCTCGGGGCGGCCGTGACCCTGCGGCAGGCCGATGCGCTGAACGGACTGGCCGAGCGCTTCCCGGAACGGTTCGACGTGGTGGTCTCCAACCCGCCCTACGTACCGCAGAGCGACCGCGCGGCGATGCACCCCAACGTGCGGGACCACGAACCCGCCGAAGCGCTGTTCGTCCCCGACGGCGACCCGCTGCGCTTCTACCGGGCCATCGCCCGGGCCGGACGTCGCATGCTGGAACCGGGCGGGAAGCTCTACTTCGAGATTTACCACACGGCCGCCGGAGCGCTGGACCGCCTGCTGGCGGAGGAGGGCTACGGCGCAATCCGCCTGCGCGAAGATATGAACGGAAAACCCCGCATGCTATGCGCACGCCTAAACTGAAACCGAACCCGGCGGCCCGGCGGACCAAGACGCCCGACCAGGCGCTGGCGTCGCTGATGCGGCTCTGTGCCCGGGCCGAGAAATCGGAGGGCGACGCCCGGCGGCTGATGCACGGCTGGGGGCTGAACGACGGCGATGCGGAACGAGTGCTGGCGCGGCTGGTAAGCGAACGCTTCATCGACGACAGCCGCTATGCGGGGGCTTTCGTCCGCGAAAAGATGCGGCTGAGCGGCTGGGGCGAATACAAAATCCGCGCAGCCCTGCAACGCAAGGGAGTGGCGCGCGAAACCATCGAGGAAGCCCTCGGCGCGGCCGACCGCACGGGAACGGCCGAACGGCTGCGCACGCAGCTCGAACGCAAACTCCGGCTGCTGCACTGCGAAACACGCTACGAACTGAAAAACAAACTGATGCGCTACGGTCTCGGGCTGGGATACGACTACGAAACCGTACACGAAACGGTCGCCGCGCTGGTGGCCGACACGGAATCATGCGACGACTTCTGACCATACTGCTTCTGACGGCACTGACGGCCGGAGCGCGGGGACAGGCCCTCGACCCGGCGGACTACCTCTACCCCATCCGCGACGTCGACGGCACCTGCTCGTCCAACTTCGGCGAAATACGCCCGGGCCACTTCCACGCGGGAGTGGACATCCGCACGGGCGGCACCGAGGGCAAGGAACTGGTGGCGGTGGCCGACGGCCATGTTTCACGCCTGTCGGTATCGCCCGGCGGCTACGGACGGGCCATCTACCTGACGCTGAACAACGGCACGACGGCCGTCTACGGCCATCTGCAACGCTTCCGCGACGACATCGAACAACTCGTCGCGCAGGAACGCCGCGCCCAAGGCAAGAACAGCCTCAACCTCTTTTTCGGCCACAGCAAACTGCCCGTCCGCCAAGGCGAGGTAATCGGCTACTCGGGCAACAGCGGCTCGTCGTCGGGCCCGCACCTCCATTTCGAGATCCGCGACACACGGACCCAACGGCTCTACAACGTGGTGCGCGAGGGAATCATCCGTCCGGTGGATTCGCTGCCGCCGCGCATCGTGAAAATCCACTACGTCGAAATCGACACCCTGCCCGGCGGACTTTGCGCACGCAAGGCCCCGGAAAGCTACACGGCCGTGCGCAGCCACGAGGGAACATACCGGCTCAATCGCGAAGAACCGCTCGGCGCAGGCCGCAAAGGCTATTTCGTGGCGGAAATCACCGACCGCCGCAACGGCGTGCACAACCGTTTCGGGCTGTGGCGCGTGACGGCATGGGCCGACGGCGAACGCTACTACGAATACCGGATGGACGGCTTCACGTTCGCCCAGTCGCGCTGCTGCGACGCGGTGAGCCACTACCCCATCCAGATAGCCACGCGCAACGAAGCGTTCCGCCTGGCGCAGGCCGAAGCGGCCCCCGACTGCTTCTACACGGCGATGACCGACCGCGGAATAATCCGCACCGTCCCCGGGCAGCTACGCCGCATCCGCATCGAAGCCGAAGACGACAGCGGCAACCGCTCGCAGATAGAATTCGACATCCGGGGCCGTGAGGAGGAGTTCCGCGCCACGGCCGACACGCTGGCAAGAATCGTCCGGCCCGGGCACGCCGCGACCCTGACCTGCGGGAAGATGACCGCGCGAATACCCGCCGGAGCCCTGCACGAAACTCTTGCCTGCCGCCCCGAACAGACGGCGGCACCCCGGGTCGACACGGGGCTCGTAGCGCTTTCGCTCGCCTACCGGACACTTCCTCCGGCCACGCCCCTGCGGAAGACGATGAGCGTTTCGATTCGGACCGAAATCCCCGCCCGGATGCGTCCCCACGCGGTTCTTGCACGCCGGACGGCCCAAGGCCGGGCCGCCTACGTAGGAGGTTCCTGCAAAGAAGGTGTCGTGACGGCGTCGACCTACACCTCCGACCCGCTGTTCGTGGTGGCCGACCTGGTACCGCCCCGCATTACGGCCAACTTCAGACAGGATGCCGACCTCTCGCAAAGCGACGCAATCGGATTTCGCGCGACGGACAACTTTTCGGGAATCGCCGCCTACACGCTGCTCATCGACGGCCAATGGGTCCCCTGCGAACGCTACCCCATGACGGGGCGGCTGTTCCACACGTTCGACACCCCGCCCACCCACAGCCGGCATACCGTCCGCCTGACCGTGCGCGACGGGGCGGGCAACACAGCCAGCTGGGAGGGAACGTTCTATCGCTGATTCGGGATACCGACAAAAAAGCGACCGGGGAAAACCTCGGTCGCAGATTGCAGAAAAGTGATTCCGTTGGGATTCGAACCCAAGACCCACAGCTTAGAAGGCTGTTGCTCTATCCAACTGAGCTACGGAACCAATCGGTCCGGCGGTGCGAAGATACGAAAAGTTTTTCATAATTCCGGCTCCCGGAGCGGATTCGCCGCCCGCAACCCTCTTTTTTGCACGATTTATTTTGCCGGGCGGAATATTTTGTCTACATTTGCGGGCTGATAACCCGGAAGGGCTGAGCGTTTTATTAACCAAATCAAACAATTTTATAGCAAATGGCTGTTAAAATTCGTCTGGCACGCCACGGTAAGAAAGGCTACGCTTTCTACCACATCGTTGCCGCAGATAGCAGAGCGCCACGTGATGGTAAATTCATCGAGAAGTTGGGCACCTACAACCCCAACACGAATCCTGCTACGATCGACCTGAACTTCGAGCAAGCATTGGGTTGGTTACTCAAAGGCGCACAACCCACCGACACCTGCCGGGCCATCCTCTCGTACAAGGGTGTACTCTACAAGAAGCACCTGCTGGGCGGCGTAGCCAAAGGCGCCTTCACGGAGGCCGAAGCCGAAGCCCGCTTCAACAAGTGGCTCGACGCCAAGAACGGCAAGATCGAAGCCAAGACCAACAAGCTGGCTACCGATGCCAAGTCGGCCGAGAAAGCCCGTCTGGCTGCCGAAGCCAAGGTGAACGAAGACCGTGCGAAGGCCATCGCCGAGAAGAAAGCCGCTGCCGAAGCTGCCGCCAAGGAAGCTGAAGAAGCCGCTGCTGCCGAAAGCGCAGAGGAAGCACCTGCCGCCGAGGAGGCCGCTCCCGAAGCCGAAGCACCCGCCGCCGAATAACGGAACACTCAATTCATATCGAATCCCGGTAAGTTTCCCGTCGCGGGAGATTTACCGGGTTTTGTTTTACTGCGATTCGCAGGAGGCGGCCCCGCCGCCGCAGAACCCCCGAAAGACGACATTCCCATGACAATCCCCGCAGGCAGAATCAACAAACTGTTCGGTACGGACGGCGGCGTAATGCTGTCGCTCTACGCCGGATTTCCGGAGGATTTCGACCCGGAAACCGTGCCGCTTCTGGTCACCGTCGACGCGCTGGAAGTACCGCTGTGGTGCGAACGCTTCGAGCGGCGCGGGCAGACGGGAGCCGTGGCGGCGTTCGCCGACCTGGACACCGACCGCCGGGCCTCGGAACTGCTGGGGCTGGAATTCCGCATCGAACAAAGCGACGAGGAGGACGACGAATTCTACCTCGAAGACCTCATCGGCTTTGCGGCCGAAGCCGAAGAACTCGCCGCAGACGAGGGCGAAACGCCCCGGAAGTGCTCGGGCACGCTGACCGACTACTACGACAGCGAAGCCAATCCGCTCTTCGAGCTGGAAATCGAGGGCCGGCGCGTACTGGTCCCCGCCGCGGAGGAATTCATAGCCCGCATTGACTTCGGGGAGCGGCGCATCCGGTTCGTCCTGCCCGCCGGACTTTTAACGTTGGAATAGCATGGCACGCGTAGTGATAGGACTTTCGGGCGGGGTGGATTCGTCGGTGGCGGCGTGGCTGCTGAAAGAGCAGGGACACGAAGTCATCGGTCTTTTCATGGTCAACTGGCACGACACGACGGGGACCCTGGAGGGCGACTGCCCGTGGCACGACGACCGGGTTTTCGCCGAGCTGGTGGCCAAGCGGCTGGACATCCCGCTGCACGTGGTCGATTTGTCGGCCGAATACCGCACGCGCGTGGTCGACTACATGTTCGCCGAGTACGAACGCGGCCGCACCCCCAATCCGGACGTGCTGTGCAACCGCGAAATCAAGTTCGACGTCTTTCTGCGCGAAGCGCTCCAATTAGGCGCCGACTACGTGGCGACAGGCCACTACTGCCGCAAGGCCGAGGAGACGGACGCCGACGGACGCACGCACTGCAAACTGCTGGCGGGGACCGACCCCAACAAGGACCAGAGCTATTTTCTGTGCCAGCTCTCGCAGGAACAGCTGCACTACGCGCTGTTTCCGGTGGGCGGACTGCTGAAACCCGAAGTGCGGCGCATTGCCGAAGAACAGCACCTGGCCACGGCCAAACGCAAGGATTCGCAGGGCATCTGCTTCGTGGGCAAGGTCGACCTGCCGGTTTTCCTGCAACAGAAGCTGGCCGCCAAACCAGGCAACATCCACGAAATACTCCCGTCGTGGCCCAAATTCGCACTGCGCCCCGCCGTGCCCGAGAGCGAACCGACGACCGAAGAACTGACGGCGCTGGCAGCCCCGTGGCGCTACACCGTCCGCGACGGCAAGAAGATAGGCACCCACAACGGCGCCCACTACTACACCATCGGCCAACGCAAAGGGCTGGGCATCGGGGGCCGCAAGGAATCGCTGTTCATCCTGGCGACCGACGTCGACGCGAACGTCATCTACGTAGGCGAGGGCGACGCCCACCCGGGTCTGTGGCGCCCGGCACTGCGCATCGAACCGGGCGAAATCCATTGGCTGGACCCTGCGCGGGCGATTCCGGCAGGCGGCAAGGCGAGGTTCCGGGTGCGCATACGCTACCGCCAACCGTTGCAGGACGCGACGCTTTACATCCGCGACGAAGGGGCCTTTCTGGTGTTCGACACACCGCAGCGCGGCATCGCTCCGGGCCAGTTCGCCGCGTGGTACGACGGCGACGAACTCGTCGGCTCGGGAGTGATCGCAGAATAACCCATGCGCACACCGGGAAACCTCCTGCGGACCGCCCTTCTGCTGCTGGCCCTGCATGCGGCGACCGCCACGGCCCAGCCGCTGGGCATCGCCTACTGCGACGCCGACCACCTCTACGACACCGTCCCCTCGCTGTTTTACGACGACACGGACTACACGCCGCGGGGCGCCCTGCGCTGGAACACAGAACGCTACCGCCGCAAAATCGCCCGGACAGCGGCGCTGGCCGATTCGCTGGGACTGCCGATAATCGCCCTGTGGAGCGTCGAAAACGAAGCGGTCGTCCGCGACATCGCGGCGGCCTGCCAGAGCGATTACAGCTATCTGCACCGGACCCTCAACTCGCTGGACGGCATGGATTTCGCCCTGCTCTACTACGGCGACCGCTTTTTCCCGCACTACGTCGAACCGGGCCGCCGCTACCTCTACGTCGAGGGCGTTCTGCGCCGCCCTGTCGGCCGAGGACGCACCCGGCGATTCCGGACGGACACGCTCGGGTTGGTGCTGTGCAGCGAACAGCGGATGGTCCGGTGGGTCGTGGGCGACCTGCGCGACGAACGGCCCGGCGCGAAGCTGGTGGTCATGGGGCGCCTGCCGGACCGGGGACTGGAAGAATACGGGCTGCACGACGCGCACGCCCGGGCCGAACGGGCAGGCAGGGGCAACGTCCGCAGCCGCGCAGGCTGGCGGATGCGCGACCGCATCGCCGTCGACACGGCCCTGCGGACCTCCGCCGCCGAAGTCTACATCCGGCGCTTCCTGCTCGACCCGGCCCGAACGCAGCCCCTGCCCACCTATCAGCGCCGCCGCTACGCGGGAGGCACGAGCTACGCCCTGCCCGTATATGTTTATTTGGAATGAATTTGGAAAAACGGAATTAAATCGTTATATTCGCAATCCCAACGGGAAATCCGGACCTTTTCGACAGGCCGGGCTTTGCCGGGACGCGAAAAACGGCACGAACGCGAACAATCGAACAACTCAATACAACGAAAAATTATGGCAGACATTAAGCGAGTCTACACCTTCGGCAACAAGGAAGCCGAAGGAAACGGCAAAATGCGCGAACTGCTCGGCGGCAAGGGTGCCAATCTGGCCGAAATGAACCTCATCGGCATCCCCGTACCCCCGGGCTTCACCATCACCACGGAGGTGTGCGCCGAATACTACCAGCACGGCAAGCAGGCCGTCATCGAAATGCTGCGCCCCGAAGTCGAAAAGGCGATGAAGAACATCGAACGCCTGACGGGCATGCAGTTCGGCGACAAGGAGATGCCGCTGCTGGTGTCGGTCCGCTCGGGCGCCCGCGCGTCGATGCCCGGCATGATGGACACGATTCTGAACCTCGGCATGAACGACCAGGCCGTCGAGGCCGTGGCCAAGCGCACGGGCAACCCCCGCTTCGCGTGGGACTCGTACCGCCGTTTCGTCCAGATGTACGGCGACGTGGTGCTGGGCATGAAACCCGTGTCGAAGGAAGACCACGACCCGTTCGAGGAGATCATCGACGAGCAGAAGAAGAAACGCGGTGTGAAAAACGACACCGACCTGACGACCGACGACCTCAAGGAACTGGTCAGAAACTTCAAGGCCGCTGTCAAGAAACAAACCGGCGAAGAATTTCCGGCCAATCCGTGGGACCAGCTGTGGGGCGCCATCTGCGCCGTATTCGGCTCGTGGATGAACGAACGCGCCATCCTCTACCGCAAGCTCAACAACATCCCCGCCGAATGGGGCACGGCCGTGTCGGTGCAGGCCATGGTCTTCGGCAACATGGGCCAGAACTCGGCGACGGGCGTGGCGTTCTCGCGCGATGCCGCGACGGGCGAAAACATCTTCAACGGTGAATACCTCATCAACGCGCAGGGCGAAGACGTCGTAGCCGGCATCCGCACCCCGCAGCAAATCACCGTCGAGGGCTCGAAGCGCTGGGCCAAGGCACAGAACATCAGCGAAGAAGAACGCAAGTCGAAATACCCCTCGCTGGAAGAGGTGATGCCCGAAGTCTACAAGGAACTGAACGAGATCCAGCACCACCTGGAACAGTACTTCACCGACATGCAGGACATCGAATTCACCATCCAGGACGGCAAGCTGTGGATGCTCCAGTGCCGCAACGGCAAACGCACGGGCGCCGCGATGGTGAAAATCGCCATGGACATGCTTCGCGAGGGGCTCATCGACGAGAAGACCGCCGTCCTGCGCTGCGAACCCGCCAAGCTCGACGAACTGCTGCACCCGATATTCGACAAGAAAGCCATTGCCACGGCACAGGTCATCACCAAGGGTCTGCCCGCATCGCCGGGCGCCGCTACGGGTCCGGTGGTGTTCTTCGCCGACGATGCGGAGAAAGTGCTGGCCAAGACGGGACAGAAAGCGGTGCTGGTGCGTATCGAGACCTCGCCCGAGGACCTCAAGGGCATGCTCGACGCCGCCGGCATTCTGACGGCCCGCGGCGGCATGACGTCGCACGCAGCCGTCGTAGCCCGCGGCATGGGCAAGTGCTGCGTATCGGGCGCCGGCGAACTGGAAATCGACTACAAGGCCCGCACCATCAAGGTCAACGGCTTCACGGTCAAGGAGGGCGACTGGATTTCGCTCAACGGCTCGACGGGCGAAGTGTACCTCGGGCAGGTAGCCACCAAGGCGGCCGACCTGAGCGGCGACTTCGGCAAACTGATGGAACTGGCCGGCAAGTACTCGGTGCTGAAAGTGCGCGCCAATGCCGACACGCCGAAAGACGCGGCGCAGGCGTTCGAATTCGGTGCCGAAGGTATCGGTCTCTGCCGCACGGAACACATGTTCTTCGAGGGCGACCGCATCAAGGCCATCCGCGAAATGATTCTGGCCGACGACGAAGCGGGCCGCCGTGTGGCGCTGGCCAAGCTGCTGCCCATGCAGCGCGGCGACTTCGAGGGGCTGTTCAAGGCGATGAACGGCTACCCGGTGACCGTCCGTCTGCTCGACCCGCCCCTGCACGAATTCGTACCGCACGATGAAAAGGGCCAGAAGGAAATGGCCGAGGAGATGCACGAACCGCTGGCCAAAATCGTAGCCAAGGTCGAATCGCTGGCCGAATTCAACCCGATGCTGGGCCACCGCGGCTGCCGCCTGGGCAACACCTATCCGGAAATCACGGAGATGCAGACCCGTGCCATCATCGAAGCCGCGATGAACGTCAAGGCGGCAGGCATCCCTGTACACGTGGAGATCATGGTACCGCTGGTGGGCAACCACAAGGAATTGCGCTACCAAAAGAACATCATCGATCGGACGGCCGAACAGGTATTCACCGAACGCAACGACAAGATCGAATACATGGTCGGCACGATGATCGAAGTGCCGCGCGCCGCCGTGACGGCCAACCAAATCGCCGAAGTGGCGCAGTTCTTCTCGTTCGGCACCAACGACCTGACGCAGATGACCCTCGGCTTCTCGCGCGACGACATCTCGAAGTTCCTGCCGGTCTACCTGGAAAAGGGCATTCTGAAGAACGACCCGTTCCAGATTCTGGACCGCAACGGCGTGGGCCAGCTGATCCGCGAAGCGGTCTTCAAGGGCCGCGGCACGCGCGAAAACCTCAAGTGCGGCATCTGCGGCGAACACGGCGGCGAACCCTCGTCGGTCGAGTTCTGCCACTACGCCGGTCTGAACTACGTGAGCTGCTCGCCGTTCCGCGTACCCATCGCACGCCTGGCGGCCGCCCACGCAGCGCTGAACCAGAAATAGGACCGCAAGGAACATTCGTCGAACCGAACGGTGCCCGGAGTTTTAAGTCCGGGCATCGTTTTTTTGCGCAGGACGGCACGAGTGTTGCGTAATCCATTCGTTGTCAAAACTGGCCACTTCGTTGAAAAGAATTTGCCGCGCCGGGATTTTTCCATATATTTGGCAGGCAAACAGAGAAGACGCACATTTTTTGTCAAATTAAAATAACCGCAAATGAAAAAGATTCTTCTTACGGTCGTCGCCGCACTCTGCATGGCGGGAGCCGCTTCGGCGCAGGACAAAGGCAAATGGGCCCTCGGTCCGCAGATCGGGGTCTATACCAACACGGGGGGCGACGGAGCCATCTTCGGCGTGGGCGCCGTGAGCCGCTACTCGATTTCGGACGTATGGCGCATACAGCCCGCCGTGACGTTCCTCTGCAAGAAACACTGCTCGGTGGACATCAGCGCCGACATGCAATACATCTTCCACCCGGCCCGCTTCTGGAAACTCTATCCGCAGCTGGGTCTGAGCGCCAACGACATCGGCGACTGGTCGTGCGGCATCAACGTGGGTGCGGGCACCGACTTCTCGATAGCCCGCAACTGGGACCTCACGGCCGGATTCAAGTGGATGATTCAGACCCACAAGAACTGGAAAAATCCCATCATCATCAGCTTGGGCGCGACCTACAAGTTCTGATGCCGGACCTGCCGGCATAAACGGCATAAACGGAAAGCGGCTCCTTTCGGGGAGCCGCTTTTGCTGTGCCGGAAAATCGCCTACCGCGTTTTGTAGTCGCAGCGGAACTTGCCTTTGGCGAGGTTGAGCAACTTGCCTTTGAGGAGGTTGCGGCGCAAGGGAGCGACGCGGTCGACGAAGACCCGCCCCTGCGTATGATCGAATTCGTGCTGGATGACCCACGCCTTGTAACCCGTGAACTCCTCGTCGTGGGGCTTCAAATCCTCGTCCAGGTAACGCACGCGAACCGACAACGCCCGCGGCACGTCGGCATAGAGCCCGGGAAACGACAGGCAACCCTCGTTGTAGGTCTTGGTCTGGTCGGAATAGGCGTAGATTTCGGCATTGACGAACGCCCGCTTGAAATCGGCGCACGACGCATCGTCCTCGGCCCACGGGGTGCAGTCGACGATGAAAAGCTGCAGGCTCTTGCCTATCTGCGGAGCGGCGAGCCCCACCCCGCCGGCCTCGCCGAGGGTCGCGAACATGTCGCCGATGAGCTTCTTCAAATCGGGATAATCGGCCGGAACGGGCTCGCAGGCCTTGCGGAGCACGTCGTCGCCATAGATGACAATCGGATAAATCATTTGCGGGAATCCATGTAACTTTGTAAAATAATCGTGGCGGAAATCTTGTCGACCAACGCCTTGTCGCGGCGGGCCATCTTGCCGATGCCGCTTTCGAGCACCGCGCGGTGGGCCAGCACCGAAGTGAACCGCTCGTCGTGGAAGACCACCTCCTTGTCGGGCCATGCCTGCCGCAGCCGGGCGGCGAGCGGCTCGATAAACCGCCACGTCTCGGAGGGCGTGCCGTCCATCCGGGCGGGCTTACCCAAAACTATCGTACCAACGTTCTCGCGGGCAAAATAGTCTGCGAGCCACCTTTCGAGCTGGCGGGTTTCGACAGTCACGAGCCCCCCGGCGATGAGCCGCAGGGAATCGCTCACGGCAATGCCCGTGCGCTTGGTGCCGTAGTCTATGGCAAGAATACGGGACACTAAAGGTTCTGCTTCTTGAAGAGCTTGCGGTACGAACACTCCTCCTCGACCATCGCGTGGAGGGCGTCGATACGGACACGCTCCTGCTGCATCGAATCGCGGTGGCGGACCGTCACGGTGCCGTCCTCGGCGGTCTGACCGTCGACGGTGATGCAGAACGGCGTACCGATGGCATCCTGCCGGCGATAACGCTTGCCGACCGAATCCTTCTCGTCGTAAACGACGTTGAAATCGTATTTGAGTTCATCGACGATTTTCTGCGCGATTTCGGGCATGCCGTCCTTCTTGACGAGCGGCAGGATGGCCGCCTTGACGGGAGCCAGTGCCGCGGGCAGGCGCAGCACCACACGCGAATCGCCGCCGTCGAGCTGCTCCTCGGTATAGGCCGCCGACATGACCTGCAGGAACATGCGGTCGACGCCGATCGACGTCTCGACGACATAGGGCACGTAGCTTTCGCCCGTCTCGGGGTCGAAGTACTGGATTTTCTTGCCCGAGAACTTCTGGTGGTTGCCCAAGTCGAAATCGGTACGCGAATGGATGCCCTCGACCTCCTTGAAGCCGAACGGGAAATTGTACTCGACGTCGGTAGCGGCGTTGGCGTAGTGGGCCAGCTTGTCGTGGTCGTGGAAACGGTAGTTGTCGTCGCCGAAACCGAGGGCGCGGTGCCAGGCCATACGGGTGTTCTTCCACTCGTTCCACCACTCCATTTCGGTGCCGGGACGCACGAAGAACTGCATCTCCATCTGCTCGAACTCGCGCATGCGGAAGATGAACTGACGGGCCACGATCTCGTTGCGGAAGGCCTTGCCGATCTGCGCGATACCGAACGGCAGCTTCATGCGGCCGGTCTTCTGCACGTTGAGGAAGTTGACGAAGATGCCCTGCGCCGTCTCGGGACGCAGGTAGATCGTCGAGGCGCCGTCGGCCGTCGAGCCCATCTGCGTGGAGAACATGAGGTTGAACTGGCGCACCTCGGTCCAGTTGCGCGTGCCCGAGATGGGGCACGCGATCTCGCAGTCGAGGATGATCTGGCGCAGTTCGGCCAGGTCGTTGGCGTTGAGCGCCTCGGCGAAGCGGGCGTGGATCTCGTTGCGGCGGGCGAGCGTCTCGGCGACGCGGGGCGACGTCTCGCGGTACTTGGCCTCGTCGAACTGCTCGCCGAAGCGCTTGCGGGCCTTCTCAACCTCCTTCTCGATCTTCTCGTCCTGCTTGGCGATCCACTCCTCGACGAGCACGTCGGCGCGGTAGCGCTTCTTCGAGTCCTTGTTGTCGATCAGCGGGTCGTTGAAGGCGCCCACGTGGCCCGAAGCCTCCCACGTTTTGGGGTGCATGAAGATCGCGGCGTCGATGCCCACGATGTTCTCGTGGAGCTTGACCATCGAGTCCCACCAGTAGCGCTTGATGTTGTTCTTGAGCTCCACGCCGTTCTGGCCGTAGTCGTAGACGGCGCCCAGCCCGTCGTAAATCTCGCTCGACGGGAATACGAAACCGTACTCCTTGCAATGGGCGACCAACTTTTTGAAGAGTTCTTCCTGCGTCATCGTATTGTGTGCGTTTTTTGATTTTCCAGCCTGCAAAAATACAAAATAAAAAGCAATAGTCGCCTATAACCGCCGGACTTTTCTTGCGGCGGCGGGCGGGAACGAAAAACGCACCGGATTCCGTCCGGTGCGTTTTCAGAAGTGCTAAAACGTTTTAGCTGCCTATCTGCACGGAATCGGCCTGCCGGGGCTTGTCGCCGACGTCGACCAGGCTATCCTCGGAGACGCCCAGCGTGCGGTAGTAGGCATTCAGCTGAGCGATGATGTCGCGGCGCCCGGCATAGGACGCTAAGTAATAGAGGTCGCCCAGCTCTTCGAGCTTGTCGTCGACGATGGACGAAACCATGTCGCCCTGCACGCCCTCGAAACGCAGGTAATACTCGATATACTCGATGAGGGTCTGCGCGTACTCCTCCAGCAGGGCGTCGCCTTTCTCGACAGCTCCCTCGACGCCCATCGCTCCGGCAGCGTAGTAAGCCTCCAGGAACGGATAGGTGTTGGTGTCGGTGAAACGTATCTGCGAAGTCGGCAGCCGCTCAAGCCCCAGGTCGAGCAATTCGACGGCCTCTTCGGGCCGCTCCTGCCGCAGCAGCTCCTTGGCCACCCGGGCGAAAGCGTCGCGGGCATGCGAGGCCGAAAGATTGTACTGGAGGAAATAATCGACGTAGACGTCGGGGTCGGCCAGATTGCCGTAGCGGAACGTGTCGCGCAACAGCGGCACGGCATAGTCGACGTCGACGCGGCCGATTTCCCACGGATTATCCACCGGAGTGAGAATCGGCACGAAACGGTAGGCGTAACCGTCGAACTGGAGGTAGTCGAGCAGGCCGAGGTCCTGGAAGATGTAGATCTGCGTCATGTAGATGGGCCGCTTCCAGTCGAAATTGGCCAGCATGTCGAGAATCATCAGCTGGCTCTTGTCCAGCGCACTCTTGCGCAGGTTGATATAGACGGTGTCGACCATCAGGTCGCGGTCCTTCTCGGCGACGATGCCCGCAGCGAGGGCATTCTCCTTGTTGACCGGGAGCGCAATGCGCTTGGTGGGGATATAGTCGGTCTGCGTACCGTCTTCGAGGGCGATTTTGGTGCGCGGGTCGTCGCTGCGGATGAAGTCGATGACCTGCCCGATTTCCACCGCGCGGTCGATGCGGTTGTTGACGGGAATCCAGTCGTTGTTGTAGGTGTACTTGCTTTTGGGCAGCGAGAACGGCACGCCTGCCGCGTCGTTGGCCCGGGTCTTCATCTCGTCGATGTACCACTCGCCGCCGAGGTACGAAGTATTCATGATCCGCACGTCGGGCCGCACGCCGTAGACCTCCTGGTTGTTCCACAGGGGGAAGGTGTCGTTGTCGCCGTAGTTGAGGATGATGGAATTCGGCAGGGTCGACATGAGGTAGTTCCAGCCGATGTCGCGGGCCATGTAGCGGCCCGAACGGTCGTGGTCGTCCCAGTTCTGCGCAGCAAGAATCGTCGGCACGCCCATGCAGACCGCCGTAGCGACGGCAGCGGCGGCGACGTTGTTGCGCTTGGTGAGCCATGCCACGAAGTCGCGCACGGCCAACACGCCGAAGCCTATCCAGATGCAGAACGCGTAGAACGACCCGGCGTAAACGTAGTCGCGCTCGCGCGGCTCGGAGGGCGCCGAATTGAAGTAGACGACCAATGCGATGCCCGTCATGATGAAGAGCCACATGACAATCGAGAAATTGCGCTGGTCGCGGTTGAGCTGGTAGACGAGCCCTATCAGCCCGAGGATGAACGGCAGGAAATAATAAGTGTTGCGGCCCCGGTTCCCGGCAATCTCGCGCGGCAGGTTGTCCTGCGGCCCGAGGAACGCCTCGTCGATGAAACGGATGCCCGAAAGCCAGTTGCCGTCGGTGATGGTGGAAGCCGAGGGCTGGATGTCGCTCTGCCGCCCGACGAAATTCCAGAGGAAATAACGCCAGTACATGTAGGAGAGCTGGTAGTTGAAGAAATAGCTGAGGTTCTCGCCGAACGTGGGCTCGACGATGGTCTGCAAGCCGTAACCGTCGTCGAACGTGCGCTTGCGGCCGAAGTCGACGACCTCCTGGCGGAGCGGCCGCCCCTGCGCATCGCGCACAAGCTCGCCGCTGTCGTCGCGCACGTAGTCGGTCTTGGTGCGGTAGGCGGCCCACTGCTTGTAGTCCTTTTCGCCCTTGGAACGGTTCCACATGCGGGGGAAAAGGTGCATGAACTCGGGCGCATGGGTGTAGCCCGTGATGATGCTGGCGGGCTTGTACTTGCCATCCTCGTCGAGGTAATAGACGTGCTTCTCCTTGTAGTCGGCAGGCGGCGCCGAATAATAAGCCCCGTAGAGCAGCGGACGGTCGCCGTACTGGTCGCGGTTGAGCACCGAAAGCAGCGCGTGCGGGTTGTCGGGCTTGTTGGAATTCATCGGCGGATTGGCGGCGGCGCGGATGGAGACCGACGCGTAGGACGAGAACCCGACGAGGATCATGGTCGTGGAAAGCAAGACGACGTTCCAAAGCACCTTGCCGCGCTTGTGGGTCGCCCATGAAGCCCAGCCCAGACCGCCGATAAGCGCCAGCGCGAAGAAGACCATGCCCGAATTGACGGGCAGGCCGAACGTGTTGACGAAAAAGAGGTCGAACATGGCCCCGACGTAGACCGTATAGGGGATGATGATGCCGTTGATGACCAACAGAATGGCCCCGGCTATCAAGGTGGCGCCGACCAGGCCGCGCCAGGTGACGCTCGGCGTAGTACGGAAGTAATAGATGAAGACCAGCGCGGGGATGGTCAGCAGGTTGAGGATGTGCACGCCGATGGAAAGGCCCATCAGATAGGCAATCAGCACGATCCAGCGCGAAGCGTGAGGCTGGTCGGCCTCCTCCTCCCACTTGAGCATGAGCCACACGACCAGCGCGGTGAACATGGACGAGAGGGCGTAGACCTCGCCCTCGATGGCCGAAAACCAGAAAGTGTCGGTAAAGGTGTAGGCCAGCGCCCCGACGGCTCCGGCGCCGAGCACGGCCCAAACGTTGGCGGCCGAAAGCTCGCGGCCGTCGCGCGTGACGAGCCTGCGGGCGAGGTGGGTGATGGTCCAGAAAAGGAAAAGGATGCAGAAGGCGCTGGCGATGGAATTCATGGCGTTGACGGCCATGCCGACGTACTCGGGATTGCCGAACGCGAAAAGCGTAGCCAGCCGTGCGAGCATCATGAACAGCGGAGCTCCGGGCGGGTGGCCGACCTCGAGCTTGTAGGAAGTGGCGATGAACTCCGAGCAGTCCCACAGGCTCGACACGGGCTCCATGGTCAGCAGGTAGACGACGGCCGCGACGGCGAAGACCGCCCAGCCGACGAGGTTGTTCCAACGTTTGAAAAGATTCATTGAAAGAGAAGAATATGTTTCCGACTTGCAAAAGTAATCAATTAACGGAGAATAGCAAGGCCTTCGGCAGGCCGAGTGCGCAGCCCGGCCCGAACGGACCATGCCGAAGCGGGAAAAGCCGCATGCCGCAGACCCGACCGCACATACGAACGGAAGCCGGCCGCCGAAATTTTTCAGATTGGCGGAAAATTGCTAATTTTGCCTAAAATATCTCCGACGATGGAATCGAAACTGACGCTTTACAATACGCTCACGCGGCGCAAGGAGGAATTCGAGCCGCTGGTACCGGGGCGTGCGGGCATGTATGTGTGCGGCCCCACGGTCTACGGCGACCCCCACCTGGGCCATGCCCGCCCGGCCGTGACATTCGACCTGCTATTCCGCTATCTGAAAGCGGCAGGCTACAAAGTCCGCTACGTGCGCAACATCACGGACGTCGGCCACCTGGAACACGACGCCGACGAGGGCGAAGACAAAATCGCCAAGAAAGCGCGTCTGGAACAGCTCGAACCGATGGAAGTGGCCCACTACTACACCGAACGCTACCACCGGGCGATGGAAGCGCTCAACGTGGAAACGCCCTCCATCGAACCCCACGCATCGGGCCATATCATCGAACAGATAGCTTTCGTACAGCGCATCCTCGACGAGGGTTTCGCCTACGTATCGAACGGCTCGGTCTACTTCGACGTGGAGAAATACAACGCCAAGCACAACTATGGCCGCCTGTCGGGCCGCAACCTGGACGACATCGTGGCGAACACGCGCGAACTGGACGGCCAGAGCGACAAGCGCCACTCCTACGACTTCGCGCTGTGGAAAAAGGCCTCGCCCGAACACATCATGCGCTGGCCCTCGCCCTGGAGCGACGGATTCCCGGGCTGGCACATGGAATGCTCGGCCATGTCGACCCGCTACTTAGGCGAACGCTTCGACATCCACGGCGGCGGCATGGACCTGATGTTCCCCCACCACGAATGCGAAATCGCCCAGTCGACGGCCGCCCTGGGCCACGATTCGGCACGCTATTGGGTACACAACAACATGATTACCATCAACGGGCAGAAGATGGGCAAGTCGCTGGGCAACTTCATCACGCTGGAAGAACTCTTCACGGGCAATCACAAACTGCTGGCGCAGGCCTATTCGCCGATGACGATCCGCTTCTTCGTGCTGCAAGCCCACTACCGCTCGACGCTCGACTTCTCGAACGAAGCGCTGCAAGCCGCCGAAAAGGGGCTGGACCGCCTGATGAAAGGCATCGAAGCGCTGGCCAGAATCAAACCTGCGGCGACCTCGACGGTCGACCCGTCGGAACTGGAAAAACGCTGCCGCGCGGCGATGGACGACGATCTGAACTCGCCGATGGTCATCTCGGCCCTGTTCGACTGGGTACGGATCATCAACCAACTGGCCGACGGCGCGCAGACGATAACGGCACCCGACCTGGAGACGCTGACGGCGACGGTTCGCCGATACGCTTTCGACATCCTGGGGCTGAAAGACGAAAAAGCCGCCGGAACGGCCGCGGGCCGCGACTATGTGACGCCGCTGGTCGAGATGCTGCTGGCCGAACGCCTGCAAGCCCGGGCCGCCAAGGACTGGGCCGCCTCGGACCGCATCCGCGACGGACTTGCCGCAGCGGGAATCCGTGTCAAGGACCGCAAGGACGGCAGCGACTGGGAACTGGAATAAACGGGGCCCGATTATTCCAAATTAAAAATGAAGAATGAAAAATTAAAAATCGCCGTTGCCGCCGAAAAGTTCGCAGACAAAAGGAATCAAAAATCATTTTTAATTTTTCATTTTTAATTCTTAATTATCGAAAATTGACAGAACTCAAGTCGGCAGCTGCGGAATTAGGCACGGAACGCATCCGCAAACTGCTGCTGCAATACGCCGTTCCGGCGGTCATAGCGATGACCGCGTCGTCGCTCTACAACATGGTCGACAGCATCTTCATCGGCCAGATGGTAGGGCCGCTGGCCATTTCGGGGCTGGCGCTGACGTTCCCGCTGATGAACCTCGCCGCGGCGTTCGGCTCGCTGGTGGGCGTGGGCGCGGCGACGCTGATTTCGATGCGCTTAGGACAACGCGACTACGACACGGCCCGGCGTGTGCTGGGCAACGTGGTGGTGCTCAACGCCATCATCGGTGTGGCGTTCGCCGCCGTGGTGCTGGCATTCCTCGACCCGATTCTCTACTTCTTCGGCGGCAGCGAAGCGACGGTAGGCTACGCCCACGAATACATGACCATCATCCTGCTGGGCAATGTGGTGACCCACATGTACTTAGGGCTCAACGCCGTGCTCCGTGCCTCGGGCCACCCCCAGCAATCCATGTATGCGACCATCAACACCGTCATCATCAACACGGTGCTCGATGCGCTTTTCATCTACGGCTTCGGCTGGGGCATCCGCGGAGCCGCCATCGCCACGGTGCTGGCGCAGGTCGTGTCGCTCGCATGGCAGTTCCGCATCCTTTCGGACAAACGCGAACTGCTCCATTTCAGCCGCGGCATCTACCGGCTCAAGAAACGCATCGTGCGCGACATCATGGCCATCGGCATGTCGCCGTTTCTGATGAACCTCGCGGCGTGCTTCATCGTCATCCTTATAAACAAAGGGCTGCAACGCTACGGCGGCGACCTGATGATAGGCGCCTACGGCATCGTCAACCGCCTGGGATTCTTCTTCGTGATGATTGTCATGGGCGTCAACCAAGGCATGCAGCCCATCGCGGGCTACAACTTCGGCGCACGCCAATACGAACGGGTGCTGCGCGTACTGCGGCTGACGATCATGGGCGCCACGTGCATCACGACCACGGGATTTCTTATCGCCGAACTGGCGCCGGGAGCGGCCGCCTCGCTGTTCACGACCGACGAAGAACTGATCCGCCTTTCGGCCACGGGAATGCGGCTCGTATTCGCGTTCTTCCCCATCATCGGGTTCCAGATGGTCGCGACCAACTTTTTCCAAAGCATCGGCATGGCGGGCAAGGCGGTCTTCCTGTCGCTGTCGCGCCAACTGCTGTTCTTGGTGCCGGGCCTGCTGCTGCTGCCCGGATTCTTCGACGCGGCGACCCCGTGGAACGGGAGCTGGGGCGTCTGGTGCGCCATGCCGCTCTCGGACCTGCTGGCCGCCGTGGTCACGTTCTTCATGCTGACGGCCCAGCTGCGCAAGTTCCGGGCGATGATGGCACAACCTCAAAACGCAGAGTAAGATGGAACAACCGTTCGCAATCAATATCGGCCGGCAAATCGGCAGCGGCGGCAAATCGGTCGGCGAAGCGCTGGCCCGCCGCTTAGGAGTGAAACTCTACGACAAGGAACTCATCAACCTGGCGGCGCAGGAGAGCGGCCTTTGTCCCGAGATCTTCGAGCAGGCCGACGAAAAGCAATCGCACAACCGGCTGGCCACCCTGCTGGGCTACCTGCGGGCACCTTTCGCGGGCGACGGCGACACCACGGCCAACGTGCTGTCGGGCGATGCGCTGTTCAAGATACAGAGCGACGTCATCCGCGAAGTGGCGGCGCGCGAACCGGCCATCTTCGTAGGACGCTGCGCCGACTACATCCTGCGCGACCATCCGCGCTCGCTGAACATCTTCCTCACGGCCGACGACCCCGACCGAGTGGCCCGCATCTGCGGCCGCACGGGCTGCACCGAAGCCGAAGCACGCCAGACGATGGCCCACGGCGATGCGCGCCGGGCCGACTACTACAACTATTACAGCATGCGCACATGGGGTGCGGCCGCCACCTACGACCTGTGCGCCAACACCTCGGTGCTGGGCATCGAAGCAACGGCGGAACTGATACTGCGGTTCGCGGCCCGGAAACTCGACTTGAAAACGGACTTATGATACTTGCCGAACAGATAAAGGAACTCGGGACCCGCCGGGAGGTGCTGGAACGCTGCCTGGACATCGAACAGAAACGCATCGACCTGCGCAACGAAGAAGAGAAGACCCAGGAACCCGACTTCTGGAACGACCCGGCCGCGGCGCGCGAACAACTGCGCAAGGTAGCCGCCATCAAGGCGTGGGTCGAAGACTACGACGCGGTGCGCAAGGATGTCGAAGACCTCGAACTGATGCCCGACTTCGTGAAAGAGGGGGTGGTGAGCGAAGCGGAACTCGACGAACACTACGCCCGGACCCTGGAACGCATCGAACAGCTCGAAATGCGCAACATGCTGCGCCGCGATGAAGACAAGCTGGGCGCCATTCTCGACATCAACGCCGGGGCGGGCGGCACCGAAGCGCTCGACTGGGCGTCGATGCTCCTGCGCATGTACACCCGCTGGGGCGAAGCCCACGGCTACAAGGTCAAGGTACTCGACTATCAGGCGGGCGACGAAGTGGGCGTCAAGTCGTGCACGCTCGAATTCGAGGGCGAATACGCCTACGGCTATCTGAAGAGCGAAAACGGCGTGCACCGCATGGTGCGGCTGTCGCCGTTCAACGCCAACAACAAACGGCAGACGACCTTTGCGTCGGTCTTCGTGTCGCCGGCCGTGGACGACACCATCGAAATCACGGTCAACCCCTCCGACATCGAATGGGACACGTTCCGCTCGTCGGGCGCGGGCGGGCAGAACGTCAACAAAGTTGAGACGGCCGTGCGCCTGCGCTACCACGGCAAGGACCCCGACACGGGCGAACCGGTGGAATTCCTCATCGAAAACATGGAGACCCGCTCGCAGCTGATGAACCGCGAAAACGCCATGCGCATCCTGCGCTCGAAACTCTACCAACGCGAACTCGACAAACGCATGGCCACCCAGCAGGCGCTCGAAGCCTCGAAGAAGAAAATCGAATGGGGCTCGCAAATCCGCTCCTACGTCTTCGACGACCGCCGGGTGAAAGACCACCGCACGGGCTGCCAGACCTCGGCCGTGGAAGCGGTCATGGACGGCGAACTGGACGCCTTCATCAAAGCCTACCTGATGGAATTCGGGGCACAGGCCTAACCTGCAAACACCAAACGACCATGTATAAATTCATCCCCATCCTCAAATCGCCCCTCTGGGGCGGCGAAAAAATCGCCACCTACAAACAGATTGCCACCGACCGCAAGCAAATCGGCGAAAGCTGGGAACTCTCGGGCGTCGAAGGCGACGTCTCGGTGGTGGCCGAAGGTCCGGACGCCGGAAAGACGCTGACCGAACTGCTCGCACGCGACAAGGAACGACTGCTGGGAAACCGCAACTACGAACGCTTCGGCACCGAATTCCCGCTGCTTATCAAGTTCATCGACGCACGCGAGGACCTCTCGATCCAGGTACACCCCGACGACCGGCTGGCATGGGAACGCCACCGCTCGAAAGGCAAGACCGAAATGTGGTATGTGGTGGCGGCCGACGAAGGGGCGCACCTGCGCTCGGGATTCACGCGCCAGGTAACCCCGGCCGAATACGAAAAGAGCGTGGCCGACGACACCATCACCGACCTGCTGACCGACCACGAAGTACACCCCGGCGACGTCTTTTTCCTCCCGGCGGGCCGCATCCACTCCATCGGCGCGGGGTCGTTCATCGCCGAAATCCAGCAGACCTCCAACATCACCTACCGCATCTACGACTTCAACCGCCGCGATGCGAACGGCAATCTGCGCGAACTGCACACCGAACAGGCCAAAGGAGCGATAGACTACTCGGTGGAGGCCGACTACCGCACGCGCTACGAAGCGGTCAAGGACCGACCCGTCGAACTGGTCGCCTGCCCCTACTTCACCACGACGCTCTACGACCTGACCCGCCCCTGCGAAATCGACCTCGCGGCGACCGATTCGTTCCTCGTGGTCATGTGCATCGAGGGCTCCGGTACGCTCACCGACGACCAAGGCTCCGCCATGCCCCTCCGCCAGGGCGAAACCGTTCTCGTGCCTGCTTCGGCCAAGTCGCTGTCCGTCAGTCCCCAAAGCAGCATCAAATTGTTGACCAGCAGGATCGACTAACTAAAAAAGAAATTCCGGAAAATCCACCAAAGGACAATCAAAACGACATACGTCCGGACGACGTAAGGGTGCTGGACGAAACGCAGCCACCCCTGCCCGGGCGGGCGGAAAGTCGTATAGGCGACGAGACAAAGATACGGCAGGGAGACCACGAGAAAAGGGTTGCAGCCCCAGGCCTCGGCCCAACGCCCGTGCAGCACGGCATGGAACGCCCGCTGAGTACCGCATGCCGGACAATCCAACCCGGTGAGCAACCGGAACGGACACTTGGGCATCCAGACCGAACCTGCCGGGTCGACGAAGTAATAGGCGGCCGCAAGCCCTGCAAGGAGCCCTACGACCGCCCATTTGCTGAACGGACCGGAATGACGCAAACCGGACACGGGAACGGCTACAACTGACTGCCTACCACCGCCAACCCGGCTACGCCGGCAATCAGCAGAAAATAAAGCACGACAACCACAACCGAGACGATGACGCTGACCCAGCACCATTTGCGGGCGTCGGCGGCCGCCTGCACGGCCTCGTCGTATCGTCCGGCGGCCCAAAAGCTGTCGACCTGCGTAGACTTGATGATAGCCACGATGCCGAACGGCAGGCAGCACAAAACGGTAGCCAAAATGGCCCACACCAGATTGTTATCCGGTTTCTGCATGTTTGTTTCCATGATATTGCGATTTTTGAATTCGGATTCTGCCAACAAAGATAACACAAAATTCATTTGGTACTGCATCGGCCTGCGCTATCTTTACAGAAAACGGGGGGGGGCAGTTTAGGCAGGCTACGGCTCGGCAATGCTCAAATAAATTTGGCATTGCGCTCGCCTTGCACTTTACCTGCGCTGCGCTTGGTTTAGGTAGGCGGCGGCTCGGGAAAATGCAAACTTCGTTTGCTTTTCCTCTCGCCTTGCACTACCTTTGTAAAAAGAATCAACCGCCCCCAACCATGTCCGCACCCTTAGCCGAACGCCTGCGACCCCGCACCATCGAAGAATATATCGGGCAGGAACACCTTGTGGGCAAGAACGGCGTATTCCGCAAATTCTTCGAGACGGGCAACGTACCGTCGTTCATCCTGTGGGGCCCGCCGGGCGTAGGAAAGACCACCCTTGCCAAAATCGTCGCGACACAACTGGAACGGCCGTTCTTCACCCTTTCGGCTGTGACGTCGGGGGTGAAGGAAGTACGCGAGGTCATCGAATCGGCCCGCAAACAACAGTTTTTCGACCGCAAGCCACCGTTTCTTTTCATCGACGAAATCCACCGCTTCAACAAATCGCAGCAGGATTCGCTACTGGGCGCCGTTGAACAAGGCGTAGTCACCCTTATCGGCGCCACAACCGAAAACCCCTCGTTCGAGGTTATCTCGCCGCTGCTGAGTCGCTGCCAGGTCTACATTCTGAAATCGCTGGAAGACAAGGATCTGCAAACGCTCCTCGACCGGGCGCTCCAAACCGACACCGAACTCAAGGAACGCAAAATCGAAGTCAAGGAAACCGCAGCCCTGTTCCGGTTCTCGGGCGGCGATGCCCGCAAACTGCTCAACATCCTCGACATCGTAGTAGGAGCCACCGACGGCGAGGTAACCATCACGGACCAATACGTCACCGATTGTCTCCAGCAGAACATCGCTCTCTACGACAAGAACGGCGAACAGCACTACGACGTCATTTCAGCCTTCATCAAATCGGTGCGCGGGAGCGACCCCAACGCCGCCATCTACTACCTCGCGCGGATGCTGGCCGGGGGCGAAGAACCGCGTTTCATCGCCCGGCGGCTGGTCATTCTGGCGTCGGAGGACATCGGGCTGGCCAACCCCAACGCCCTGCTGCTGGCCAACGCCTGCTTCGACACGGTGCACAAAATCGGAATGCCCGAAGCCCGCATCACGCTGGCTGAAACGACCATCTACTTAGCGACCTCGCCCAAGAGCAATTCGGCCTACATGGCTATCAACAAGGCCCTTGCGCAGGTCGAACACGACACGACCAACCGCCCCGTACCGCTCCACCTGCGCAACGCTTCCACCAAACTGATGAGCGGCGCAGGCTACGGCAGGGGCTACAAATACGCCCACGATTTCGAGGGCCATTTCGCCGAACTGGAATTCCTGCCCGAGGGACTTTCGGGCACGAAATTCTACGAACCCGACCCGCAGAACGCCGCCGAAGCCAAAATCGCCGAACGCATGGCGCAGCTCTGGAAAGACAAATACAAATAACCGAACCTCAAAACTTAACGACCATGAAGAAACTTCTTGCCCTATCGCTCGCCGCAGCCATGCTGCTGGCCGCCGGAACCGTCTCCGCACAGGAAAAACCCGCCCCTGCCCCCAAAGACAAAGGCTGGTGGGTCGGCGGGCAAATCGGTTATTGGTACGACGCCGGAGAAAACACTTATGCCATAGCACCTGAAGCAGGCTACGACTTCAATAGCCGATGGGCCGTAGGCGCCTCCGTAGGTTTCGCAGGTCTGGATGATGTCATAGTATTTGAACTTGCACCTTATGCGCGTTGGAAATACTACACCACCGGGCGACTGACGCTTTTTCTCGATGGAGGGCTGAGCGTAGCTTGCGGAGACATGACCGGATTCCGGATAGGATTCCAGCCCGGACTGAGCATAAGAATCAACGACCGTTTCAGATTCTTGGCCCATGCAGGATTCTTAGGCTACTGCAATGAATTCTACAACGGCGGCTGGGGAGACGGTTTCGGACTGAAATTCTCGTCGTCCGACCTCAAGTTCGGCTTCTACTACACGTTCTGACCCGGATGAAACGCATCGGCATCATCTCCGACACCCACGGCACGTTCGACGACAAACTGCGGGAATTCCTGCGCGACGTCGACGAAATCTGGCATGCGGGCGACATCGGGTCGCTCGCGCTGGCCGACGAAATCGCCGCATTCAAACCCCTGCGCGCCGTGTCGGGCAATATAGACGGCGGGCTGACCCGCCGCGTCTATCCCGATTTCGCCGCTTTCCGCTGCGAGGAGGTGGAGGTGCTGATGACCCATATAGGCGGCTATCCGCGTCACTACGACCCCCGCGCCGTCGCCCGCATCCAGACCGTGCGGCCCAAGCTCTTCATCGCAGGCCATTCGCACATCCTCAAAGTCATGTACGACCCGGTCTATCAGCTGCTCGCCGTCAATCCCGGTGCCGCCGGAGAGTTCGGGTTCCACCGCGTCCGCACCGCCGTCCGGCTCACCGTCGACGGGGCCGACATGCGCGACATGGAGGTCGGCGAATGGCCCCGCCGCAGCTGAGAATTCATCCGCAAAAAAACACTCACAAATGATAATGATTGGCCAACGCCCGGGCAGATACGCCCTGCTATTGTCGACAGGAATCTTGCTCTGCCTGTTTTGCAGTTGCACGGCTCGGGCGGCAGAAATCCGGATGCCGTCGGGTACTCCGCACATGATCTGCGACACGCTTGCCGCCACGGAAAAACCGAAGATACCGCCCGCGTGGGACGAAAGCGAAGAATCGAAAGAAGACGAACTCTATCTGATGGCTGAGACGATGCCGAAGTTCCAGGGTGGCGGCATCAACAAGTTCCGCACATGGATTTTCCAGCACATGAAATATCCCCAAGCAGCCTTGAAACGAGGAATCAGCGGATCGGTTTTGGTAAGTTTCGTGGTAACGAAAAACGGTTCGATGACCCAAATCGAAGTGCTGTCGAGCCCCCACGACCTGCTGACGCACGAAGTAATTCGGGTACTGAGCCATATTCCGCCCGGAAGCTGGACACCCGGAGTTCAAGAGGGGCGGAAAGTAAACATCAAATATACGCTGCCGCTCAATTTCCGGCTGTAAGGACAAGCCCCCGCATTGTTTCGAGCAATGCGGGGCTATATTCATGCCGGAATCCGGCGGAAGACTACCTGCGCTCGGCGATAAGCTGCTTGATACGGTTCGCCAATCCGGTATTGTCCATCAGCCCGCGGATGCGGTCGGCACCCGTGCCGTAGAGGTAGACGGGGACCATCGACGCCGAATGCCCGCCTGTGGAGAATTCGACCATCACGCCCGAATCGGGCAGCGTGAAATCCGATTCACCGCTGGGAAGCGTCAGCCCGCCCGTCTCGTGGTCGGCCGTGACGACGACCAGCGTACCGGGATGGCTGTCGGCAAAGTCCATCGCCGCAGCGACCGCCCGCTCGAAATCGCACATCTCGTTGAACAAACGGATAGCGTCGTGGCCGTGGCAGGCCATGTCGATTTGCGACCCCTCGACCATCAAGAAGAAACCCTCGTCGTTGTCGGCCGAAAGCAGTTCGAGCGCCTTGCGGGTAGCCTGCGGCAGGTAGTCGCCGCGCTCGGCAATGGCGGGCAGATGCTTGTCGGCCACAGCAGCCACGACAGGCAACCCCGACAAGGTATCTATCTGCTCCGGCTCCAGCACGACACGGTAGCCCAGGGCCCGGAATTCGTCGAGACGCGAACCTCCCTCGGGCAGCTGCTCGGAAAGGGCCTTGCGGCCGCCGCCCATCAACAGGTCGATGCCGCTGGCAGTCATATCGGCCGTAATGGCCGCCACGTTGTCGCGGTCGGCGACATGGGCATAGAACGCGGCGGGCGTCGCATGGTAGAGGTGGCTGGTGACGACCAGTCCGGTCCGCATACCCTGCTGCCGGGCGCACTCGGCGATGGGAACCAGCCGCCGCCCGGCCGTATCGAGCCCCAGCCAGGCATTGTTGGTCTTGCAGCCGCTGCTGAGCGCCGTACCCGCAGCCGCCGAATCGGTCACACGGTTGTTGGCCGACCGCGTGGCAATCAAGGCGACGCCCTGCGCACGGTCGAACGCCGTAGGCTCGTAATCCCTGGCGATCTGCAACAACGAAACCTGCGCCAACCCCATGCCGTCGCCGATCATGTAGATGATGCTGCGCACTTCGGGCTCCCGGTCGGAAAAACAACTGCACGCCGCCGCAAACGACGCGCACAATACGAGGAGGAATTTTTTCATGACTGCGAAATAAGATTGCAAAGACAAAGTTAGCAGGATTCTGCGAACTTTTCAGTATATTTACCGAAATTTCAAACCCGCAGAAGATGGACGTGAAAATCGCCGCCGACTGGAAAGAACTGCTGGCACCCGAATTCGAGAAACCCTATTTCCGCGAACTGACCGACTTCGTACGGCAGGAATACGCCCTGCGCCGCATCTACCCGCGCGGCAGCAACATCTTCCGGGCGTTCGACAAATGCCCGTTCGAGCGGCTCAAGGTGGTCATCATCGGGCAGGACCCCTACCACGGCCCCGGGCAGGCCAACGGGCTCTGCTTCTCGGTAGGCGACGGAGTGCCCTTTCCGCCCTCGCTGCAAAATATCTTCCAAGAGGTACACGACGACACGGGAACCCCCGTACCCCCGACAGGCAACCTCGACCGCTGGGCCGAACAGGGCGTCCTGCTGCTCAACGCCGTACTGACGGTGCGGGCCCACGAAGCGGCCTCGCACGCAGGCCACGGCTGGGAGACCTTTACGGATGCGGTGGTACGGGCCATCAACGAACGCAAGGAAGGAATCGTCTACATGCTTTGGGGCAGCTACGCCCAACGCAAGGGCGCCATTGCCGACCCGGCCCGAAACTGCATTCTCAAGGCCGTGCACCCCTCGCCGCTCTCGGTCTACCGCGGATTCTTCGGCTGCCGCCACTTCTCGCGCGCCAATGAATACCTCCGCTCGGTAGGAAAGGAACCTATCGTGTGGTAGGCATCCCGTTTTAGATTCTTCGCTAACGCTCAGAATGACAGCCGACACAAGGCTGACGCGAACAAAAATCCCGGACCTCAACGGCCCGGGATTTTACTATCCGGAATATCGGCGGCACCCAGAAATGTTGCCGCCGAAACCCAATCTTCCAACCCCGGCGGCACTAAAAAGACGCTGCCGCCGAAGAACTATCTTCCAACCCCGGCGGCACTAAAAAGACGCTGCCGCCGAAGAGCTATTTCTTCTTCAACAAATTCTTGACTTCGGCGGCGACGGTTTCACCGTTGAACCCGAACTTCTCGTCGAGCACCTTGTAAGGCGCCGAGAAACCGAAGTGGTCGAGCCCATGGATGAACCCGGAATCGCCGACCAGACCAAGCAGGTTGACGGGCAGGCCGGAAGTCAGACCATAACGCACGATACCTGCGGGCAACACACTTTCTTGGTAAGACTTGGGCTGGTCGCGGAAAAGACCCTCCGACGGCACGTTGACCACGCGGACGGCGATGCCCTCCCTGGCCAGCAGCTCGGCGCCCTCGACGAGCGTAGCGACCTCCGAACCGGTAGCCACCAACACGGCGGCAGGTTTGGCGGCGTCCATGACCACGTAACCGCCCTTGGAAACCTGCGCGGCTTCCTCGCGGCGGGTCTTGCTGCTGAGCGTCGGCAGATTCTTGATATTCTGCCGCGAAAGCACCAACGCCACGGGGCGGTGCTCCTCGATGGCGGTCTTCCACGCCATCAGCGTCTCCTCGCCGTCGGCGGGACGCAGAACGACCATCGAACGCTCGCCGTGGTGGTTCTTGAGATGCTCCATCAAGCGAATCTGCGCTTCGTGCTCGATGGGCTGGTGCGTAGGACCGTCCTCGCCGACGCGGAACGAATCGTGGGTCCAGATATAGACGACGTGCAGGCGCATCAACGCCGCCAGACGCACGGCAGGTTTCATGTAGTCGGAGAAGACGAAGAACGTTCCGCAAGCGGGGATGACACCGCCGTGCAGCGCCATACCGTTCATCACGCAAGCCATCGTCAGCTCCGAGACACCTGCCTGGAAGAACTTGCCCGAGAAATCGCCCTTGGTGAAAGCCTTGGTCTTCTTAAGGAAACCGTCGGTCTTGTCCGAATTGGAGAGGTCGGCCGAAGCGACGATCATGTTCTCGACTTTCTCGCCATAGAGGCTCAGCACGGTCGCCGAAGCGGCACGCGTAGCGACGTCGGCTTTCATGTCGACCGCCTTGTAGTCGATTTCGGGCAACTCGCCCTTGAGGAACTTATCGAGCTTGTGCGCCAGCTCCTTGTGCGACTGACGCCACGACTTTTCGACCTTGGCCTGCTCGGCGGCCCATGTCTTGAGCGCTTCGCGGCGGGCGCCGAACACCTCGCGGCTCTCCTCGAAGAACGCGAACGGCTGCTCGGGGTCGCCGCCGAGGTTGCGGATGGTGGCGGCCAGATCGGCTCCGGCGGCCGACAGCGGCTGGCCGTGGGTCGAAACCTTGTCCTCGTAGCACGACCCGTCGGCGGCCACAGCCCCCTTGCCCATCGTCGTGCGGCCGATGATGAGCGTCGGCCGCTCGGTCTCGGAATGGGCCACGACGAGCGCTTCGCGCAGCTTGTCGATGTCATGCCCGTCGACCGTCAGCACGTTCCAACCCCAAGCCTCGTACTTCTGGGCGACGTTCTCGGTGTCGACCTCCTCGACCTTGGTCGAGAGCTGGATGTTGTTGGAATCGTAGTACATGATGAAATTCGCGAGCCCCAGGTGCCCGGCGATGCGGCCCACCCCCTGCGAAATTTCCTCCTCGACACCGCCGTCGGAGATATAGGCGTAGGTCTTGTGGGCCATCCACTCGCCGAAACGGGCCACCATGAAGCGCTCGGCAATGGCAGCGCCCAACGCCATGGCATGCCCCTGCCCCAACGGGCCGGAGGTATTTTCCACTCCGCGCATCACATCCACCTCGGGGTGGCCGGGGGTCACGCTGCCCCACTGCCGCAGCGACTGCAGGTCCTCGGCCGAATAATGCCCGGCCAGGGCCAGCGTCGAATAGAGCATCGGCGACATGTGGCCCGGGTCGAGAAAGAACCGGTCGCGGTAGGGGTAGGCCATGTTGTCGGGGTCGTAGCGCAGGAACTCGGTGAAGAGCACGGCCACGAAATCGGCACCGCCCATGGCACCGCCCGGGTGCCCCGACTTGGCTTTCTCGACCATGGCGGCCGACAGAACACGGATGTTGTCGGCGACACGCGTAAGTTTGGAATTCGTAGACATAGGTATTATTGCTGTTAGATATTTTTCCGCTAACAAAGATAACGCAAATCGGATGCAGTACCAAATTTATTTGAGCCTGCCGGGGTTTGTGAAGGCAATAAATCCGCGGCTATCCCACCTGTTTGAGCGGGCAGATATTCGCCTGCTCGATTTTTTGCGTCGCGTAGGGGCGTGTGACCGTGAAGCGCGACTGGTCGCCCGAAGGCAGGTCGAACATGGCGTCCATCATGACCGCTTCGCAAATCGAGCGCAGGCCGCGGGCTCCGAGCTTGAATTCCACAGCCTTGTCGACGATGTAGCCCAGTGCCTCGTCGTCGAACTTCAGCTTCACGCCGTCCAGCTCGAAGAGCCGCTCGTACTGCTTGACGATGGCGTTCTTGGGCTCGGTCAGAATCCGGCGCAGGGCCTCGCGGTCGAGCGGCTGCATGTAGGTCAGCACCGGCAGACGCCCCACCAGTTCGGGAATGAGCCCGAACGACTTGAGGTCCTGCGGCGTGACGTACTGCATCAGGTTGCTGCGGTCGATGCGCGAACTTTCGCTGCGGCCGTAGCCCACGGCCCGGGTGTTGAGCCGCTGGGCGATCTTGCGTTCGATGCCGTCGAACGCCCCGCCGCAGATGAAGAGGATGTTGCGCGTGTTGACCTGGATGAATTTCTGGTCGGGGTGCTTGCGCCCGCCCTGCGGCGGCACGTTGACCACAGTCCCCTCCAGGAGCTTGAGCAGCGCCTGCTGCACGCCCTCGCCCGAAACGTCGCGCGTGATGGAGGGGTTGTCGCCCTTGCGGGCTATCTTGTCGATTTCGTCGATGAAGACGATGCCCCGCTCGGCCAGCTCCACATTGTAGTCGGCTACCTGCAACAGCCGCGAGAGGATGCTCTCGACGTCCTCGCCGACATACCCGGCCTCGGTGAGCACCGTAGCGTCGACGATGGTGAAAGGCACTTTCAGCAGCCGGGCGATGGTCCGGGCCATGAGGGTCTTGCCCGTACCCGTAGGACCTACGAGCACGACATTCGACTTGTCGATTTCGACCTCGTTCTCCTTGGAGGGGAACAAAAGGCGCTTATAATGGTTGTAGACCGCCACCGAAAGGTAACGCTTGGCGGCGTCCTGCCCGATGACGTACTGGTCGAGGAAATCCTTGATTTGCGCAGGCTTCAGCAGGTCCTCCCTGCGGAACGGAGCCGCCGCACCCTGGTGCCGCTCGGCGAAAAGGTTGTTGTCCTCCAGAATCTTGTAGCCGTTCTCGATGCACTTGTTGCAGATGTTGGCACCGTCGGAGCCCTGGAACATCAGCTCCACGTCGTCGCGCCGCGCGCCGCAGAACGAGCAGCAGTCGTTGGGGTTATCGCCGCCGTGGCGGCCGTTGTGTCGGTTTTGCGTCATTGTTTTTCACGTTTGGAGAGCACTTCGTCGATGAGCCCGTAGTCGCGGGCTTCGCGGGCCGAAAGCCAGTAGTCGCGGTCGGCGTCGCGCTCGATTTTCTTGACCGAGACGCCCGAATGGGCCGCAAGAATCTCGTACAGCTCGCGCTTGGTCTTCATGATTTCGCGCGCCGTGATCTCGATGTCGGAGGCCTGCCCCTGCGCCCCGCCCAGCGGCTGGTGGATCATCACCCGCGAATGGGGCAGCGCCGAACGCTTGCCGGGAGCCCCGGCCGTGAGCAGCACGGCGCCCATCGAAGCGGCGAGCCCGGTGCAGATGGTCGCCACGTCGGACGCCACGAGCTGCATGGTATCGTAGATGCCCAGCCCCGCCGAGACCGACCCGCCGGGCGAATTGATATAAATCTGAATGTCTTTCTCGGGGTCGACCGACTCCAGAAAGAGCAGCTGCGCCTGGATGATGTTGGCGGCATCGTCGTAGATGGGGGCGCCGAGGAAGATGATGCGGTCCATCATCAACCGCGAAAAGACGTCCATCGTAGCGATGTTCAGCTGGCGCTCCTCGATGATGGTAGGCGACACATAAGCCTCGCAGACGGACTGGTAGTCATGAAGTTTCAGCGAACTGATGCCGCACTTCCCGCGGGCGTATTTCTCGAATTCGGACATAATGCTTGGATATACGGTTCACACTCAAAAAAAGGACTTTGCAAACATCACGCCTGCAAAGTCCGAAGATGGGTTTTTCCTGCGAAAAACTAAATCTCCTTTGCCAATTTGGCGAAATCGTCGGCAGAAACGGCCTTTTCCGTCACCTTGACTTTGCCCTTGACGGCTTCGACGACCTTCGTCTCGAACAGCTTCTCGTAGATTTTCTGTCCCTGGTCCTTGTCGGCGAGAATCTTTTCGGCGTAGCCGGCCAGCATGTCGTCCGGCGCCGAGGGCATGCCGTACTGGGCGAACTGCGCGGCGGCCAGCGCCTTGGCTTCGGCCACGGCCTCTTCCTTCGACACGGCGATTTTCTCCGTCTGGATGAAGTGCTTCTGGAGGTAGTTCCACGTGAACATCTTCAGGAACTGGTCGAAGTCCTTGCCGATTTCCTCCATCGTGAACTTGCCCTCGTTGATGGTGTAGAGCCAGCGCTTGAGGAACTCCTCGGGCATCTTCAGCCCGGCTTTCTTAATCAGATAGTCGCGCAGCTGAAGCGTGAACAGGTAGTCGCTTTCGCGGGCGAGCTCCTTGGCGATTTCTTCATCCACGAACTTGTCCAGCCCGGCTTCGTCGGCCACGTTGCCGCCCGGGAAAGCCATCTTGAAGAACTCTTCGTTCAGCTCCGGCTCGGCGAACTTGCGGATTTTGGTGATTTCGAGCGAGAATTCGGGTTTGATGCCCTCCAGCTCGTCCTGCTTGACCTGAAGTACGGCGGCACGCTGCGACGGGTTCTTGTAGAGTTCGTTGATGTTGACCTCCATCTTGTCGCCCACCTTCTTGCCGATGAAAGGCTTGCGCTCCTCCTCCGACATCGAGATAAGCCCCACGTAGGCATCGGCCACGTTCATGTCGCCGTTGTCGAGCGTCACGCCCAGCGCTTCGTCGGCGGTCACCTTCTCGGTGTCGACCAGGCGGCCGAAGCGGCGCAGGAAGTTCGAGCGGTAGTCGTCGTGCATCTTCTTGTCGACCTTGATGCGGTTGTAGGTCACCTTGTCCTTGTCGGTCAGGTCGAGCTTGATTTCGGGAGCTTCGCCGAACTCGAAGACGAACTCGAATTCCTTGCCGTTCTCGAAGTCGAAACCGCCCTGCTCGTCCGACGGGATGACGTCGCCCAGGTAGTCGATCTTCTCTTTCTGGAGGTAGTCGAAAGCGGCGTTCGACGCCATGCGGTACGACTGCTCGGCCACTACGCCCTTGCCGTACATCTTCTTGACGATTCCCATGGGCACCATGCCGGGACGGAAGCCCGGAATGTTGGCCTTGCGGCGGTAGTCGCGCAGCGCCTTCTCCACTTCCTGGGCGTAGTCGGTTTCGCCGACCTTGATGCGGAGCAGCGAGCTGCCCCCGTCGCGTTGTTCTCTTACGATCTTCATAGTCAGGTTATTGTATCTATTTTTCTTTCGTTTCTTCCTCGCAATCGGGGCCAAAGATACTAAAAGCCGAGCGGAAAAGCAAACTTGTTTGCATTTTCCCGAGGCGCACTGTCTCGGCAAAGCCAATGTACCAAAAGCCAAGCAAAAGCGAACTTGTCCGCATTTTCCCATGGCAACGTACCTAATCTTAACCGGATTATCCTTACCTTTGCACATTATTTATATTAGCTTCAACCGATGAAAAGCACTTTCATGTTCGCCCTGCTGGCTGTTTTGCCGGCCGCCTGCGGTGGCAGCGCCGCCCGCAGCGGCTCCGCGCCCGCCGCACCGGCAGCCCCACGGCAGAGCGAACCCGCCGAATACACTTACCGCATCAAGGCTGCCTACCCCCACCCCACCGACGCCTACACGCAGGGGTTGCAGTACGCCGACGGCATCCTTTGGGAGGGAACGGGCCAGTACGGGCAGTCGGTCGTCCGCAAGACCGACCTTGCCACAGGCCGCAGCCGGACGGTGGCGCGCCTGCCGCGTTCGGAGTTCGGCGAGGGAATCGCCCTGCTCGACGGCAGGCTCTACCAGCTGACCTGGCACGCCAACACCTGCCACGTCTACGACGCGGCCACCATGCGGAAGCTCCGCGACTTCCGCTACCCCGGCGAGGGATGGGGACTGACCACCGACGGGCAGAAGCTCTACATGTCCGACGGTTCGGCCCGCATCCATACGGTCGACCCCGCGACTTTCCGGCGCGAGAAGCGCACGACCGTCACCTACAAGGGACAGCCCGTCGACTACCTCAACGAACTGGAGTGGATCGAGGGTAAAATCTGGGCCAACGTCTACACCACCGAGCAAATCGTCATCATCGACCCGGCTACGGGCATCGTCGAGGGGGTGGTCGACCTCGCAGGCATCCTGCCCGAATCCGAACACGGCCCCGAAACCGACGTGCTCAACGGCATCGCCTACGACGCCGAGGGCAAGCGCATCTTCGTGACGGGCAAGAACTGGAGCCGGATTTTTGAAATCGAAATCATCCGCAAGTAACATGGCCGCGACGCTCGAACAGCTCCTGGAATCGCGCATCCTGCTCTTGGACGGCGGGTTGGGCACGATGATTCAGCAATACGGTTTCACCGAAGAAGATTACCGCGGCGAGCGGTTCCGCGAGTGGCCCGTGCGGCTGCGCGGCTGCAACGACCTGCTGGTCCTCACACAGCCCGAAGCGGTGAGGGCTGTCCACGAAAAATACCTGGCGGCAGGCGCCGACATCGTGACCACCGATTCGTTCAACGCCAACGCCATTTCGCTCAAGGACTACGGATTGGAGGAGTACGCCCGCGAGATTTCGCGCGCGGCGGCGGCCCTCGCCCGGAGTGCGGCCGACGAATTCACGGCCCGCAACCCCCGGAAACCCCGGTTCGTCGCCGGGTCGATGGGACCCACCAACCGCACCGCCTCCATCTCGGCCGACGTGGCCAATCCGGCGGCCCGCGAGGTGACGTTCCGCCAGCTGGCCGACGCCTACACCGAGCAGGCGCGCGGTCTTCTGGACGGCGGCGCCGATGTCCTGCTTATCGAAACGGTCTTCGACACACTCAACGCCAAGGCGGCGCTCTACGCGGTCGACCGGCTCTCCGAGGAGCTGGGCCGCGACATTCCCGCCATGCTCTCGGGCACGTTGGCCGACGCCAGCGGCCGCACCCTCTCGGGGCAGACCGTCGAGGCTTTCTGCGCTTCGGTCTCGCACGCCCGGCTGCTCTCCGTGGGCTTCAACTGCGCCTACGGAGCCAAACAGATGCTGCCCTACTTAGAGCGGCTGGCCGCCGTGGCGCCGTTCCGCATTTCGGCCCATCCCAACGCCGGACTGCCCAACGTCATGGGCGGCTACGACGAAACACCCGCCATGTTCGCCGAGGACGTGGGCGAATACCTCCGGCGCGGGCTGGTCAACATCGTCGGCGGCTGCTGCGGCACCACGCCCGAACACATCTTCGAGTTGCAGAAAATCGTGGGCGGCTACACGCCGCGCCCCCTGCCCACGCCCAGACACGAGACCATATTGAGCGGCTTGGAGCCCCTGCGCATCGTTCCCGAAGCCAACTTCATCAACGTCGGCGAGCGGACCAACGTGGCCGGTTCGGCCAAGTTCGCGCGGCTCATCCGCGAGGGCAACTACGAAGAAGCCCTTTCGGTGGCGCGCGCGCAGGTCGAAGCCGGGGCGCAGATCATCGACGTCTGCATGGACGACGGGCTGATAGACGGTCCGGCCGCCATGCGCACGTTCCTGAACCTGATGGCTTCGGAGCCCGAAATCGCCCGCGTGCCGGTCATGATAGATTCCTCCAAGTGGGAAGTGCTCGTGGCCGGGCTCGAAGTCACGCAGGGCAAAGCCATCGTCAACTCCGTTTCGCTCAAGGAGGGCGAAGAGGAATTCCTGCGCCGGGCCCGCGAAATCCGCCGCTACGGCGCCGCGGCCGTCGTGATGCTTTTCGACGAGCGCGGGCAGGCCGACACCTACGAGCGCAAAATCGAGGTGGCCCGCCGCGCCTACGACCTGCTCACAGCCAGCGGATTCCCGGCCGAAGAGATCGTATTCGACCCCAACATCCTGGCCGTCGCCACCGGAATCGCCGAGCACGACGGTTATGCCAAGGCGTTCATTGACGCCACGCGGTGGATCAAGCAGAATCTGCCCCACGCCAAGGTCT
The DNA here is from genome assembly GCF_949428155.1 of Alistipes sp. UBA6068. Taxonomy (NCBI): domain Bacteria; kingdom Pseudomonadati; phylum Bacteroidota; class Bacteroidia; order Bacteroidales; family Rikenellaceae; genus Alistipes; species Alistipes sp. UBA6068. Next base: position 31,502 of record NZ_CASQFS010000001.1, on the reverse strand, counting down.
CGGGCGGGGTGTCGAACCTCTCGTTCGCGTTCCGCGGCAACAACGCCGTGCGCGAAGCGATGCACTCGGCGTTCCTCTGCCACGCCATCGCCGCCGGAATGGACATGGGCATCGTCAATCCGCAGATGCTCCGGGTCTACAGCGACATCGAGCCCGGGCTGCTGGAACGGGTCGAGGATGTCATCCTCTGCCGCCGCCCCGATGCGGCCGAGCGGCTGGCCGAATATGCCCAGCAGGTGCGGCAGGACGCCGAAACCAGACCGCAGCCCACCGACGCATGGCGCGCCGGAACGCTCCGGGAACGAATCGGATACGCCATGCTCCGGGGCATCGCCGACCATATCGAGGAGGACGCGCTCGAAGCCTGCCGCGGGCTGGGTTCGCCCATGGCCGTCATCGACAGCCTGCTGATGCCCGCCATGGAGCAGGTCGGCACCCTTTTCGGCGAGGGCAAGATGTTCCTGCCGCAGGTGGTCAAAACGGCCCGCGTGATGAAGCGCGCCGTAGCAGCCCTCACCCCCTACATCGAGCAGAGCGCCGGGCAGTCGCACTCGGCGGGCAAGGTGCTGATAGCCACCGTCAAAGGCGACGTTCACGACATCGGCAAGAACATCGTTTCAGTCGTCATGGCCTGCAACGGCTACGCCATCCGTGACCTGGGCGTGATGGTCGATCCGCAGCGCATCGCCGACGAAGCCGAAGCATGGGGCGCCGACTGCATCTGTCTGAGCGGTCTGATCACCCCCTCGCTCGACGAAATGGCGCACGTCTGCGAGGAGCTGGAGCGCCGCGGGTCGCGCATCCCCGTTCTTATCGGTGGCGCCACCACCTCCGACATGCACACAGCCGTGCGCATCGCCCCGGTCTATTCGGGCACGGTCGTCCGCTCGCCCGACGCCAGCCGCAACACACAGATACTCGCTTCGCTGCTCGGTCCCGGCCGCGCCGCCTACGAAGCCCGCATCCGCAGCGAGCAGGAGACCCTGCGCGAGCAGTTCCGCAGCGCCGAAAAGGCACGAAACCTGCTGCCGCTGGCCGAAGCGCGCAAAAACAGGCCCGCCGCCGTCCATACGCCCGTCGTGCCGCTCCACCCGGGGCGCATGGTCTTCCCCGACTTCGACGTGGCCGACGCCGAACCCTATATCGACTGGAGTTTCTTCTTCGCAGGCTGGGACCTCCCGGGCCGCTATCCCGAGGTGCTCGACCACCCCGAAAAGGGGGCCGAAGCGCGCAAGCTCTTCGCCGACGCGCAGGCCCTGCTGGCCCGCATCCGCGATGAGCGGCTGCTGACGCTCCAAGGCGTCGTCGGCATCTTCCCCGCCCGGTCCGAGGGCGACGACATCGTCGTGACCGACCCCAAGGGGCGCGAACACCGGCTGGCCATGCTGCGCAACCAGACGCGCGGCGCCGACAACCGCTCGCTGGCCGACTTCATCGCCCCCTCGGGCGACTGGATAGGCTGCTTTGCCCTCACGGCGGGCATCGGGCTCAAGGAACTCGCCGCCAAGTTCCGCGACGCGGGCGACGACTATTCGGCCATCATGGCCAAACTGCTGGCCGACCGGCTGACCGAAGCCTTCGCCGAGGCGGTCCACCTTTTCGTCCGGCGCCGAATGTGGGGTTACGAAACCGACCCGATGCCCGCCCCCGCGCAGGTCGTCCGTGGCAGCTACCGCGGCCGCCGCATGGCTTTCGGCTACCCCGCGTCGCCCGACCACACGCTCAAACGCGAGGTCTTCGACCTGCTCGCGGCCGAAGTCACCACCGCCATGAAGCTCACCGAAAACCACATGATCGACCCCGGCGAAGCGCTCTGCGGGCTCTTTTTCGCCGACGCCGACTATTTCGCCGTGGGACCCGTCGACAAGGAGCAGTTCGCCGACTACGCCCGGCGCCGCGGGCTCGAACCCGACGAGCTGCGCAAAGTCATACCCGACAACCTATGAACGCAACCGACATCATCCACAGCGCGCTGGCCCAGCACAAAACCCGCTTTGCGTTCGAGCTCCTGCCGCCCCTCAAGGGAGACGGCATGGGCGGCACCTTCGCGGCCATCGACCCGCTCGTGGAGTTCGACCCGGCCTACATCAACGTGACGTTCCACCGCGAGGGGCTCAAACAGACCCTTTTGCCCGACGGACGGACCGAGCGCCATGTCGTGCGGCGGCGTCCCGGCACGGTGGGCATTTCGGCCGCCATCCGCAAGAAGTACGGCGTCGAAACGGTGCCCCACCTCATCTGCGGCGGCCTGTCGCGCTACGACATCGAAGACGCCCTGATCGACATGGATTTCCTGGGGCTCCACAGCGTGCTGGCCCTGCGCGGCGACAAGTCGCAGAGCGAGGAGCGGTTCGCGCCCCACCCCCAGGGCCACGCCCACGCGGCCGGCCTCGTGCGGCAGATTGCGGGCATGAACCGCGGCGAATTCGTCGACGGCGAGGTGGAGGTGTGCCACCACTCCCGGTTCTCGGTCGGTGTGGCAGGCTATCCCGAGACCCATCCCGAAGCCCCGTCGCCCGAAGCCGACATGCAGTTCCTCAAAGCCAAAATCGACGCCGGAGCCGACTACATCGTGACCCAGCTGTTCTACGACAACGCCTGCTTCTTCGACTTCGTGCGCCGCTGCCGCGAAGCCGGGATTACGGTCCCTGTCATCCCGGGCATCAAACCGCTTTCCACGGTGCGCCACCTCACGCTGCTGCCCGAGACCTTCGGCTGCCGCATCCCCGAGGAACTCCGGCGCGAAGTGCTGGCCCACCAGGACGACAAAGCTGCCGTGCGCCGCATCGGCACCGAATGGGCCATCGCCCAAAGCCGCGAGCTCAAGGCCGCGGGCGTACCCGTGCTCCACTACTACCCGATGGGCAAGGCCGAAAACATCATCGAAATCGCCAAAACCGTCTTTTGAAAAATGGATACCGTCGCTTTCCGCCGTCATCTGCACGCCCACCCCGAGCTCTCGTTCCGGGAGCGGGAGACCGCGGCTTTCATTTCCGCGCAGCTGGCCGCCGCAGGTATCGAACATCGTCCGATAGCCGGCACGGGGGTTCTTGCACGCATCGAGGGCCGCATCCCCTGCGACGACCGCCGGACCGTGGTGCTGCGGGCCGACATCGACGCCCTGCCCGTCGAGGAGCGGACCGGGCTGCCCTACGCGTCCGGGAATCCCGGGGTCATGCACGCCTGCGGCCACGACATGCACGCCGCCGTGCTCTACGGGACGCTGCTCCGGCTGGCCGCCGCACCCGATTTCTGCGGCACGGTCTTCGGGCTGTTCCAGCCCGGCGAGGAGTGCAACCCCGGCGGCGCTTCGCTGGTGCTGGCCGAAAATCCGTTCGAGGGCTGCGACGTCCGGGCCGTCGTCGGCGAACATGTGGAGCCGCAGCTGGAAGTCGGGACCCTCGGATTCCGCGCCGGGAAATACATGGCCGCCAGCGACGAACTGCGCTTCTGCGTGCAGGGGACGGGCGGCCACGGAGCTCTGCGCGGCCAGCTGAAAGACCCCGTAGCGGCCGCCGCCGAACTCGCAACGGCGCTGCTGGACCTCAACGAACCGGAGCGCGTACTCTCCATCGGCCGCATCGAAGCGGCGGGCGCCACCAACGTTGTGCCCGACGAGGTATACATGGAGGGGACCCTCCGCACTTTCGACGAAGCCGACCGCACAGCCGCCCACAGCCGCATCGCCGAACTCGCCGCCGCCACCGATGCCCGCCACGGCACGAAAACGGCTGTCGACATCAACCACGGCTATCCCCCGGTCGTCAACGATTCCCGGCTGGTCGGACTGGCCGCCGCGCAGGCCGCGGCGCTCGGACTGCACACCGAAATGCTGCCCCTGCGCACCACGGCCGAGGATTTCGGATTCTACTGCCGGCGCTACCCTGCGCTTTTCTACCGGCTGGGCGTAGGCGCCGCGGCCGGACGCCCCCACACGGGCACTTTCGCGCCCGACGAACGGGCGCTCGAAGCGGGCACGGACTTCATGCGAAGCCTGGCCCTGCAAATTCTCAACGAACCATGAAACAGACAAAAAAACAGCGTCCTGCCAAACGGACGAAAAACAGCGACCGGGCTTCGATGATTCTGAGCCTGCTGCGCGAATTCCCCAACAATAAGTTTTCGCTCAAACACCTCGCGTCGGCTTCGGGCGGCGCCACCAAGGAGGGCCGACGCGAAACGCTGGCCGTCCTCGACCGGCTCTACGACGAAGGCATCGTCGAAGAATGCGCCCGCGAGAAATACCGCCTCACGCGCTGCCACCTGCCCCGCTACGAGGGGCGCGCCGACATGACGGCCAGCGGCTCCCTCTACGTGCGGGTCGAGGGGCTGGAAAGCGACGTCTTCGTGAACCAGCGCAACACGGCCAACGCACTCGACGGCGACCGGGTCGAAATAGTCGTCATGCACCGCGGCCACAACGGCAAGCTGGAGGGCGAAGTCACCCGCATCGTCGAGCGCAGCCGCAAACCCTACGTCGGCGTGGCCGAGGTGGGCGCCCACCAGATATTCGTGCGGGCCGATTCGCGCAAGATGCCGATGGACATCTACCTCTCCAAGCGCGAAAACCCCGGCGTGCGCGAGGGCGAAAAAGTCGTCGTGCGCATCGTCGACTGGCAGCCCGGCAGCAAGAGCCCCGTGGGCGAGCTGGTCGAAGTGCTGGGCATGGCCGGGCAGAACGACACCGAGATGCACGCCATTCTCTCCGAATACGAACTCCCCTACCGCTTCGAGCCGGAGGTCGAACACGCCGCCGAAACCATCGACGGCCGCATCACCGAACAGGAAATCGCTGCCCGGCGCGACTTCCGCGCGACGACCACTTTCACCGTCGACCCGGCCGACGCCAAGGACTTCGACGACGCGTTGTCGGTGCGCCGCGTCCGCGACGGTGTGTGGGAAATCGGCGTGCACATCGCCGACGTGACGCACTACGTCCGGCCGCACTCGGTCATCGACGACGAAGCCGTCGAACGCGGCACGTCGGTCTATCTGGTCGACCGCACCGTGCCGATGCTGCCCGAACGGCTCTCCAACGAACTCTGCTCGCTGCGGCCCGACGAAGACAGCCTTTGCTTCTCGGCGGTCTTCACCCTCAACGAGAATCTCGACATTCTCGACGAATGGTTCGGCCGCACGGTCATCCACTCCGACCGCCGTTTCACCTACGCCGAAGCGCAGGAAATCATCGAAACGGGGCGCGGCGACTATGCCGAGGAGGTGCTGACCCTCAACCGGCTGGCCCAAGAACTGCGCCGCCAGCGCTTCAGGAACGGCGCCATCAGCTTCGAGCGCGAAGAAATGAAATTCCAGCTGGACGAAACGGGCCGCCCCATCGGCGTCTGCTTCAAGGAACAGAAGGAATCGAACCAGATGATCGAGGAATTCATGCTGCTGGCCAACCGCCGTGTCGCCGAATTTTGCAGCCACCGCGTCGACGCCAACGGCCGCAGGACGCCCCGGACGATGGTCTACCGCGTCCACGACACCCCGAGCGAGGAGAAGCTCGACCGCTTCCGCCAGTTCATCCTGCGCTTCGGCATCCTTTTCAAAGCCTCGAAAGGCCGTGCCGTCGCCCGCGAAATGAACAAGCTCTTCGCAAAAATCAAAGGCTCGACCGAAGAAAACGCCGTCACGACGATGGCCGTGCGCTCGATGGCCAAGGCGTTCTACACCACCGACAACATCGGCCACTACGGTCTGGCCTTCCCCTACTACACCCACTTCACCTCGCCCATCCGCCGCTACCCCGACATGATGGTCCACCGCCTGCTTGCCCGCTACCTCGGCGGCGGCAAGTCGGCCGACAAGCAGGCGCTCGAAGAACTCTGCGTGCGGGCGTCGGAACGCGAAGTAATCGCCGCCGAAGCCGAACGGGCCTCGATCAAATACAAGATGGTCGAATTCATGAAAGAGCGCATCGGCGAGGAGTTCGAGGGCCATATCTCGGGGCTGACCGAATGGGGCGTCTACGTCGAGCTGGACGAAACGCATATCGAGGGCATGTCGTTCCTGCGCGACGTCGAGGGCGACTTCTTCGACTTCGACGAACAGCGCTACGAGATAGTCGGGCGTTCGACGGGGCTCCGCATGACCCTGGGCGACCCCGTGCGCATCCGCATCAAGCGCGCCGACCTCCAGAAACGGCAGCTCGATTTCGACCTGCTGCTGCCCGCAACAAAAAAAACATCGCTCAAAAATGCCCCGGTTCCACACTATGGCGCAAAAAAGGCAGTACGAAGAACAACAAAATAACCGTTTCGCCACTTATCCGAGAACAGCCGCACAAACGATAGTTCTTTTATGAAGACTATCCTAAATTTTAGCTACCTTTGTCTATAATTTAGCATCCGTTCGGGCACTTGTTCGATATTGACAATCGCCGGACAGCCGACAGATGCGGAACAAAAATCCATAATGACCCGACCTAGCAAAACATACAGAAGCGACCTCGACTTATTGAAAGGGTTCGCAATCATGGCCGTCGTTCTCTACCACATGGGAATTTCTGCGAGCGGCTATCTCGGAGTGGATGCGTTCTTCGTCATCAATGGCTTCCTGATCGTACCCAAAGTCGTTCGTGATATAGCGAACGGACAATTTCGCTATTTTGCATTTTTGGAAAAACGAACGGTCCGTCTGTTTCCGCTGGCAGTCCTTGCAGCGGCCCTTTCGCTTTTGGCCGGCTACTATGGCATGGTGCCCGACGACTACGAAAATCTGGCGCAATCGGTAGTGGCCACCAATATTTTCTCGAACAACATTTTAGCATCCATTACAACAAGAAACTATTGGGAGACCGTCAATGAATTCAAACCACTGATGCACACCTGGTACCTCGGCATTCTGTTCGAGTTCTATCTGTTCTTCCCTCTGGTCGTAATGGCCGTGAAACGGCTCTCGAAAAAAATGGGGTTCGGATTCGACAAATATGCGGTCATCACGCTTCTGGCTCTTTCGACCCTCTCGGTGCTGCTTTACCTTAATCCTTCAGTAAGCACGGGCGACCGGTTCTACCTACTGCCTTACAGATTCTTCGAGCTCTCATTCGGAGGACTTGCAGGCATGTGGATCGCAGATCATCGGCAAGGGCGGCTCTACCGGCACGGAGCGCTTAGCGGTGCTTGCTTCGCAATTTTATCGCTCATCCTATTTGTCGGAGCGTTTCAGATCGGCGAACAGCCGGTTGGATACAATCTTGACAGCGGCGCTGCCTACACAGGCGATTACTTTATTCCTCAAAATATCTTATTGCTGACAACCGTAGTACTGACCCTCTTCTTCCTTGTTTCCGAAAATACGCAAAGTTGCTTGGTATCTTGGCTCCAAAAAGCCGGGGGGGGGATATTTTGCACCCTCGGAATCATCAGCTACAGCATCTTCATCTGGCATCAGCCGATACTTGCATTCTATCGTTATTACATTTCGACCGACCTTTCGCTGCGTTTCGTTCTCGTCTATGTCATCGCAGTACCCACACTGTCATACATTACCTATCGCTGGATAGAACAGAAAGTCAAATTATGCCTGCAAACGAGAATCGTACTTCTGCTGGCCTTTGTCCTGACCAGCGGAGCTGCCTTGGCTCTCTATCTGCATGCCGGGGTAGTACGCGACATTCCGGAACTATATGTTCAGAAAGACAACGTGTCCAGAAGCATGTTTGCCGAATACAATGACAGAGTATATGCGTACGACGTCGATTTCCCCCAGGACAACGGAAAAATCAATGTTCTCGTCGTCGGCAACAGCTTCGCGAGAGATTGGGTAAACATTCTGCTCGAATCCGAAATGGCCGGCAAGGCAAACCTGTCATACGCCTATCAGATCGACAAAAAACATATCGGCAGAATCCGCCGGAGCGACCGCATCTTCATCTTCGGCTGGAAACACGACGTTCCCTACTATGTTTGGGAAAATCTGCGGCCCGAAGCGGAAGTCTGGGGTATCGGAACCAAGAATTACGGCAACAGCACCGGCACCATCTACAAGAACAGGCACCGGCCCGACTACTTCCAGCAGACCATCAAGATCAATCCCAACTTCTTCGTCATAAACGATCTTCTGAAAGCGGAGTGGCAAGACAAGTACATTGATTTGCTCAGCATATCGGCAGTAGGCAAGAACTCGGTGGCCGCTTTCTCGCCGGATCATAAGCTCATCAGTCAGGATACCAAGCATCTGACCTTGGGCGGGGCGAAATATTACGCCAAAACGATAGACTTCAAACAAATATTCTAACGATAGATAAACAGCTACACAATCCGCCAAAAGCAGCCGAGAACCCGGAATGGCACGGGCTACGGGTCGTGCCAGTGCGGTTCGCAGATTCAGCAATCCGCTGGCGGCAGGGATTTCCGGGCCGTTAAAACGTTTTAGCAAACCGCTGAAACGTCACGGCACGCCGCCAGCTATACATCCCAGTCTGGCAGAAAACTTGGGCTAATGAATAATTAACAATGAACAGTGAATAATTGAACTGCTCTTATGCCTTGGCTGATTATTCCCTATTAACTATTCATTATTCATTTTTTTGCCATTCATTCCAGCGATTGCTCCGACCGCCTGCTGCGGGCTACCGCAACAATTCGACGGGAGCCTTGACGAATGTCGGCACGAACGGCTACGTCTACTCCTCGTCGTCCTATGCCGCAGGCGACCGCAACGCGGGCTACTTGAACTTCAACTCGGGCAACGTGAACCCGCTGAACAACGCCAATCGGGCCGCGGCCCTCTCCGTGCGCTGCGTCCAGCATCTGCACGGCTGCTTTTAACCCACACCAGGCCCGGGCAACAAAAATCCCGCAAGGCGACGCCTTGCGGGATTTCATTGTAGCACAGCGGACCTATCGCACGATGTTGGCGATGAGGAACGTAGCAGCGACGGTGAGAATGGCGTAAAGCTCGGGGAACGCGGCGAGAATCAGCGTCTTACCCATCACGTCGTGGCCGTTGCCGATGGCGGCGATACCGTTGGCGCAGACCTTGCCCTGGAAAATCGCGGCGGCGAGGTTGACGATACCTACCAAGATACCGGCACCCAGCACGGCTGCGGCCTGCACCATCGTGGGGTTCTGCAAGAAACCCTGCACCATGAAGAAGCAGACGAAACCGTAGAGACCCTGCGAACCGGGCAACGCCGAGAGAATCATGTAGCTACCGAACGCGCCGTTGTTCTTCTTCATGGCGCCGACGGCCGCCTGACCGCAGATCGAAGTACCCACGGCCGACGCGATACCTGCCAGACCTACCATCAGAGCCACGCCCACGTAGGCCATTACCAAAGCTGTTGTTTCCATAATCGAATGATTTTTTTGTTTGTTATTGAATTTTCAGTCTTTTTGTTTCGGATGCCGCACCCGGTCGGAACGATACGCCCGGAAACAAGTTCCGGAAAGCGCCGCCCGCTCCTTCTGCGGAAGCCGGCTTTTCACCTTTCACCTTTCACCTTTCACTTTTCACTTTTCACTTTCTGAAGCGGCTCGAAGTTGCGCGTAGCCATCTCGAAGCCGGCGTTCTTGTAGAATTCGACGAACGTCAGACGCATCGGGTGTACGAACGATGAAATAGTCGACATGAAAAGGTTGATGCCGTGGCCGATCAGCAGAATCGGCAGCATGATAAGAATCCGCACGACGATATTGGCACCGTCGGGCACGAATCCTTCGGCCAGCGAATTGAACACCAGCGCCAGCACGCCGCCCGACAAACCGATGGCGAAAAGCCGGATGTACGACAGCACGTCGCTGAGCAGCCCCGTCAGATTGTTGTAGAAATTCCACACGCCCGACCCGAGGTTGAGCAGCGGATTGCGCCCGGGCGTGTTGAAGAACAACATCAGCACGGCGCCGATTCCCAACACGACGTAGAACGCCACCGACGAGGTGGTGAAGCCGGGAATGACCCACTTTTCGTTGAGCATCGGAAGCCCTCCGGCGACGGAAGCGGCCAGCAGGATGATGAACCACCCCATCGTGCCCAACGAATAGCGCACGCCGAACGTCCGCGCCGTCACGACCACGCTTATCAGCATGCCGAACAGAATCTGCACCATGCCGATAGCCAGCGCGATGGAGAAGAACTGCCCCTGGAAGTCGAAGAACGGAATCGAGGGGAAGTAATCCTTGAGGTTCATGCCGAAGAACGACCCGCAGAACAATCCGAACAGAATCGTCGCCGCGGCGCACATCGTAGCGAACCACGCGGCCTGCCGCATCATGCCGGGCTTGGGATTCTTGCGGAGGAGCCACAGCCCCATGCCGAGCAGAATCAACCCGTAACCCGCATCGTTCAGGCAGATGCCGAAGAAAAGCATGTAGAACGGTGCGAAGAACGGCGTGAGGTCGAGCGTGCCGTACTTGGGCCGGGCGTACATGTCGCCCACGAGCTCGAAAATCCGCGCGAACCAACCGTTTTTCAGCTTCACCGGGGTGTTGTCCTCAGGTGTGGGGTCGCTCTTGATATAGACCACGTTGGGATACTCCTCCAACAAGGCGTCGACCTTGGCGGAAGTCTCCGTCTCGGCCCAACCCTCCATAACGACCAGCGTGCCGTCGGCCGCCTGCCGGGCCGTAGCCTCGACCTTGACGCCCTGCAACCGCTCCTTGAGCGACGCGACGTAAGCCGCCAGCAACTCGCGGGAAGCCGCAGCCCGGGCGAATTCCGCATCGAGCGCCACGACCTTGGCCTGCTCGGCGGCGATAGCCTCCTCGGCCTGCCGGACGTCCATCTGCGGCGTCTTCATCTCCTGCGCATCGAGGTTGATTTCCTGCCCGGGAGCAGCCACCACGATGAACCACACGGTCGAATCGGTCCGGTTGATTTCGGAAACGGCGTACTGCTCCGACCACTCGGCCGACATCTTGTCGTAGGTATTGCGCTGAGCGGAGAAGTAACGCAGAACGATTCCTTGCCCGGCGAGCTTCTGCACGCGGGCCACGTCGAACTCGCCCCACGGCCGGAGCTCCTCGGCGCTCTTTTCGAGCCGCGCGATTTCGGTCCGTGAAGCGGCAAGGGCCCGCTGGGCGGCCGCATACTGCCGGAACGTCTCCTCGCCCGAAGCATAGGGCTGCGCCCCGGTCTGCTTGTGCTCGGATTCTCCGGCCCACGCCTTGAGGAAATCGAGCGCCTTGGTACCCGCTTCGATGTCCAGAAGCAACTGGCGGTCCTCCTCGGAAGGCTCCCACCCTGCGGTGGTGATGTCGACCAACCCGAGGTCGCGCAGTCTATCGACAAAATCGGCGCTCTGTGCCGCAAAGAGCACAAAGTCGTATTTCGACATTCTTGCTATCATAACGTGGCGCCCTCCCCGGCCTGCTGCTGTTTGGTTTTGACGATTTTCTGAGCCGACTTGGAGAGGTTCTCCTCGTCCTCCATGAAGCGCTTGATCTTGCGGATGGCGTCCTCGTAACCGGGAATCTGCACCTTTTCGTAGAGGTTCACCTTCTGCGTGGTCTTGCGCCGCGCGAAGTCCAGAAGCTCCATCTTGCGCTCGTAGACCTCGAACTCCAGGGCCAGACGGGCCAGCCGCTTGAGAATCTCCACGCCGTCGGCGAACCACACGGGAGCGGAGAAGAGGTCGTAGGGCTTCTCCTCGAACTTCACGTCGGTCAGCACGGGCGTCCGCACGCCGGCGATTTTCTGCGTCGAGAGCTCCACGTCGGCGATGCGCACCAGCCCGTCGTCGAACTCGCCCCACAGCGCCGCCATGTAGTCGTACTCGGCTTTCAGGGCGTCGAGCCGACGGCGGTAGTCGCCCGCGGAATCCTTCGCCTTCTTGACCTCGGAACGCAGGGCCGACTCCTTGCTTTTGATGGTCGGAAGGGCCTTCTGCCGCATCTTGAGCTGCTTGCCGAGTTCGCCGAGCGAAGTTTTGTTATATTGGAATTTGATGGCCATGGCAAGCTATGCTTTCCAGTATTTCTTGATGAGCTCCTCCTTGATGGCGACCTCCTCGGGCGAGAAGTACTCGGCGAAAAGGGCCCACGCGGTGTCGAGCATCGCGGTGATGTCGATGTTGACGTCGATGGCCAGCAACTTCTCGGAATAGTCGTGGGCGAACTTCAGCGTACGCTCATCGTAGTCCGAAAGGTCGAAACCGTTTTCGAGCTTGGTCTTGGCGTTGGCGGCGTCGGCATAGAGACGCACGCAGGCGTTCATCACCTGCGGATGGTCCTCGCGGGTCTTCTTGCCGATGACAAGCTGCTTCAGACGCGACAGCGAACGGAACGGGTCGACGATGACCTTGCCCGTGTCGGAGTCGTTGCGCAGGAACAGCTGACCCTCGGTGATGTAACCCGTGTTGTCGGGGATGGCGTGGGTGATGTCGCCGCCCGAGAGGGTGGTCACGGCGATGATGGTGATCGAACCGCCGTTGGGCAGCTGCACGGCCTTCTCGTAGATCTTGGCCAGGTCGGAGTAGAGCGAACCGGGCATCGAATCTTTCGACGGAATCTGGTCCATACGGTTCGACACGATGGCCAGCGCATCGGCGTAGAGGGTCATGTCGGTGAGCAGCACCAACACCTTTTCGCCCTTGTCGACGGCGAAGTACTCGGCGGCGGTCAAAGCCATGTCGGGCACGAGCAGACGCTCGACGGGCGGATTCTCGGTGGTGTTGACGAACGAGACGATGCGGTCCAAGGCTCCGGCGTTCTCGAAGACCGACTTGAAGTAGAGGAAGTCGTCGTTCGTGAGACCCATACCGCCCAGGATGATTTTGTCGGCCTTGGCGCGCAGGGCCACATTGGCCATGACGGCGTTATAAGGCTGGTCGGGGTCGGCGAAGAACGGAATCTTCTGACCCGAAACGATGGTATTGTTCAAGTCGATGCCGGCGATACCCGTAGCGATGAGCTCCGAGGGCTGGATACGCTTGAACGGATTGACCGTCGGACCGCCGATTTCGCGGGCTTCGCCCTCGACGGCCTCGCCGCCCTCCAAAGGCTCGCCGTAGGCGTTGAAGAAACGCCCGGCGAGGTTGTCCGAGACCTTGAGCTTGGGCGGCTCGCCGTGGAACATCACCTCCGAATCGGTGGCGATGCCCTCCGTACCGGCGAAGACCTGCAAGGTGACGTTCTCGCCCATGATTTTGACGACCTGCGCGAGCTTGCCGCCGACGGTGGCCAACTCGTCGTTGCCGACGCCCGAAGCGCGGAGTGTGACGGTAGCTTTGGTGATGTTGTCGATTCGGGTATATATCTTCTGAAATGCGCGTGTTGTCATGGCTTTATTCGGTTTTGGCAAGTACATACTGCTCGATCTGCTGCTTGTAGCCGCTGAACTTCTCCGACTGCCACTCGGAGTAGTTCATCTGGCGGAAAAGGTTGATGAGCCCCTTGAAGAACTGCGAGCACTCCTCGAAGTCGGCGAAGCGGAAATCCCTGCGGCAGATGCCGAGCACCATCTCATACATCATCTTCTGACGCTCGACGGGGCAGTTGGCGTCGATGTCGTCGAAAGCGTCCTGCTGGAGGATGACGAAGTCGATGAGCTCCGATTTCCAGAAACGCTCGTGGTACTCGATGGGCACGCCGTCGTCGCCGAGGATGTTGATCTGGTCGTTGGCCTCCTTGCCGCGCTGCACGATCGTCTTGCCGGCATAGACCATGTCGACCCACCCCTTGCCGATGTGCTCGTCGAGGTACTGGCTGATTTCGGGATACTCCAGATATTTGGAGTAGGATTCCAGCGGGTCGATGGCCGGGTAGCGCTTCGAGTCGGCGCGGCCCTGCGAAAGGGCGTAGAAACAGCGGGCCGCTTTCTTGGTCGATTCGGTGACAGGCTCCTTGAGGTTACCGCCCGCGGGCGATACCGTTCCGAGGAACGTCACGGAACCTGTGGCGCCGTTGCTGAGCTTCACCAAGCCTGCACGCGAATAGAAGTTGGAGATGATGGCCGAAAGGTCCATCGGGAAAGCGTCCTGACCGGGCAGCTCCTCCAGACGGTTGGACATCTCGCGCAGCGCCTGGGCCCAGCGCGAAGTGGAGTCGGCCATGACAAGCACCTTGAGCCCCATGGCGCGGTAATACTCGCCGATGGTCATACCCGTGTAGACCGACGCCTCGCGCGCGGCGACGGGCATGTTGGAGGTGTTGCAGATGATAATCGTACGCTCCATGAGCTTGTGGCCCGTGCGGGGGTCGACCAACTCGGGAAACTCCTTGAAGATTTCGACCACCTCGTTGGCACGCTCGCCGCAGGCCACCATGATGATGACGTCGGCGTCGGCCTGCTTGGAGATAGCGTGCTGAAGCACCGTCTTGCCTGCGCCGAACGGCCCGGGGATGAAGCCCGTACCGCCCTCGGCCATGGGATTGAACGTGTCGATGGCGCGCACGCCGGTCTCCATGACGCGGGAGGGGCGGGGCTTCTCGGTATAACAGCGGACCGCCTGCTTGACGGGCCATTTCTGCACCATGGTGATGTTGTGCTCGCGGCCCTCGGCGTCGACGACCACGGCCATCGTGTCGGTAATCTTGTACTTGCCCGCGGCGGCGACGCTCTTGACCGTATAGGTGTCGGTCATCGTGAACGGCACCATGATTTTATGGGTGAGCCACTGCTCCTTGACCTCGCCGAGCCACGAAGCGGCCGACACCTTGTCGCCCTCCTTGGCCAGCGGCGCGAACTCCCACTCGGCCCCGAAATCGACGGGCTCGGTCATCGAACCGCGGGCGATGAACAGACCGTCCATCTTTTCGAGGTCGTTCTGCAGACCGTCGTAGTTGCGCGACAGCAGACCCGGAGCCAGCGTCGCTTCGAGCATGTGACCCTCGAATTCGACGCGGTCGCCGATTTTCAGACCGCGCGTGCTGTCGAACACCTGCACATAGGCCGCATCGCCCATGACCTTGATGACCTCGGCCATCATCTTCGTATCGCCGGCATACACGTAACATATCTCGTTCTGGCCCACGGGTCCGTCGGCCTTGACGATGACGATGTTCGAGATGATGCCGTTTACACGTCCAGTAGTTTTCATTTGTATGCTTTATTGTTTTTCTATCAGTTCCTTGCCGTCCAGCTCGGCCAGCAGCCGGGCGAACATTTCGCGTCCGCGCACAGGGTCGAGCAGCGTCCAGCGAGCCACGATGTTGACCCGCACCAGGTAGGAAAGAACGGCGTTGATGTCAAAATAATCGAACGTGGCGAGTTCGAGCGCCTCGTTCCAACGGATAAGGTCTATCTTGCGCTCCTTCTCCACAAGGTTGGCTTCGTCGCCCACGGCCGCGATCACGGCGTCGATATAGCCCAGCTCGCCCCGCAGACCGAAGTCGGCGGCCGAACTGCGCTGCAATTGCTCGACGACGTCGCCCCCGCCGACGGTGACTTCCTCGACGGGACGTCCGGCGGCCCGGGCCGTCACGGCGGCGGTCAGGTTGCGCAGGTTGCGGTCGAACACGGCCCATGCGCGCAGGAAGCGGCAGCCCTTGCGTTCGCAAAGGTCGTAATAGGCCGCGAAGAGCGACTTCTCGAACCGCCGGGCGGTATCGACCGTCTCGGCATCCTCGCCCTCGGGGTCGTTGTACGCACGCACCACGCGGGCCAGCTCCTCGGGCAGCCGGGAGGGACGCTTCAGCTCTTCGGCCAGCTCCTCGCGCGAAAGGTTGCCCAGCGGACCGAACGCCGAACGCCCGGCACGCAGCGCGGCCAGGTTCTCGCAGTCGTAGTAGGCGTCGAGCAGCCGCACCTGCCGGGCATCGCGCTCCGTGAGGGCCTCGAATATCTCGGCGACGATGGCCGCCGCGTCGAACCCCTTGGTATCGGCGTCGAGCGCATACTCGCGAAGTCCGGCGACGAGCGTATAGTAATTGGTCGCGAACATCTTGCCTACGCCTTGAACAGCATCCGGGAAACTTTCTCGCGCAGGTACTCGCCCAGCAGGGCCTCCATGTCGGCGTCGGAGAACGAAATGTAGTAGCCGCCCTCCTTGGCGCCGACTTTGAACCCGGTGCGGACCTCCTTGGAATAACCCACTTCGATGCCTGCGGCGAGCAGCTCCTTGGCGCTCTGCTCGAAAGCGGCGTCGAGCTTCTCGCGCTCGCCCTCGGGCAACAAGGCTTGCAGTTCGACCTTGCCGGCATCGGCACCGTTCCAGTTCTTGGCCACGGCGAGCAGCATCTCCTTGATGAACGCAGGGTCGACGGCAGCTTCCTTGACACCCGCCCCGGCAGCCTTGGCGACGATCAGCGAAGCGATTTCGGACTTGATGCGGGCCACGGCCTGCTTGCCGGCCAGCGCGATTTCGGTCAGCGTGTTCTTCTCCACGTCCTCGGCCTTGGCCTGCGCCCTGCGGAGAATCTCCGCGGCCTGCGCATCGGCGTCGGCCACGATCTTGTCGGCCTTGGCACGGGCCTCGGCCACCAGCCGCTCGGCTTCGGCGCGGCCCTTCTCCAAACCCTCGTCGTAGAGCGTCCGGGTCAACTGTTGAAGTTTGTTTTCCATAGCGATTTATCTGTTTTGATTTTCGTTTTCCGATTCGCGCAACAAATTTAATAAAGATTCTCAGAACAACAAGCCGCCCCGCGAACAATTTATCCCCATTTCGCCAACAAATCGCCCGAAAACGACAAAAAAGCCCCCGCGAGGTTTCGGCTTCGCGGGGACACGGACTTAACAGCGCATGCAACTTACTGATGCTGAGGACGCAGCAGGTCCTGCACCACCTTGACGGGCGAGAAGGTCGACACGGGCACGTCGACGAAGACGGTGTTCCAGCGGGCCATCGCGCCGTTCCACAGCCCCGGCAACTCCTGCGCGCGCAGCTCGCGGCCGCCCGACGACTTCGACGAAATGAAGCCTGTGGAGGGGTCGGTGTAGTTGCGCAGGTCGTATTTGCCGCCGTCGGCCTTGCGCACGCCGCACACCAGGTCGACCGGGTTGAAGTGGGTCGCCGACTTCATCAGCGGCATGTCGTCGGGCCCAATCTGGCTCGATTCGGCAATCTGGAGCGATTCGGTGCCATCGGGATTGGCCACCCAGAACGGACCGCCGCCCGGTTCGCCCTCGTTGCGGACCATGCCGCAGACACGAATGGGACGGTCGAGGATGCTGCGCAGCAAAGCCGCATCGTAACGCTCGGGCAGCTTCACGCACAGCTCCTCGCGGACGAATGCGGCGACCTCCTCCGAATCGGCCGTACCGGCGTCGAGCGCTTCGAGATAAGCGAACGCCCGCTCCTGCAACCCGAGCAGCACGCCCGCCAGCACCTTTTTGAAACGGACCGTATCGGCGCGCAGGGCGTCGGTCGTGACGTTGTCGATGTTCTTGATGAAAATCAAGTCGGCGTCGATTTCGTTCAGATTCTCAATCAACGCACCGTGACCCGCAGGACGGAACAGCAGTCGCCCGTCGTCCTGCCGGAAAGGCGTGTTGTCGGGATTGACGGCGATGGTGTCGGTCGAGGGCTTCTGCACCGAAAACGAAATGTCGTAGCGGATGCCAAAACGTTTTGCATAGGCCGGGACCTTCTCGGCCAACAGCGCCTCGAAACCCGCCCGGTGCTCGGGCGAAACGGTGAAATGGATACGGGCCACGCCGTCGGCAGCGGCATAGGCGGCCGCCTCGACCAAATGTTCCTCGACAGCCTTGCGCGCCCCGTCGGGATAGGCATGGAACGTCACCAGCCCCTTGGGCTTGGACCCGTAGCCGAGTCCCTGCCCCACGATAGCGCCGACAACAGCCTTGTCGTCGGCCCCCTCGGGCAGCACGGACTTGAGCTCGGGCCAGAACGCGAAACGCCCGATATTTTGCAGCAGGGTGTCGATTCCCTTGCCGCGCTTATCGTCGTTGACGAACTCGAACAGCTCCTTGAACATGCGCGTAGCGGCGCCCGAAGCGGGCACGAACTTCACGACGGAACGCGACGCGGCCGCCGCGTCGTAACGGGCCACGGCCGCATCGGCCGCCGCCGGGCCGAGCACCGCAATGCCGTCGCCGGGCGAAGCGGCCCGCACGACCCTGAGAAAGGGAAAACCGCGCCGGAAATCGGCGATTTGCCGCTCGACCGCTCCGGGCGTCAGCCCATGCCCGGCGATCTGCTGGAGGTCTTCTTGTGAAAACATGGTTGTAAGGTATTTAGGTTTCAATCGGTGGCTTTATCGGCGACATCTTCTGTCGAAGATACGAAATTTATTTCTAACTTTGCGCATCATGACCAAAGAATTTCAACAGGCCGACCTGAGCGGCCGCAACAGCTTCCATGTGAAGCAACGGGCGGCGCGGCTGGTCGAATTCGAGACGGCCGACGACCTGCGGGCCCTTTTTGCGGCGGGAATACCCGACCGCTGGATGGTGCTGGCGGGAGGCAACAACGTGCTGTTCACGTGCGACTACGACGGACTGCTGCTGACCCCCGTGTCGCAGAAAATCGAAGTGACGGAAGACGACGGCGAGCGGGTGCGCGTACGCGTGGACGCGGGCGTCGAATGGGACGACCTGGTGGAATGGGCCGTCCGACGCGGCCTGTGGGGCATCGAAAACCTCTCGCTCATACCGGGCAAGGCGGGCGCGGCGCCGGTGCAGAACATCGGGGCCTACGGCCGCGAAGCCAAGGACGTCATCGAACGGGTGGAAATGTACTGCGTGGAGAGCGGCTCGATGCTGACCCTCGATGCGGCGCACTGCGAATTCGGCTACCGCGAAAGCGTCTTCAAGCACGCGCTGAAAGGGCGCGTTGTCATTACGGCCGTCGAAATCGCCCTCACACGCACGCCGCAGCCCCATTTAGGCTATGGCGACGTGGAACGCGAAGTGGCGGCCCGCGGCGGAGCGACCCTGCGCAACATCCGCGAAGCGATCATCGCCATCCGCCGCACGAAACTCCCCGACACGGCCGAACTGGGCAACGCGGGCAGCTTTTTCAAGAACCCGGTAGTAGACCAACCCGTAGCCGAACGGCTGAAAACGGAGTGGCCCGACATGCCGCTCTACCCGGCGCAGGAACCCGGCAAGGCGAAGCTGGCAGCCGGGTGGCTGATCGACAAGGCAGGGATGAAAGGCTACCGCGAAGGTCGCGTAGGCGTACACGAACGGCAGGCGCTGGTGCTGGTGAACCTGGGCGGCGCCACGGGCAGCGAAGTCATCGCGCTGGCCCGCAAGGTACAGACCGCCGTCCGCGACAGATTCGGCGTGGAAATCGACACGGAAGTAAACATTCTATAATTAAAAATGAAAAATTAAGAATTAACATGGAAAGCCCCGCCTGTCGGCTATGGGCAACGCAGCCGTCGCAGATTCCTTGCAGAGGCTCCCGACAGCAGAAATGCGGAATTTTTAATTTTTCATTCTTAATTTTTAATTGACCGATTCATGGCTCTTCCCGAAGCGTTTGAACATTATATAAAGGAGAACGGACTGCTGACGCCCGACGATCGGGTGCTGCTGACCGTATCGGGCGGTGTGGATTCGATGGTCATGCTGCGGCTTTTCACCGGGTGCGGCTACCGGGTGGGCGTGGCGCACTGCAACTTCCAGCTGCGGGGCACCGAAAGCGACGAAGACGAAACGCTGGTGGCCGAGGAAGCGGCCCGGCTGGGCGTGGAGTGCTACAACCGCCGCTTCGACACGCTCTCCGAGATGGAACGCACGGGCGAATCCATGGAAATGGCGGCGCGGCGCCTGCGCTACGCATGGTTCGAGGAGCTGCGGCTCGAACACGGCTACACGGCCGTTGCGGTGGCCCACCACGCCGACGACTCCATCGAAACGTTCTTCATCAACCTGCTGCGCGGCACGGGACTGCGCGGGCTGACGGGCATTTCGCAACAGGCAGGACGCATCGTCCGCCCGCTGATGTTCGCCTCGCGCAAGGAAATCCTCGAATATGCCGTAGCCAACAAGATACCCTACCGCGAAGATTCGTCGAACCGCTCGACCAAGTACCTGCGCAACAAAATCCGGCTGGGCCTCGTGCCCCGCATCCGCGAAATCAACCCGGCGTTCACCTCCCTGATGCGCCGCAACATCGGCCGTCTGACCGACGCCCAGCGCTTCATCGACCACGGCATCGAACGCATCCGCGGCGAAGCGGTGACCTCGGAAAACGGCATCGACATCATCCGCCCGGACCGCATCGACCCGGCGTTCCCGCGCGGATTCGTCATCTACGAACTGCTGGCGGCCTACGGCTTCAAGAGCGACGTCATCGACGCACTGTGCCGGGCCCTCGACCAACAGGCGACAGGCCGCCGCTTCTACTCGCGCACGAAGATGGCCTGCATCGACCGGGGCGCCATCGCCGTGGCGCCCATTGCCGACGACGACCCCTGCACATGCCAGGTGGCGCACGGCGCGGCGCGCAGCTACTGCGGCAATGCGGTCCTCTACTACGAATGGACCGACATCGACGCCGTGAAGGATTTCGGCGTACCGGAACACATAGCCCAGATCGACGCCGACAAACTGCAATACCCGCTCACGCTGCGCCGCTGGCAGGAGGGCGACTGGTTCGTGCCCTTCGGCATGACGGGCCGCAAGAAAGTGAGCGACTTCCTGACCGACGCCAAGGTCTCGGCGGCGGCGAAACAGCGCCAGTTCGTCCTCGTCTCGGGCGACGAAATCGTCTGGCTGGTAGGCCGCCGCATCGACGACCGCTACCGGCTGACCGACGGGACCGAAAACGTGCTGCGAATCACCAAAGAAATCGTCTGACATGGCCAAAAGCGCACTCCGCTTCCGCGACACGGTCGCCCAATACGAACGTCTGACCGCCGACGTGGCGGCCCGCCGCTATGCCCCCGTCTACCTGCTCATGGGCGACGAAAGCTACTTCATCGACGCCCTGTGCGACCAGCTGGCGACGGGCGTGCTGGGCGAAGCGGAACGCGCGTTCAACCAGATAACCGTCTACGGCAAGGATTCGGAAACGGGCCAGATCATCAACCTCTGCCGCCAGATGCCCATGATGGGCTCCTACCAGGTAGTCATCGTCAAGGAAGCGCAGCAGCTGCGGGGCATCGAGAGACTCTCGCTCTACACGCAGAAACCCTCCCCGACGACGATACTGATAATCTGCCACAAGGAAAAGAGCGTCGACAAGCGTTCGGCGTTCTACAAAGGCTGCACGGCCAACGGCGCGGTGCTCGAATCCATCCAGCCGCGCGACTACGAAATCGTGGCGTGGCTCCAGCAGTTCACCAAGCAGAAAGGGCTGAGCATCGACCCCAAGGCGCTCTCGATGCTGAGCGACCACCTCGGGACGAACATCTCGAAGATAGCCAACGAACTGCAAAAGCTCATGGTCTCGCTGCCGGCCGGCACGACGAAGATAACCGACGCCGACATCGAAGCCAACATCGGCATCTCGAAAGACTTCAACAACTTCGAGCTCTGCAAGGCGGTGATGACCCGCGACATGGCCCGTGCGCTGATGATTGCCGACCACTTCGCCCGCAATCCCAAGGACAATCCGCTGCTGCTGACCATCATGGCGCTCTTCGGCCAGTTCCGCGACCTGTTCGTGGTCAACTACCTGCGCTGGCTCTCCCGCCACAAAGGACAGCCGTTCCCGCAGGACACGGAACTGATGCGCACCCTGCGCAAGAACAACACCTTCGTAATCAACGAAATCAAGCAGCACGCCGCGCTGTGGGACAACCGCAAGGTATTCCAGATATTGGGGCTGCTGCGCGAATACGACGCCAAGAGCAAGGGGCTGAACACGGGCGGCGCACCCGAGGGCGAACTGCTGCGCGAACTGCTGCTGAAAATCTTCCTGCTGTGACAGAACTCTTTCTCTATCAGACGGTCCACGTCTGCGGCGGACAGCCCCGGCTGGTCGAAGCCCATGCGGCCCGGCTGACGGAAGCGGCCCGGACGCTCTTCGGCTGCCGCTACGCGCCGGACGTCCGGCAGCTGGAAGCACGCATCGCCGCCGCGGCCAAGGCCGAACGCTACCCACAATCGGTCTCGGGATTCGTCCGCATCGAACTCACGGCTGACGGAGCGGAACGGCTGTGCGGGGGCGGCGTATCGTACTACGACGGCTATGCCCTGCGCAGCCTGCGGCCCGACGCCTGCGCAGTCTGCTACGACCTGCCGATGGCCGAACTGCCGACCTCGGCCCGCGAAACCGCGGCGCTGCTGGCCCGCCGTCAGGCCGAACTCGCGGGCGCCGAAACGGCAATCCGCTGCGACCACGACGGCATCTGCCACACGGCCGACGACGCACCGCTCTTTGCAGTCCGCGGCACGACGGTCTGCACCACGCCAGCCCCCCCGAGCGTCGAACGCACCCTGGCCCTCCGGGCTATCGAAGCGGCAAGGCTGGAACTGCGCGAAGAACCCCTTGCGCGGGAAATGCTGCCCCGGATGGACGAACTTTTCTACGCCGACCACCGGGGCATCACGGCGCTGGCCCACTTCGAGGGGATGCCCTACATGGCCCTTATCGCCGAACGCGTCGCCAAGGCGATGGAGGAACTGTTCGGGTAATTAAAAATGAAAAATTAAGAATCATTCCGGGACATTGCCCGTCACGTTCAAAAAGCCGGGTTCGGAATATTCCGCAACAATTTTCAACGACTTCTGTTCGGAGGGTGCAGCTTGCATTCGCAAAAACAGATTTGCCTGCACGGAATGATTTTCAATTCTTAATTTTTCATTTTTAATTTTTTCGCTACCTTTGTTTTCATGGAGAGAATCGCAATCTTCCCGGGCTCGTTCGACCCGTTCACACGCGGCCATGCGGCGCTGGTGGACGATGCGCTGAAACTGTTCGACCGCATCGTAATCGGCATAGGCAACAACACGGCCAAGCAAGGGCTGCTGACGGTCGAAAACCGCAAACGGCTCATCGACGACATCTATGCCGCCGACCCGCGTGTCGAAGCACGGGTATACACGGGGCTGACGGGCGAATTCGCCGAAGCGGTCGGTGCCTGCGCCATCATCCGCGGCGTACGCAACACCACCGACTTCGAGTACGAACGCACGATGGAAGCCACGAACCACCGCATCTACCCGGCGCTGACGACCGTGATGCTGTTCACCCCCTCGGCCGTGGCCGACATCTCGTCGTCGACCGTGCGCGAAGTGCTGGCGTTCGGACGCTCGGTGGAGGAGTTTCTGCCGGACGGAATCGACATTACAAACTACTTATAATACTATGGCAATGGAATTCACAGCCGAGATGATCGCCGGGTTCTTGGGCGGCGAAATCGTCGGCGACAAAGCGGCGGCCGTGCACACCGTGTCGTCCATCGAACAAGGCAAGGCCGGTTCGCTGGCCTACCTGACCAATCTGAAATACGAACCTTTTCTGTATACCACCCAGGCCAGCATCGTGCTGGTAGACCGCACGTTCACGCCGTCGCAACCCGTAAGCGCCACCCTCATCAAGGTCGACAACACAGGCGCCTGCGTCGTGAAACTGCTCGAAATGTACAACGCGGCCAAACCCCGCCGCACGGGCATCAGCAGCCGCGCCGCAGTCTCGGAGAAAGCGACGGTGGGCGAAAACTGCTACGTCGGCGATTTCGCGGTAGTGGAAGACGGTGCGAAAATCGGCCCCGGCTGCCAGATTTATCCGCAGGTCTATGTCGGCGCCGGCGTGGAAATCGGCGAGGGGACGACCCTCTATCCGGGCGTGAAGATTTACGAGGGCTGCAAGGTGGGCGCCCGCTGCATCCTCCACGCGGGGGCGGTCATCGGAGCCGACGGATTCGGCTTCATGCCCAATGCGGATGGCGGTTTCGACAAGATACCCCAGCTGGGCAACGTCGTCATCGAAGACGACGTGGAAATCGGCGCCAACACCTGCATCGACCGGGCCAAGACCGATTCGACCGTCATCCGCCACGGCGTGAAGCTCGACAATCTGATTCAGATAGGCCACAACGTGGAAATCGGTGCCAACACCGTCTCGTCGGCCCAGACGGGCATTGCGGGCACCTCGAAGGTGGGCAGCAACTGCTTCCTGGCGGGCCAGGTGGGAGTGGCGGACCATGTGACGATAGGCAACCGCGTGCAGGTGGGCTCCAAGAGCGGCATCGACAAGAGCGTGCCCGACGGCGAAATCCGCTTCGGCTATCCGGCACTCCCGGGCATGCAGTATCACCGTTCGTCGGCCGTGTTCAAGCGTCTGCCGGAACTGGACAAGCGCGTGCGCGACCTCGAAAAGGCGATCGAAGAACTGAAGAAATAGCGAACGTTCGTTGGCATCCCGACCGTCATACCGCATCATGGGCATCGACCCTGGCACCAACTACATGGGCTACGGTGTGCTGGAGGTCGAGGGCCGCACGGTCCGCGCCGTGGTGCTGGGCGACATCGACCTCCACAAACTGACCGACCCTTACGAAAAGCTGCGCCATATTTTCGAGCGGGTGGGAGCCCTTATCGACCAGTACGAACCGCGCGAGGTGGCGCTCGAAGCTCCGTTTTTCGGCGAGAACGTGCAATCCGTGCTCAAGCTGGGACGGGCGCAGGGGGTCGCCATGGCCGCCGCGCTGAGCCGCGGGCTGAGCGTTTCGGAATACGCGCCGATGCGCATCAAGCAGGCGATTACGGGGCGCGGCTCCTCGGCCAAGGAACAGGTGGCGGCCATCGTCTGCCGGACGCTGACCATCGACCAGCCGCCCAAACGGCTGGACGCCACCGACGGAATGGCCGTGGCGCTGTGCCACTACTACACGACCGCTTCGCCGCTCAACGCCGCCTTGGGCGACGCCCGGGTGAAAGGGCTCGGGGGCGGCAAGAAAGCGGCCTCGAAAGGGGGGTCGCAAAGTTGGGAGAAATTCCTGCGCGAGAACCCCGACCGCGAAATAAAATAATTGCACCTTGCATTAAAACGTTTTAACACCGCCTTTCATTCGGATTGCCCCGGCGCCTGCTAAAACGTTTTAACGACGGTTATTTGCGGATTCCGCAGCCCGGCAGGCAAATCTTCGTAAAATTTTCCGCAATTTATTTGCGCATGTCGGATTTTTGCCCTACATTTGCATTCGCAATTCGGCACCGTAGCTTAATTGAATAGAGCATCTGACTACGGATCAGAAGGTTACAGGTTTGAGTCCTGTCGGTGTCACTCTCAAAATCAACCACTTGCAGCGATGCAGGTGGTTGATTCGTTTTAGGCCAGGTACACAATTTAGACACAACTCCGGAGATTTTGCATCGCGGCGAATCCCTCTCCGAACAAGAAAATCATAATTTTTACTACCTTTGTCTCACAGGCATCTTTCCAGTGCGGCATAACATTGGAATAGAAAACCCCGACCGACAAAAGATGAAAACGCAAGAAATCGACGCTGCCAGCCTTGAAAAAGCCCGCGCTCTGTTCGAGAGCGGAGCGATAGACCGTATCGAAATCGGTACGGTGCAGGGCTTATGCGACATTCACGCAGCACTTTTCGGCGGATTGTACGACTTTGCGGGCAAAATCCGCACGCTCAACATAGCCAAAGGAGGGTTTCGCTTTGCGAACAGCCTTTACCTGAATGAAATCCTGCCGGTCATTGAACGGATGCCGGAAACCACCTACGAAGAAATCGTTGCCAAGTACGTGGAGATGAACATCGCCCACCCCTTTATGGAAGGCAACGGCCGGGCGACACGCATCTGGCTCGACATGATGCTGAAAAACCGGCTCGGCAAGGTTGTGGACTGGCAACAGATCGACAAGGATTCCTACCTCTCGGCGATGGAACGCAGCCCGATCAACGACCTCGAACTGCGAGCTTTACTCTCGTCAGCCCTGACCGACCGCATAGCCGACCGGGAAGTGATCTTCAAAGGCATCGAACAATCCTACTACTACGAGGGGTACGAAGCCTAACAGGGCTATTAGAAGTGTACGAGATACCATTGGCGGAGTACATGGACGATTACCAGGTCTGCATCTTCCATCCCAAGCTATCAAGCGCATCGACGAGGACAACAGCGAAGAGTCGTCCTCTTAATACTCGAAACTCAAAACGATACCTGCACCTTATCGAGGGTAGAAATCCGTACCCTCGCTACCCTTTGGGGTAGGTAGGTGGGTACCTACCCCTATCCACAGTCAGGGTGCCTCATCATTTTTAACATTGGGACACATAGGTACTGGAATACAAGTAGATAAGTACCCCATCTCACTTGCAGGCAACCCCCAAAAGCACCTATCAACACCGGGGTACCCCAGCAAACCGAAGTTGCGATTTTTTATTCCCGTTTTGCACCACATTTGCACCACAAGTACCCAGTCTGTTACTTTTTGAACCGCTTCGGTATCCTAATTAAGAGCAACAAAACGGTTTGTTCATTAAAGAACCAACATTGTACAAATGCAATTTAACAGACAATACAAATCCATTTTTTATAGCTTTTATCTACCATCCCTCTATTTTTAGTATCTTTGCAGTCAACAATCAAAGGATTCACAAATATGTCATCCGATCTGTTTAAGAATTATATATAGCTTGTTGATACTAACCACGAAGGAATACAAGTATGAAATTCAAAGAGTTGTTGCAAAAGGTATCGTTCGATGACATCGCTCCGCAATTAGAGCGTTTGTTGCGGGTATAGAGTTCGAACCAAACAAGATTAGGCAAATAATACAGACGCGTAAAAAGTCTTACGACATCTTACAACAGATGCAGCCCGAGGAGACGGACAAGCCAGTTCGGTTCTATATGGATTACTATGATGCGGAACATTACGACGAAAAACCTCGTGTCAAGATGGATCTCTACGAGGACGATTTCGAGAGTTGCCCTTGGCCACTCAACCTTGGCAAAGAGATTGTGCTGGACGAAGGTGTCGAGCTGTCCGATGCGGAAATTGCAGCACGCTGTCTGTTTCATATAACCTTCTACGGATTTACGCCCGAAAAGGTCGAACAGACACTATCCCGAATCGCAAGGCGCGCTGAGAAAGTTAGAAAAAAGCTCTCCCAATGTGATGAATAGATAATAGAAAAACTATGCTCGTATAAGACAAAGGATGATCTGATCTCCAAAGGAATAGACCTACCGAATACACGACACCGAACAACAAATCCTATACGCGAACAGCCATTGTCCTTTTGACCGCTCCCGATAATCTGCAAACTACAATGGAAGAGCAATAGTTCAGCCGACGTGAAATCAAAATCATTGCATCGGGCGAAAAAGATGCAACAATCCATATAGAAGATACGTTATCCTACAAAAAGATTGCGGACAATGAGTGAGATCGAAATCAAACAGATGCAGGAGAAAATCAATGCGGGCATTCTGTTGGCCCGCAAACGCCTTGTAGAGAAAGCCCGGAAAGAAGACGGCGAACTGGTTATCGTGCGCGATGGCAAAGTTGTACGTATCAAAGCCCGCGATCTGAAATAATACAAACGGCACAAAGCCGTCCATGTAAGGCAATAAATCACTCCCCGACAGTAGTACCGGGGAGCGATTGTTTTTATCTTGAAATAAGGGATATACCTTGATTCTCAATTATGATGATTACAATAATCGATTTAATGTCTATCTTTGTAAAGCGAACGGTTTTTGAAAGTAATGGGAATAGCAAACTTTTTGAGAAATATTGGACAAAACCAAGAGAGCGGTTCTACGGTTCCGAAGAATCCGAATTCGGAGAATTACCCCGTGGAATACGTCAGAGCCATGTCTTTTAACAAGGCATTCAAGGATTTGCTATCCCAAGATCGGTTTATTGCGCGGAGCAACTACAAAGACCTTGTTGAACAATACCGTGACTTATCGCAATTTTATACAACTCTTGTTCAGTCGAACATATTGAACGAGTATGCTGCCAAACATAATCTCGATATGGAAGCCATTAGCTATTTTCGGGCGAAATTCGATGAAATGGCTGACCTTGCAACGGAATCGCCGACTATCCGAAAACATAACGATGCCTATGTTTCGCGCCATATCGAATCGGAGAAATCCTATCTTGATAACATACTTAAAGCCTGTGATCCGGCTATATCCCTCGACAGTGAACAACGCGAAGTGGTGCTTTCGGAAGAAGACCATACGTTGGTCATCGCAGGAGCTGGAGCCGGCAAAACCACAACGGTAGCAGCCAAAGTGCGGTATCTTGTAGAAAAACGAGGCATTGATCCAACTCAAATTTTGGTCATCTCCTTTACAAATAAGGCCGTAGAGGAGCTCCGAGGACGCATAAACGGCAATTTGGGAATACCTTGTCCCATCAGTACGTTTCACTCCATCGGCTATACGATTTTGCGTCAAGGTGAAGAAGAACGCAAAAAAATTGTCGAGGGCGGATATATGTACACGGTAATCAATAATTATCTGAAATCGTCCGTACTGCGTAATCCGGAGGTCGTAGACAAATTGATTCTATTCTTCGGCTCCTATTTCACTGCACCCTACGAAGGTGAAAAACTCAACGAATATTTTCAGTTCGTTGCCAAAGCGGACTATTCGACCCTGAAAGGCAATCTGCACGAATACGTTCAACGAATCGTCGATCGCAAGACCTTGAAAACGCAGACATTGAACAATGAAATACTGCGGTCGATGGAAGAAGTGCGGATTGCTAACTTTCTATATATGTATCAGATAGAATACGAATATGAGCCGATATACCAGTATCCTATCCTCGATGCGAACAAGCCCTATACGCCCGACTTCCGCATAAAACAAGGCGACAAGATTTCGTATATCGAACATTTCGGAATTACAGAAGATCATCGAAGCGATCGTTATACGCAAGAGGAGTTAGAGAAGTATGTTTCTCGAATCGACGACAAAAAGCAAGTGCACGCGAAGCATAAGACCGATTTGATATATACCTACTCGCAATATGCCGACGGTCGGGATTATCTGCTTCATCTGCGCGAACAGCTTATTGCGCGCGGGTATGAACTGAACAAACGCTCGACGGCGGAAGTCTATAAAAAGCTGATTGAAACGGAGGAGAGCAAATACATTACACGGCTGACCTTTTTGATCTGCACCTTTATCAACAACTTCAAGACGCAAGGCTATGGATTGGAGAAATTCGCAGAGTTCAAGGCTGCGAATAAGAATGTCCGCACCAAGTTGTTTCTCGACATCTGCAAAGTATGCTTTTATGAGTACCAAAAGGTATTGGAGGAGCAACATTGCATCGACTTCCAAGACATGATAAACGAGTCTGCCGAGTTGATACGCCAAAAGCGTGTCGGCAAGGAACAGCTCGATTACAGATATATCATTGTAGACGAATATCAGGACATTTCACGGCAGCGTTATAACCTGATCAAAGAGTTGTCGCAGTTGTGCAATGCCAAAATCATGGCAGTAGGCGACGACTGGCAGTCGATCTATGCTTTCAGCGGCTCAATTCTACCGCTGTTCACCCGATTTTGCGAAGCCGTCGGTTATGGGCAAGAGTTGAAAATCACACGCACTTACCGTAATGCTCAGGAGATAATCGACATTGCCGGAACATTCGTACAGAAAAATTCGGCGCAAATCAAAAAGGAGCTTGTCTCTCCGAAGCGAATCATCAATCCGGTTATCATTTACCCGTATGTCGAAACTTTCGATAAAGGAAAGGAGCGGCCGGAAGGCGGCAAATACCACTATCTGGGAATCGCAGTAAACAAAGCTATCGAAGAAATATTGGAGTATAATGCGGCCGAAAGAAAATCCCGAATCGCATCCATCCTGTTGATTGGTCGCTATGGGTTCGACGCGAGGAATCTCTGCTATTCCAAACAATTCAACTACGACGAGAAAACGGGGAAAGTTTATTCGGTAAAATACGGGAACAAAATCAAGCTCCAATTTTTGACGGCCCACAGTTCGAAAGGGTTGAGTGCCGATAACGTAATTATCATCAATGCAAAGGATGAAATCTATGGTTTCCCGTCGAAAGTGGACGACGATCCGGTGCTTAACTTGGTCGTATCGAACGATACCTCGTATAACTATGCCGAAGAGAGGCGGTTGTTCTATGTAGCACTGACCCGAACCAAGAATCGGGTGTTTATCGTTACTCCCGAAAAACGCCCCTCGGAGTTCATCAAGGAACTGTTGAGTGATCCGAAAAGCTATCCCAACGTTACGTTGCAAGGAGAGTTGAAAACCGACCTCTCCATCTCGAACATCGTGAAAGATCGTTGCCCGATCTGCGGCTATCCGATGCAACTGCGATGGAATAAGAATTATGGGTTGAGACTATGGATTTGCACCAACGATCAAGAAATCTGCGGATTTATGACTAACGATAAGCGTGGTGGCGAACTTTCCATTCAGAAATGCGACTGGTGCAAAGATGGGTATTTGGTCGTTAAGAAAGGACGAACGGAATATATTTTAGGATGTACGAATTATAAGCCGGATAAATCGGGATGCGGCCGACTGCTCAGTCAGGAACATTATCGTGCATGGAGAAAGGACGACTTCGGCATGGAAGATCCGTCGAAAGATAGACCTACTTACTTCCGTATTCCTGAATCTTCCGCAGGGAACTCGCCTGCTCCCGAGATGATTCCGGCGAAAACGGGTTCCGCGAGAAAAAGTGCTGCGGTACACACAATCGGTTATTCGGAACGGATGATTGAGAAAGACGGATTCAAAGTGCTTGTAGATGCGAATGGCGACATACTTACCGACATGCAACTGCTCGCCAAGTTGCGAACTCTAAGACAAACAATCGCACAAGAGAACGGAGTGGCAGCGTCTCGCATCATGTACGATTCCGTGTTGGTGCTCTTGGCAACGGACAGACCGCTGACCCGCGAAGAGTTTATCGATATAAAAGGAATTACTATCAGTACATATATGCGATTCGGCGAACGATTCATTGCAGAAATCAAAAAACATGTCGAATCCTAATCATAGAACCGACGTTGCGCAAATACGCAACGTCGATTCATCTATTTAATTGGCTCGCATGGTTTTGAGATAACCGGCAACAGTCAGTCGATGCACCCCTAAAATACGGGCGATCGCGCTTTTGGAAATTCGTTTATCCAACAATTCTTGAATTTCGGCTTCACGCCCGGTCAATTTCCGGATTTTGGATTTGCTTCCTTTGGGACGACCGAGGATGACCCCTTCCGCTTTTTTACGCGCCAATGCCTCTTTGGTGCGTTGCGAGATCAGATTGCGCTCGATCTCGGCAGAAAGTCCGAATGCAAAAGCCAGCACTTTGGAATTGATATCGCTGCCGAGACGATAATTGTCTTTGATCGTCCATACTTGCACCTCCTGCTTCATACATTGATTGAGGATGGCCATAATCATCAACAGATTGCGGCCCAACCTCGATAATTCGGCGCAAATCAGGATGTCGTCTTTCTGCATGGAACCCAAAATGATACCGAGTTTCCGTTTATCCACATCCTTATTCCCGGAGATCGTCTCCTCGATCCATCGGTCAACGACCATCGTGTGGTTCTCGCAGAAACGATTGATCTCAAAACGCTGATTTTCTACCGTTTGCTTGTCCGTGCTGACACGAATATACCCATATACCATAGTTGTAAGATTTTGGTTGATTAAACAAAAGCAAAGTTTATAATATACGGGAATTATCTCGATTTTACGAGCGATTATTTT